>JAGIAP010000378.1:267-5616 GCA_017744805.1 Chitinophagaceae bacterium | reverse complement strand
TCCCATACCTGTACAACTTCACCGATGCACCCTGGAAAACGCAGAAGCGCATACGCTTTTTGCTGGATGCCTGGTTCGGCGACAATGTATTTGGTATACCCGGTGATGAAGACGGAGGAGGCATGAGCGCCTTTGTGGTATTCTCTGCCATGGGTTTCTATCCCGTTACACCCGGAAAGCCCGTATACACTATCGGCAGCCCCTTGTTCAGCAAGGTCAGCATCCGGCTTACCAATGGAAAACAGTTCACCGTCAGGGCCAATCAGTGCTCTGTGGTGAACAAGTATATCCAGAAAGCTACCCTGAACGGAAAACCATTACATACACTCTGGTTCACCCATCAGGACCTCATGAACGGTGGAACCCTTGAACTGGAAATGGGGCCCAAACCAAACAAACTTTTTAATTAACCCGAAAAACTGCTGCTATGACATTCGAAAAAAATCAATTGCCGCCATAACGCCCGCTGGTGGATTATTTCAGACACTGCTTATGTCATTATCCTTTAATTCTTATATCAAAGTATTATGAAAGTTCTAAGATATGCACTGCTATTGCTCTGCTCTCTTCCGCTGTTTGCCGCAGCACAGCAGAAAACAATAACAGGTAAAGTAACCGATGCACAAAACAATTCACCGCTCAGTGGCGTAACGGTGGCTTCGGGCACAGGAAAGATCACAGTAACTACCAATTCAGAAGGTAATTACAGCATCACCATTCCGCAACGCGCCACACACCTGATCTTCTCCTATGTGGGTATGAAGCCTGCTACCGAGAATATCGGAACAAGGACCGTCATCAACGTTTCCCTGGCCGCTGCCGATTCAAGCCTGGAGAACGTGGTGGTGGTAGGGTATGGTACCCAGAAAAAAGCCACCCTCACCGGTTCGGTCTCACAGTTGAAGAGCAGTGAGATAGTGGTAACCAAGAACGAGAGCGTGGCCAATATGCTCACCGGTAAGATCCCCGGCCTCCGCATGGTGCAGCGTACTGCCGAACCTGGAGCCTATGAGAATACTTTCGATATCCGTGGTTTTGGTTCCGCCCCGCTGGTAGTGATCGACGGTGTGCCAAGAGGAGGTTTTGAAAAGATGGACCCCAATGAGATCGAAAGCATCTCCGTGCTCAAAGACGCATCCGCCGCCGTGTACGGCGTAAGGGCCGCCAATGGTGTGATCCTGATCACCACCAAAAAAGGCAACCACAACGGTAAGTTCGATATCAACTATTCCGTGAACCTTGCCATGCAACAGTTCCTCGGTATGCCCGAAGGCGTTGGCCCTCTCGATTTCATGATGCTCTCCAACGAAAAAAGCAAAAGGTCTTTTGCCAACAACTTCATCAGCAATGCCGATCCCGCTTATTCCTATGAAGACTTCCAACCCTGGCTGGAAGGACGTTTCAAGGCTACAGACTGGATCGGTTCCACTTTCAATAAAACTGCTCCACAGGTTCAGCATAACCTGAACATCAACGGGGGTACAGACAAAGCCACATACTTCTTCAACGTGGGCTATCTGAAACAAAGTGGCGTACTCAAAACGGATGATATCGGGTACGATCGCTGGAACTTCCGCTCCAATATCAACCTGAAGATCACCAACCGCCTGCGTGCGCAAGCACTGGTGAGCGGGCATATCGATCAGAAAGACCAGCCCTTCCAGGATCTCTGGACCATCTTCAAATACACCTGGAGCCAGATCCCCATCAAACAGATGTATGCCAATAACAATCCGAAATACCCGTCTGTGATAGATGAGAATGCCAACCCCATCATGATCTCCAATTCAGACCAGGTTGGTTACAGAAAAAGAACTCAGAAAAATGTACAGGGGCAACTCAGTCTCGAATACGATATCCCTTACGTTCAGGGATTGAAGGCAAGGGCCATGTACAACTATGGCTATAACATAGACGACAATTCAGACTATAAGAAAACCTATACACTGTACACTTACGCACCTGGTACGGATACCTATATCCCTTCCGTGGTGAACAGCCCGGCCAACCTCACCCGTAACTACTACAACAATGCTTCCCAGTTGGCACAGCTAAGCCTGAACTATGCCAACACCTTGTTCCGGGATCATAACGTTACCGGTATGGTATTGTACGAGCAAAGCCATTACAAGGGCGACAATATCTATGCTTCCCGCAATATGAGCCTGCCGCTCGATTTCCTTTTTGGCGGTGATGATGACGGACAGATCGGTAACACCTATCCCAATGGTGTAAGCGAAATTGCCACCCAGGCCCTTGTGGGAAGAGCTACCTACGACTTCCGTGGAAAATATCTCGCCGAGTTCACTTTCCGTTACGACGGCTCCAACAAATACAAACCCGGTAAAGAACGCTGGGGCTTCTTTCCCGGATTCTTTGCAGGCTGGGTGGTGAGCAAAGAGCCCTGGTTCCAGAAGATCGTGAATCCCAAATATCTTTCCAACCTGAAGATCAGGGGATCTTACGGTATCACCGGTGATGATAACAGTACCGCATTCCAGTATATCGCCGGTTTCAACTATCCCACCATCAATCCCAACGACAACACTATCTGGGGCTATATCTTCAATGGTCAGTTTGTAAAAGGCTCTGCCGCCCGCGATGCCATCAATCCCGATCTTACCTGGTTCACTGCGCATACCAGCAATATCGGCGTGGAGCTCACTACGCTAAATGGTAAGCTGGACGCGGTATTGGAAGTATACAGAAGAGATCGTAAAGGCCTTCCTGCCAAAAAGCAGGTATCCCTTCCCGGTACTGCCGGTATTACCCTCGCCGATGAGAACCTCGATGGCGACAGAACACAGGGCTGGGAGATCCAGTTGACACACCGCAACCGAATCGATGGTGTGGGCATCAATATCACCGGTAATATCAGTCAGGCACGTACGCAAATGCTGCATGTGACCGAAGGCCGTGCCGGTAACTCCTACGAGAACTGGAGGAACCAGCGCAGCAACCGGTACACCAATATCTGGTGGGGCAAGGACTATGCTGGTCAGTTCACCAGCTATGATCAGATCTACAACCACAAGACCAATACCGGTGGTGGTAACAATAATGTGATCCCCGGTGATTATTACTACCAGGACTGGAATGAAGATGGTGTCATCGATGGAAGGGATGATCACCCGATCGCAACCAAAGAGATCCCGCTGATCAACTACGGCCTTACGCTAGGCGCTTCCTACAAAGGCTTCGATCTTACGGCGCTCTTTGCCGGATCAGCCGGTGTGTACGTAATGTTCGACGAGCAGTTCCTGGAGCCGCTGATGTACGAACGCAGCGCACTTACCCAGTTCCTCGATAGCTGGCATACTGTGAATCCCGATGACAATGTGTTTGATCCCAACACGAAATGGGTGTCCGGAAAATATCCTGCCATGGGCTCTCCACGGCCGGAAGGAACAAAGGCCGTGCAGAATGCATCCTACGTTCGCCTCAAATCGCTAGAGCTGGGATATACGCTGCCACAGTCGCTGCTCAGAAGGATCTATGTGAAGAATTTCAGGGTCTATGTGAATGCATACAATCTCCTCACCATCACCAATCTTAGGAATGCCGATCCGGAACACCCCGGTCAGCAGCCTGATGCAGGTTTCGGATATGGTTTGGGTGGCTACAAATACCCGCTTAACAGGACTTACAACGTAGGAGCGAGCATCACATTTTGATACAACGAAAAACATTACGGATGAAAACCTTACATAAAATCTATTGCACTCTCATCGCGCTGTTGTTTGTGATCAGCTCTTGCCAGAAGCTGGACATCGAGCCGGTGAACGTGTTAAATGATGATCAGATCTTCAGTACCGAGGCCGGTATCAATACCTACCTGGCGCAGGTATACCGGAAACTACCGATCGAAGATTTCAGTTACCGTCCCGGTGGTCGCGACGGCCAGTGGGGCTTCAATCTCCACCACGAGTGGGAACATTTCTGGCATTCCGGCGCCGGCTGCGGTGAAATGATCGGTCCCTGGGGCGGTCTGGATTTTGCCGGCGGCTTCGGATACTGGCCCTATGCCGATATCCGCGCCGTGAACTACTTCATTGAAACACTGCCGAAATATTCCGATAAATATCCCGGCAACAAAGTGAATGAATTACTGGGTGAAGCCTATTTCCTGAGAGCTTACTACTATTTCGCACTCGTGAAAAGATATGGCGGCATTCCCATCGTTACCGCCGTGCAGAACTATCCCGAACAAACCATCGAGGAACTGCAGGTGCCACGCAACAAAGAAGAGGATTGCTGGAATTTCATAGGCGAGGACCTGGACAAAGCATACTCCATGCTACCCGAAGTAAGCCAGACCGCACGTGCCAACAAATATGTAGCTGCTGCCCTGAAATCGAGGGCCATGCTCTATGCCGGATCCATTGCGCGTTACGGCTCCGTCAACTTTGTGGATGGTGATGCCAGATCACAGGGATTTGTTGGCGTTCCCGCAGACAAGGCAGAAGGTTTTTACAACAAAGCATGGGACGCTGCCAAACTCCTGGAAGGCAAGTACTCGCTCTACCAGAAGAACGCCAACAAAGAGCTGAACTATGTGATGACCTTCCTCGATAATGAAAGCCCGGAGAATATCCTCGTGCGCGATTATTCGGTGCCCGGTAGAACGGCGCATAGCTGGGACGCCACTTTCTCTCCCAGGTTCATGACGGCCAATGGCCTGAGCCGCGCTTATCCGACACTGGAATTTGTAGAGCGCTTCGGTACATTGAATGTGACCAATCCCGACGGAACCCCCAAACGCTATAACGATCAGTCCGAAATATTCCAGGGCCTGGAGCCGCGTCTCCTGGCTACCGTGTACTTCCCCGGCGCTACTTTGCGTGGTCTCAAATTCGATGTACAGCGTGGTATCTATCCTTCCTTCAGCGGCACGGCTGCTGCGGAAGTAGCCAAGCCCGATGGCGCAAGGACCTATATCCTGGCCAGTTCCACCGATGCGGTGTACCAGGGCAAACAGGTGATCGGGATGACGGGCATTTCCACCGTTGGCGATCAGAACACGCGTTCGGGCTTCTATGTGCGCAAGTACATAGACTACAGAAGGCCACAGGCCGAATGCGATCTCTTCACCAGCATCACTCACTGGATCGAATTCCGCTATGCTGAAGTGTTGCTGAACCGTGCAGAAGCGGCCATCGAGACCGGCCGTCCGGATGATGCGCGCACATGCGTGAACCAGATCCGTGAAAGAGGTGGCGCCACGCCGCTCAACCTGCCACAGGTCACCATCGAGTCTGTCAGGAATGAAAGATGCATGGAGCTCGCTTTCGAGAACCATTACTGGTGGGATATCCGCAGGTGGAGAACCGCCGACGTGATCCTCAACAA
>JAGIAP010000378.1:0-257 GCA_017744805.1 Chitinophagaceae bacterium | reverse complement strand
CAACAACGCGCGTTTCAAAGGTCTCATGCCTTACTACGTATTCGATGAGCAGAAATACATCTTCCTCAAGGAACAGGAAACCTTCGGCCGCAACTACAATTTCGACAAGAGATCATATTATGAGCCGATCCCCGGAGGAGAACTTGGAAAGAATCCGAACCTCTATCCCAACAATCCTAATTACTAATATCAAATGCTACGAGATATGAATAAGCTGATAACAATAGCAAGCCTCCTGATGGTATTGGGATTCAGTT
>JAGIAP010000377.1 GCA_017744805.1 Chitinophagaceae bacterium | reverse complement strand
ACACGGTTCTGATCATCTTCTTTTTCATACAGCATGTAGCGGATCATTTCGGAGAGCTTCATGATACCATTACCGGTTTTTTGCGCTCTTTCCAATACGGCCATACTGTAAATATTGTTGAGGGCATTGAAGAGGAAATGCGGATTGATCTGCATTTTGAGGAAACTCAGCTCAGCCTGTAATTTCTGGTTCTCCAGATCCTTGCGCACTTTCTCGTGGCCGTACCATACCAGCAGCAACCTGTATGTGAAGGCGATGATGATGATCAGGAAACTGAACCAGATATAGGCCCTGAGGTAGTTGCCCAGTTGCAGCGGGCTCATGGGCATGGCAGGGAAGGAGCGACCAGTTTTGTTGCCGGGGCCCAAATTGCTGCCCTGTACAACAATAGCATCATACTGTGCCTTTGCTTTGGTAAACTGGATCTGGAAATTCCAGTGCTCCAGTTTGAACTTGATGAAGGTGAATACAAATGCAAGCACTATGCATATGATCACCAGCAATACCGTCTTCTTTCTTTTGATCAACAAGGCAGGTACCAGGTAGAAAGCACATCCGTAGAAAAGGATGAAGTTCACTACGCCCAGCATTCCGTAATTGAAGAAGAAATTGTCCCAGTTCTTGTACTGCGCTGCCAGAATGGTGGGCAGTCCCATCAAAAAATACAATGCTTCCCAGGCCACCAAATGTACCAGGAAAGAAACCCAGGGCCTTTTGAATAATTCTACCGACATCCGTGATCCAAATTTTCTGTACGTATGAAGATTACAAAAATATGGTTCTGTTATCGGATTGTATGACCAGTTCCGGCAAATGAAGGATGAAAACAGGAAAACGCTATACATTTCAGTTCACACTCCTGTACTCATTGGGTGTTATTCCCACTTTCTGCTTGAATAAACGAGTGAAATGCTGTTGGTACCTGAAGCCTAATTCAGCGGCAATCTCATTGATGGTTTTGGAAGTATCGAATATCCTGAGTTTGGCCTCTTCGATCAGTTTGGATTGGATATGATCCAGGGCCGTATTGCCCGTTTCCTTTTTGATCAGGTCGCCAAAATAATTGGGAGAAAGATGCAATTGTTCTGCGCACCAGCTAACGGAAGGCAGGCCTGTATATTCCGCCTTGCCGGAGGAGAAATAATCGTTCAACAGGTTTTCAAACCGTACTAAAATATCTTTATTGGCATGGCTTCGGGTAATGAATTGACGGTCATAGAATCGCATGCAATAATTCAAGAGCAATTCGATATTCGATACAATCAGCGTTTTACTATGCTTGTCGATATTCTGTTCAATTTCGGAAGCGATCTTTTCAAAGCATTCTACGATGGTATTCCGCTCTTTCTTTGACAAGTGCAGGGCTTCCCTCACTTCATAAGAAAAGAAAGAGTATTCCCTGATGGTTTTTGCCAAATGGGTGCCTGCGATCAGATCGGGATGGAAAAGCAAACCATATCCTGACGGGTTATCATTTACACTCTGGTTGTCGATCCCGTAAACTTGTCCCGGAGATACAAAAACCAGTGTGCCGTCTTCATAATCATAAGGTTGGCCGCCATAGATAATGTCGCCGCATTTGGTATCTTTCAGGAATACTGCATAGATCCCCATATACCGCCTGAAATTGCGTATAAAGGGTAACTTGCTGAAACTGACAACACTGACCAACGGATGCAATGTGTCCACTCCGGCATAATCATTATAATGCTTTACAGTATCTATTCGGTCAAAATGTTCCATAAGGTGATCATTGCCATACAAATTTAACCCATCTGTCTCCATATATGAGCTCCTGAAGGCAAAATCGGTAAAACTGGTAAAAACTGCTGTATCCTGTATAAATCAATCCCGTTGATGCTTTCGACCTTTGCATAAACAAAGCTATGATGACAAACGAACAAGATATTTTTGAACGCCTCAGGAACGGCTACACCATATCGTCTGATGATCCGCAGGCCCATAGGTTGAGAGAGGCCGCATACGCTACCAAAAAATTGCTTGTGCAGATGAACAATGCTGCAGACCCGAAAGAGATAAGAGCTCTGTTGAGCCAGATCACGGAGAGCCAGATCGATGCAAGTGTAGCAGTGTTCACGCCCCTGCATATCAATTACGGAAAGAATATCAGGATCGGGAAAAATGTATTCATCAATTTCGATTGTACTTTCCTGGATCTGGGTGGGATCACTATCGATGACAATGTATTGATAGCCCCCAAAGTAAGTATTTTATCGGAAGGGCATCCGGTTTCGCCGGAAGACAGGCATGCGCTGGTCCCTCAACCTATCCATATCAGGAAAAACGCCTGGATCGGAGCTAATGCAACCATCCTTCCCGGAGTGACCATTGGCGAGAATGCGATCGTAGCTGCAGGCGCGGTTGTTTCAAAGGATGTTCCTGACAATACGATCGTGGGAGGTATTCCTGCAAGGATCATCAAAACCGTCGGGTAGCACGGAAAAAATATTGTATCCACACTGAATACTATCCATCGATGAAAATAATAAGAGTCATGTTTGTTTTGTCCCTTATGCTGTTGGGACAGGCATTTGCACAAACTAAAAAAGCAATTACCATGGAGCGCATATCAGCCAGGGATTTTACAACCTTCAAGGTAAGCGATAAAGTGGAGTTGTATAGAGTATCATTCAGCAATCAATTCAATATGGAAGTGGTTGGACATTTGTTTGTTCATAAAGAACTCGAAAAAGATCAAAAACACCCTGCTATTATCATTGGCCATCCCATGGGCGCTGTTAAAGAACAAAGTGCCGACGTTTATGCTTCCAATATGGCGGAACGTGGATTCATCACCCTGGCCATCGACCTGTCTTTTTGGGGTGAAAGCGAGGGAATGCCACGACAATTGGTGGTGCCTGATATCTATGCAGAGGATTTTAGCGCAGCCGTTGATTTCCTGGGCACACGTCCCTTTGTGGATAGAGATAGAATAGGTGTGATCGGCATCTGCGGAAGCGGAAGCTTTGTGATCAGCGCGGCCAAAATAGACCCAAGGATGAAAGCCATAGCAACGGTCAGTATGTACGATATGGGGCAAGCCAACCGCAATGCCCTGAACAGATCACAAACAATCGAACAACGGAAACAGCTCATTGTCGAAGCCGCCCAACAACGCTATGCCGAGTTCACTGGCGGTGAAACGCAATACACCAGCGGAACCTGCCATGTTTTGGATGAGAATACAAACCCCATCCAACGCGAGTTTTACGAATTCTACCGCACCCCGAGAGGAGAATACACTCCCCAAAGCAGTACCCCGGAATTGACGACCCATCCTGTGTTGAGCAGCAATACAAGGTTCATGAATTTCTACCCGTTCAACGATATTGAAACTATTTCGCCTCGTCCTTTACTTTTCATTACAGGTGATAGAGCCCATTCAAAGGAATTCAGCGAAGATGCATACAAACGGGCAGCAATGCCTAAAGAGCTGTATTATGTGAAAGGTGCCGGCCATGTGGATCTGTACGATAAAACCGATCTGATACCTTTCAATAAGCTGGAAAAATTCTTTACTGAGCATTTGAAATAAGGTTGACCTGATATATCGAACCTGGATCCAGCTCTGATCTGGCCTGACATTTTTTACTCTTTGATTACTTTTTTTGGAAGGCTTCCCGCTTCAGTTGGTCAAGCGGAACATGCAATTGGTGTAATGGCTTCAATTGGGGATTGTATCCATATTATCTTTCCCCTCAATTAAACGCATTAGCAACAATGAAAAGGATTTTTGTATTCGCTTTAGCCCTTACTGCTGCGGCAACGGCAGGGGCACAGACCAAAGCAAAAAAGAAGAATATCGTGATAAAGGGACAGGTACAGTTCCTCAATCCCGAGAAATATGCCGCCAACAACAAGGTCTGGATCGGATTCAGGGATGGAAGGGAATACAAGGCTATCGACTCCGTTGTAGTGAAGGAGGATGGCAAATGGCAGTTCACCATCGACGCCAGCAGGCCCAGGTTCTATGACCTGGAGATCCTGAAATGGGACCGCATCACCGTTTGGGGAGATGCTGACGCCACCATCAACTGCCGCGGCTATGATACCGCTAAAATGAAGATCAAGAACAATCCCTATATCTTCATCGAAGGCTCTGCAGACAACCAGTTCCTCAACCTCGTGAACCATATGGTGTACCGCGATTACCAAACGATGATCGCAGTGAGCAGAGAAATGTATTTTGCCGGCAAAGTGGCGGACACCAGTTGGAGCTCTTACCTCAAAGGCCTCGACCCTTACAAAACATTGGGTGATGATTTCCGCGACAGGCTGAAAGTGGCCATCCGTGCGTATAAAGACAGGCCCGTGGCACTGGCAGGTATCAAGATGCTGAACTGGGAAAAGAACCAGGACTTCATCCTGCCCATCCTCACCGACCTGAAACAGAAATATCCCTGGTTCACGGAGATCGCCGAATACAAGAAAAAAGTGGAAGACAATATCGCACAGGCAAAACTGCTGAAGCCCGGCATGCCCGTACCTGTTGTAAGCTATCCAACCGTTGATGGCAAGAGTATCTCCATCGCCGATTACAAAGGCAAATACCTGCTCATCGATTTCTGGGCCAGTTGGTGCGGTCCCTGCCGCCAGGCTATCCCGAAAGTACGCGAGCTCTATGATGCCTATAAGGCCAAAGGCTTCGATGTGCTCAGCATCAGCATCGATACCGATCGCAAAGCCTGGATCAAAGCTATGGATGATGAGCAAATGCCATGGGGACAAACGCTGAGCCCGGATAAGAACAAGACCATGGACCAGTTCCTGTTCAGCGGCATCCCTACACTGTACCTGATAGACAGGGATGGGAAGATCGTGCAGAGCTATACCGGGTATTCCACTGACCTGGAAGCGAAACTGAAAGAAGTGTTTGCAAAATAGGTCAGGTGCTGACCGTCGTTCGCCTCCCGGCGAGTGATTTCTATTTTTGTCGCCTCCGGCGACCAACCAGGTGCTACGCCCGGTTGGTTTGCCGGAGGCGAATAATTTGTAGGCCCTGCCTCAGTTATATGGGCAAATAGAACTACTTTTATTCCCTTCAAAGCCCCGATTTGACCCAGCCCATCCATACCCGCAACATGCAGGACACTGCTGTACTCCTGCATTTGACTGCCGGTGGCGATGAAAAAGCATTTGAACAGCTTTTCATTCGTCATAAGGACAGGGTATATGAGATCGCCCTCCTGTATACGGAGTCGGGCTTCCTGGCAGAAGAGATCTTACAGGATATCTTCGTTCAGGTATGGCAGAAAAGAGTGGAGCTCCCTTCCATCGAAAATTTCAGTTCCTGGTTATTCATCCTCACGCGTAACCGCTGTTTCAATGTAGTAAGGGATATAGCCCGGGCCAGTTCCAATAAAAAAGCAATGGTACAATCGTTGCCGGAAACCGGAACGGAACCGGCTGACGCCAGGCTGCTTTTTTCAGAGGCAGAAAAATTGGTACTGCAGGCCATGGAACAGTTGACCCCTGCACAGCGGCAGGCATTCGAGCTTTTCAAGCTGAAAGGGCTGAGCCGCGAAGAAACAGCCCGGCAAATGGGTATTTCCCCCAATACCGTAAAGGTGCATCTCCTTCAGGGAATGCGCAGTATCCGCG
>JAGIAP010000376.1 GCA_017744805.1 Chitinophagaceae bacterium | reverse complement strand
CGGAGGTCGCCATTTTTTTGGCAGGGTCTCCCGCGGGCTGGTGAAACGAACCGCCGCGGGAGAATATGATGGAACTTATGTGGGGGAAGATGGGAGTTGGGAATACTATTCACCTCCTTCGCTTACGTTTGCAAGGCCCGCGGGAGACCCTGCCAAAAAAATGGCGACCTCCGCGAGCGCGTCATTTCAAGTGAACATTTTTAGGTACACACTTCTATTTTCAGAGCGTTCATTATTTCCTTTCCTTTTTCAATAATCCATAATTTCATTGTTCTTATTCTCCTTTTTCATTTCTCCATTTTTCTTTTTCATCGTTTTTTTCTGGATCGTGGGCAACCACTACATGCCTACACTCTCCTTTACACCGGCGAAAATGGATTTCCAGACAAGGTGGAAGAAGGAACGGTGGATATCACGCTCGAAATGGACATGGGCAGTACGTACTTCGTCGTTCTTGCCGGGATTGGCTTTTTTGATCATGATCCTGGCCATCAGGCTGGCCAGCTTTTTCTTGTCGAGGCTTTTGTCCTCCTCGTCCTTTTTGAGAAGGCTGACGCCAAGGTCGTGGTAGAGAATGGTGACAGGCCCATCGGCCCGATAATCATTACCGGAGAGAGAGAAACTAAGTTTCCGGATGGAGCCTTTCTCGATCTTCGCCAGTCCCATGGGAACAGACAATTGGTTCACTGCCGTGGCAGGCATGGAGCCCAGTGTGCCTTCGATAGTGAACTTTCCCTTTTCATCCAGGGGGTAGAATTGGATAGTGGCATCGATGGGCGCCCTGTTCAGGAACCGGGAATGAAAGCGGAGCTTGCAAATGCCATTCTCTTTCAAGATCGTGGTATCGTTGGTGAGATTGCTGATGCGAACGCTTACCTGATGGAATTGCACTTTTCCACTTTGCTCGCTTTTGCTGTTCCTTTCTTTGTATTCGATAAAACCGGAAGGGAAGACCACCTCTTTGATGGATAAGGGAACGGGCAATTCCATGAGCTGCTGATGGGGCAGGTAGCTGGTCCTGTCGCGGCCATCATGCGGATACGAAATATCGCGGTAGATCCTGAACCGGCTATTGCCGACGATCATGCTATCGGCAGCGATCGATTGTTTCATGAGAGAGGCAACATTCAGGTTCACCATCCGCACATCTTTCAGTTCAATATCAAAACGGTCGGTAGCATATTTGAACTGCTGCAGGAATGTAGCCTCAGGCAGCAACGGATTCACCCCTATCCGGCTGATGGCCATTCGCTGGCCCCGTGAGTTGAAATCCACATCGGAAACAATGAATTCATAGAGGCCACGCTTGTCTTTCCAACTGATCTTTTTGCAAAGCATGGAAGCATATTCGGCAAACAGCAATCTCGTGGTGTCCTTGCCATGAATACTGTCTACAGCCACTTTGAAGAGATCGATCCGAACACTGTCGAACTGCATCAGCTTCCTTCCATCGTTCAGGTTACGTGTGATCACGGTGGCGTTCACAATGGACACCGTATCGATGCCTATTTTGGAAAGATTGCCGAGCAACTGCTCGTACAGCTCCTTGTCGGGGACCCGCCGGAGCGAGTCCTTGCCCCTGTTGGTGAAGAACAACACTATCTGCGGGTTCTCGATCAGCACTTTCCTGCCTTCGATCTCTTTGTTCAAAAGTGCCTTGGGCGTTTTTACGCCCACCACTTTCAGGGAAGGGATTTCCAGGTGAGCCACGATAGGAGGTACTTCTTCCGTTTGTGCCAGTTCGTTATACCGGATGGTATCGGGCCGGAGTCGAAGATCGGTGACGGTGAGATCGCCATTCACTTCATCCAGGTCCAGTTTACCGAATGCGATCGAGTACAATCCCCGGGAGCCATCTGCCACCACATCTTTTACTTTGGACCGGAGATAATGCTTTTTGTAAATGCTCCATCCGATTATGGCAAGTGCAATTACCGTCAGTACAGCAATAAGGATAATGAGTAGTTTCTTTGAGATCATATACGGTGGAACATACCAATAAAATGCCCGGAGTATCGATCTCCGGGCTTATTGGAATTAAATTTTGATAAAAAGACGGCGGATATCCATTGTCAAACCGGCAGTAAATTTTCCCCGGCTGCCAGCCTCCTGGAGCGCCCGTCATACTGACAATAAAATCATTCAGCTTTCCCGCCGGGGGAAGATTGGAGTAGAATTATGCCGCAGGCCGCATGTTTAAAGCATGTTGTGGACGAGATTGTGTTTTTGCTCTGCTGAAGAAATGCCACATTTGATTCCACCAGTCCTTCCATTGCCAGCTCTGTTTATGTGGCCTCGCCTCAAAATATTCTGCATGCTCCACTTTCACTTTTACGAGCAGCAATTTTGAAAGAGAGGGCAGATCAACATTACCGGGGAGACCGATGTAATTCAACATCTCGTCCTTGTCGATAATGATCTGTGCCTGTCCGGATATCTTCAGGAAAAAAGGTTTCCCCTTCCTGTAGAAGTCCAGCTTAGCAGGGAATTCCATGTCATACTCTTCCATGTACAGATCCGGTCTGTGAATAAAAAAGCACACATTACCTTCATTGTCGATATTCAGCGCGGAAATGATACAGGTAGGTAATTTAAATGCCTCATTGCTCGTATTGGCAAATAAAGCACTCCGGATCTCATGGATCCGATCCCGGAGAAAATCCAGTTGTTGTATTTCGCTAACCATAACCGTTCCTTTACCTATATACTTTTCAAAAGGTATGCCCGGATTTTAACGGGTCAAATTTGTGGTACCGATGTTGAATTCCTGTTGAAAAACGGGGAGTATTTCATTGAACTTGTTCAACCGATGCTGTTGAATTCGTCCGCAGAAAAAGTCATTGTGACAGTAATGCACAATTGTTCGTGGACATAAATCTACAGACCCCATTTCAGTAAAAAACATAAAGTAATTACAGGCAATAACTTATGGCTACAACCAGCTCTGGCACTGTATTTTAAGTGAACTAGATACAAGCATAATTTCTCTTTAATACAGGGTGTTCACAACGAAAGAAGTGATCTGAGAACAAACCTGCGAACCTGATCTGGATAATGCCAGCGAAGGAAAAACACGAAGAGAAAATATGTTGAAGGCCTTCGCGAAAGCGAAGGCTTTTTGTTTACAGCAATACCCTCTTTCTCCATTATCGCTGGCACTATTTTTTTCATTCCATTATTACTTTTTATTATTCACATCTATCAAAATAGCAATCATGGAAAAGAAAAAAACTACCCGTTCTGCCGCATCTCACAATGGCAGCAGTAAAAGATCAGGCAGCAAAACACAGCATAATGGAAGAGCCAAAACCACTGCGGGCTACCGTAGCTCATCCCAATCGGATGTTGCGGAAGCAGGTATGGATGAAATGCTGGAGAAACTTTTTGTGGACCAACTCAAGGATATCTACTATGCTGAAAAACTTTTGACCAAAGCATTACCCAAAATGGCGAAGGCCGCTACCACAGAAGAATTGAAGAATGCCATCATGGAACACAAAGAAGAAACGGAAACCCATGTGGAAAGACTGGAGCAGATCTTCGGGATCCTTGGCAAACGACCCCAGGCAAAAAAATGCGAAGCAATGGAAGGCCTTAAGAAAGAAGCGGATTCCATTGTAGAAGAAACAGAGGCGGGTTCCCTCACCCGCGATGTAGGCATCATCATGTCCTCCCAAAAAGTAGAGCACTATGAGATCGCCAGCTATGGATGCCTTACCACCCTCGCCCGCACATTCGGCATGGATGATGTGGCAGCAATTTTGCATCAGACACTGGAAGAAGAAAAAGCAGCCGATGAATTGCTCACCAGCATTGCTGAGAACAATATCAACTATGAAGCCGGACAAGAAGAAGAATAAATTCTCTGCACTATAGGTTTATGGGTTTAGGTTTTTGAAGTCAGTCAGACCACCTGTTGGTCTGACTTTTTTATATGTATAGAAAAACGGGCTACAATGAAAAAGAAGAAAAAGAACAAACTATCAAGGCTCTTTACAAAGATATCGACAACGGTCACCAAAGCAGCAGGTAGTCCTGTAGCCTTCATCTCGGCCGCTGTCATCGTCATTTGCTGGGCAGCCCTGGGGCCCGTCTTCCATTATTCCGACACCTGGCAACTGGTGATCAATACAGGCACTACCATCATCACTTTCCTGATGGTATTCATCATCCAGCAATCGCAAAACCGCGATACACTGGCCGTTCACCTGAAACTGAACGAACTGATCGCCAGCCATGAGAACGCCAGTAACAGACTGGTAGATATTGAAGACCTCACGGAAGAAGAACTGGCTGTGATCAAAAAATTCTATATCCGCATCTCAAAACTGGCGGAAAAAGAAGCAGGCTTACACACAACACATAGCATCGATGAAGCAGAAGAGAACCAGCAGCGCAAAAACAAAGACGCCAATAAAACCAAACGAGATGCCTGAAGAGCTATCCTCCGTACACCTCTCGGATAAAGAGCTATTGGAATTGAACAGGGATTATCAAACCAGTGCAGAACTGGTATCCCTTCTCTATGTTGAGGACTCCATGCCAGGCATCCGGAGAAAGAAAGCAGGTAAAGGGTTTACATTTTTCTACCATCAAAAAAAAGTAACGGACCCCGCCATCCTGGCCCGCATCAGGAAACTGGCCATTCCTCCCGCCT
The DNA here is from genome assembly GCA_017744805.1 of Chitinophagaceae bacterium. Lineage (GTDB taxonomy): Bacteria > Bacteroidota > Bacteroidia > Chitinophagales > Chitinophagaceae > Pseudobacter. The sequence continues at coordinate 985 of JAGIAP010000376.1, read as the reverse complement.
GGACGGAGGTATGGATATGCCCTAAAGAAAATGGGCACCTGCAGGCAACGGGTAAGGACCAGGCACAACGCAAACAATACCGCTACCACCCGCAATGGGCCAACTGGCGTAATGAAACGAAATTCCACCGGCTTCCCGCTTTCGGCAAAGCATTGCCACTCCTCAGGGAACGGGTAAGAAAAGATATGACAAAGCCCGAACTTACAGAAGAGAAAGTGATCGCCACCGTCGTCAGCCTGATGGAAAAGACCTATATCCGGGTAGGCAGCAGTGATTATGAAAAACTCTATGGATCCTACGGCCTCACTACCCTCAAAGACAACCATGTTCAGGTAAATGGAAGCGATATCAAATTCACTTTCAAAGGCAAGAAAGGGATCGCCCACAAGATCAGTATCCGCAACAAGAAACTGGCAGCAATCGTGCAGGCCTGCAAGGATATACCCGGAAAAGAACTATTCCAGTATTTCGATACAGAAGGCCATCACAAAAGCATCGATTCTGGAATGGTGAACGATTATATCCGGGAGGCTACAGGAGAGGATTTTACTTCCAAGGATTTCCGTACCTGGGCAGGTACGCTCAATATGCTTCGAAGCATCAAAGCTTTCGATGACGCCCAAACGCTGAATGAAAGGAAAAAGAAAGTCCTGGAAGCGCTGGATAAAGTGAGCGCCCTGTTAGGGAATACGAGAACGGTCTGCAAAAAATACTATGTACATCCCGGCATCATCCGCCTGTACGAGGAAGAAGGTCTTAAAAAATACCTGGTGCGTATGCAGCGGGAAAAAGATGAAGAAAAGATACTGATGGATCTGCTGAAGAAATTACATCCATAAATAGGGGAAGCTGTTGTACCATCCCGTTTTTCAGTTGGAGATACAAACAGCTTCCAGTTGTTTTCATAGCTGATACTAATGTAAAGGCTGGTCCTGGATCCACTTATTTTACATGGAACTTTTCTTTTTAGCAGATTTCCTCCGGG
>JAGIAP010000375.1 GCA_017744805.1 Chitinophagaceae bacterium | reverse complement strand
AAGGATAGGGTGGTGCCAATGTGCGTTCCCATCTCCACCGGATATTCTGATATCGTGGTGCCCAGCATCAATTTTGGTAAAGTGCAGAACAGGGGTATAGAACTGAATGTGAATACGAAGAATATCACCGGCGAATTCGAGTGGAATACCAGCTTCAATATCAGCTATAACCAGAACAAGATCCTGAGCCTGAACGATAGTGTTCCATTGTATGTGGGCAGTATCGGTCTCAACCAGAACCTGGCGATACAACATCCCGGCGGATATCCGATCAATGAGTTCTATGGATTTGTAACGGCCGGTGTTTTCCAGAATCAAAAAGAAGTGGATTCCTGGGCAGTGCAGGTACCGGGCGCAGATGCCAATAACAGGACCTCTCCCGGTGATATCAAATTCAGGGACCTCAACAATGATGGAAAAATAGATGATAATGACCGCACCTTCATCGGCAACCCTAATCCCCGTTTCATTTTTGCGATGAACAACAATTTCGCATGGAACGGATTCGATCTGAGCATCTTCCTTCAGGGCATTGCCGGCAATGATATCTACAATGCCAACCGCATCTGGCAGGAAGGTATGGCCGTGGCACAGAACCAGACCACCGCAGTGCTTGACAGGTGGAGAGGAGAGGGAACCAGCAATTCCATGCCCCGCGCGGTTTTCAATGATCCCAACAAGAATACGAGAGTGAGTGACCGGTTCATAGAGGATGGCTCTTATCTCCGAATCAAGAATATTACGCTGGGATATACACTGCCCCGTTCCATTGTGCAGCGTGCAAAGATGAGCAGCCTGAGAGTGTATCTCTCCTGCCAGAACCTGGCCACTTTCACGAAGTACACAGGCTTTGATCCGGAAGTGCCTGCCAATGGCATCGATCTGAATGTGTACCCCGTTACCAGGACCATCAGTGCCGGAATCAATATTAGTTTCTAATTCTCAAAACTTGCATATGAAATCGCTTCTCTATATCCCGATCATGTCAGCCGCACTGTTATTGAACAGTTGCAGCAAATTCCTGGATAAGGTTCCGCTGGACTCCGTGAACACTTCCAATTTCTGGCAAACGGAAGACGATGCCATCGCCGGCATCAACGGGGCATACCAACCACTGCAATGGCCCAAACTATACAATCTTCGTATGTGGACCACCGATATATGGGCCGGTAATAGCCTGGTAGGCGCAGGCGGTGGAACGGATGGTATCGAAACGCAGGATATCGCCAATTTCGTTACCTCTACGGACAATGCCGCTGCGCTGGATATCTGGCGTGGACCGGCGCCCGGTATTCTCCGGTGCAACCTGGTGCTGAAGAATGTGCCCACCATGTCCATCCGCGAAAGCCTGAAGAACCGCGTCACTGGTGAAGCACAGTTCCTCCGGGCGCATTATTATTTCATCCTGGTACAACTCTTCGGAGATGTGCCACTGATCACCGATCCGCAAACGCCTTCCGATAATCTACGCCCTGCACGTACTTCAAAAGATAAAGTGTATGAACTGATCATCGATGATCTGACGAAAGCGATCGGCAACCTGCCTGCAAAAGCAGAGTACAGTGGCAGCGATATCGGTCGCGCTACCAAAGGAGCCGCTATCGGCATGTTGATGAAAGTATATCTCACCCTGGGTAATTATCAGAAAGTGGTGGATCTCTACGGCCAGCTTAACGGTATGGGCTATGCGCTGAATGCCAATTACAGCGATAATTTCGACCCTCGTACCAAGAACTCTGCCGAGAGCCTTTTTGAAGTGCAGTACTATGGTAAGACCAGCTACAGTTTCTGGGATAACGAGAACCAGGCCAGTTGGGTAAGCACTTTCACCGGCCCCCGCAATTCGGATTTTGTAGGCGGAGGGTATGGCTGGAACCAGCCCACACAGGAATTCGTGAATGCATATGAAGCCAATGATAACAGGAAGGACAAGACCATCCTGTATGCCGGTTGCCCCGACTTTGATGGAAAAGTGTACAAAGCCAGTTATTCCGGAACGGGATACAATCTCCGCAAATTCCTGGTGCCGAAATCCATCTCTTCTGATTATGATACTAATCCTTCCGACTGGCCCGTACTTCGCTTTTCCGATGTGCTGCTGATGTATGCCGAAGCTTTGAATGAGCTGGGGCGCGGCACAGAAGCGCAGGCAGCCAGCGCAGGCATCAATGCAGGTGGTCCGCTCAACCGTGTTCGTAACCGGGCAGGGCTCACGGATGTTACAGGCCTCAACCAGGCAGCGCTTCGTGAAAAGATACTGCATGAGAGAAGAATGGAACTGGCCTTTGAAGGACATCGCTGGTTCGATCTCATCCGCGTGAATAATGGACAGTATGGCCTGAACTTTTTGCACAGTATCGGCAAGACCAATGCTGCCGCCAAACACCTGCTGCTGCCCATTCCGCAGAAAGAAAGAGATGCCAACCCCAATCTGTCTCAAAACAAAGACTACTAAAAGCTCAACTCCAACTTTAAACAATCAGTTATGATTGCTTCATCCATCATAAAGAATTGGTTGCCCTTGCTGGCCCTTGCGCTGGTGCTGGGTTGCCGGAAAGATTATAAAGAAATCGATAAGGGTAGCGTACCACTCCAGGTATCGGCCAACACCAATAAAGTAGTGCTCAATCAGAAGAACGAGTCGGGAGATGGTATCGTCATCAGTTGGACCTCCGGCTCCAACCATGGCACCAATGCCAGTATCTCTTATGTGCTGAAACTGGATGTACAGGGAAACAATTTCAGCAAGGCCCTCACGGAAGATCTTGGTAAGGCTACGCTTTCCAAAAAATATTCAGTGAAAGAACTGAATGATCTCCTGTTGACGAAATGGGGCCTGGCTCCCGGCGCAGAAACCGCCTTACAGGCGAAGGTGATCGCCACGGTGGATGACGGTGCAGGTACGAAAGACTCATCCGCTTTGTTCAGTTTCCTGGTAACGCCCTACAAACCCGTGTCTACCACCCTGTACCTCCTGGGCGATGCCACCCCCAACGGTTGGGATGCAGGCAATGCAACGGCCATGACGGCCGATCCTGCGCAGGCAGGGCTTTTCCACTGGCAGGGCCTGATGGCGCCAGGTGAGTTCAAGCTGATCACTACCCTGGGACAATTCACCCCATCTTATAACAAAGGAGCCGATGCTGCGCATATTGTTTTACGTGAGAATGATAATCAGCCTGATGATAAACTTACCATCGCAAAATCCGGCATATACAGCGTGTCGGTGAACCTGTTGGATCTCACCATCGAAGTGATGGAAAGTGCCGAGCCGCCTTACAAACGTCTCTGGGTGCTGGGCGATGCCATGCCCAAAGGATGGGATATCCAGAACCCTGATGAAATGCGCGTGGACTCTTCCAACCTGTTTGCCTTCACCTTCAATGGTATACTCAAAGCAGGCGAATTCAAGATACCTGTATCCACCGGCAATTTCAACACCGATTATTATATGCCGCTCACCAATAATCCGGCCATCACGGAAACCGGCCTGCAACTGGTGATGAATGGCAGTCCCGACCTGAAATGGAAGATCACCAATCCCGGTGCGTACAAGATCAGGCTCGATCTCCAGGCCATGACCATGAACATCAAACCATTCACGCCTTTCGCACAGGTATGGATGGTAGGAGATGCCACGCCCACCGGATGGAATATCGATAATCCCACACCAATGGTGGTGGATCCTGCCGATCCCAATGTATTCAAATGGAGCGGACCATTGAAAGTAGGCGAGCTCAAACTGCCAGTGGAAACGGGCGACTGGGGTGGAGATTTCTTCATGCCTGTGCTCAATGCATCGGGCCCCGGCAGCACGCAAATGAAATTCGTACCAGGCGGTAGCCCGGACTTCAAATGGAAGATCACGGAAGCAGGGAACTACACCATTACTATCAACCAATTGTATGAGACTATCAGCATTCAGAAGCAGTAGGCAGATCCTGTGCATTATTATCTCTGGAACTATTTGCTGGAGTAGTTGTAAAAAAGATACTCCTCAAAATGATCCCGTCACCTATGGAAACTCATTTGTACTGACCATCAATGCAGATAAAGCCGTTTACAAACCCGGTGAAACGGTCCGCTTTTCCATCAACAAACCTTTGACCGGGAACCTGAAAATACGGTACAGGCATCTCATGGAAACCATCAGTGATGCCGCTTTCAGCGGGGATAGCTGGTCCTGGACCGCGCCTGCCACAGATTTTACAGGCTATATGGTGGATATCTACGAAACGGTAGATGGGAAAGAAAAGATTTATGCCAGCGTCGGTATCGATATCTCTTCGTCCTGGGCAAAATTCCCCAGGTATGGATTTTTGTCGAAGTACGGACAGTTGTCCGATGCCGATATCAAAAAAGTGATGGACGATCTAACCCGTCATCATATCAATGGACTGCAGTTCTACGACTGGCAATACAAGCATCATATGCCCCTGGCAGGATCGGCGGCAGCGCCTCAGGCTGTCTGGAAAGACCTCTCTAACCGGGATGTATATCTTTCTACCTTACGTGGATATATAGACGCAGCACATCAGCGTGGCATGCAGGCAATGTTCTATAACCTGGCTTTCGGTGCCCTGAGCGATGCCGCGGCCGATGGTGTAAAAGAAGAATGGTATGCGTTCAAGGATAAATTGCATACCACCAAAGACAAACATGCACTGCCCCTGAACTTTTTCAAAAGCGATATCTATGTCACAGATGCCGGAAATACCAACTGGCAACAGTATATCGCGGCCAGGCACAATGACGTATACCAGGCCCTGAACTTCGATGGATTCCATATCGATCAGTTGGGCGATCGGGGCGCGCTCTACACTTACAACGGTACTGCCATCGATCAGGCTGCTACATTCAAGCCATTCATCCAGGCTATGAAAACGGCACAGCCCAATAAGAAACTGGTGATGAATGCCGTGAATCAATACGGGCAGGCTGGCCTGATCGCCACGGCGCCTGTGGATTTCCTGTATACCGAAGTATGGGGACCGAATGACGGCTACAGTCACCTGGCAGATATCATCCGCAACAACGATTATTACGGGAATAATACCAAACCCTCTATACTGGCGGCTTATATGAATTACAACAAAGCTGATCAGGCGGGTTATTTCAATACGCCGGGTGTGTTGCTGACAGATGCCGTCATCTTCGCATTCGGCGGCGCTCATATCGAACTGGGTGAGCATATGCTGGGCAAGGAATATTTTCCAAATAACAACCTGCTGATGCCCGATGAACTGCGGAATACACTTGTACAGTATTACGATTTCATGGTCGCGTATGAGAACCTCCTGCGCGATGGCGGGACCTTCAATAGCCCCGCAGTGAATTGCACCAATGGAAAAGCGACTATCAATAACTGGCCGCCAGCCAAAGGCTCCGTGTCCGCTTTCGGAAAGGAATTTGCCAATCGGCAGGTGCTTCACTTCCTGAATTTCAACAATGCGAATTCGCTGGAATGGCGCGACAATAATGGCACCCAGGCAAAGCCTGCCACTATCGAAAATATGGAAGTGGAAGTGAATGTTCCCAAAACCGTGAAGCGGGTTTGGATCGCATCGCCGGATTACAATAACGGTGTGGCTTCCACGATCAGCTTTACCCAATCAGGGAATACCGTAAAAATGATGCTTCCATCCCTTCAGTACTGGGATATGG
>JAGIAP010000374.1 GCA_017744805.1 Chitinophagaceae bacterium | reverse complement strand
TATATAATGTAACTATCAAAGTATCCTGGGCCATTCACGACGCATGGGTGGAATGGATGATCAAAACCCATATGCCCGATGTGATGGCAACCGGCTGCTTTGTAAAGAACCAACTGGTGAAACTGCTGGAGCTGGATGAAGAAGAAGGGCCTACATATGCTGCACAATATTATGCAGAAGAGCTATCCGATTATGAAAGATATATCAACGATTTTTCGCAAGCCCTGAGAGATGATGGATACAATAAATGGGGTAATCATTTCATTGCATTTCGTAGCATAATGGAGATTGTGAACTGAGTGTGGATAAGATTATTTTATTCAGCATCGAGCTGAAATTTATTGTATATTCCTTTCAAACCCGCTGCTGTACGGCATTTCACGCCTTAACCGTGAAACATAAGCTGAGTAAGGCTTTCAGCGCTTCCGGAAGGCATGGAACGGCAATCGTGTCAGATAGTATTTTTCCTATAAGCCTTGTCCCAAGCGGTTTGCAGCCAATTTATCAACTGTTAATTTTCGTGCAGAAAAATTTTGTTGGAAACAAAAAGCGGCTAAATTTGTTCCTGCATATTTAAAACATTACACTATGAACAAAGCTGAATTAATGAGTAAGATTGCCGATGATGCTGGCATTACTAAAACTCAAGCAAATGCTGCTCTGGATTCTTTCATTGAAGCCGTTACCAAAACCCTGAAAGGTGGTGGTAAAGTAACGCTGGTTGGTTTCGGAACTTTCTCCGTTTCCAAAAGAGCTGCTCGTAACGGTCGCAATCCTCAGACTGGCGCTGTGATCAAGATCAAAGCGAAGAAAGTTGCCCGTTTCAAAGCAGGTAAAGAGCTGCAAGCTAAATTATAAAAGCTGCATCAACGCACGGAAAGTTCCGATACTCTTGGTATCGGGACTTTTTTTTTGGTATTTTTGCCGCTCGACATTTATTCATTTACAAATTCTTTTCAACATGGGTAGAGGTGATAAAAAAACCAAGAAAGGAAAGATCTTCAAAGGATCTTACGGAAAAAGCAGACCAGCAAGAACTAAGAAAGTTGCTACTAAAGGCGACAGCAAATAAGCTTGCACCAAGAGGTTGAAAAGTTATCAGCCGGATCAGTCATCCAGCCGTTAACTTTTCAACTTATCAAATCAGTGATATTTTCTACTTCCCGGGAGCTCTAAGGAGCCAATCTTTCGATCAGCCATTCCCCCTTTTCATTCATACTATACTGGATCCTGTCGTGTAAACGGCTGGGGCGGCCCTGCCAGAATTCCATGATCACAGGTTTTACCAGGTAACCACCCCAATGCGGTGGACGAACGATATCTTTCCCACTGAATTCCGCTTTCTTTTTTTCTTCTTCAATATCCAGCCATTGCCTGCTCTCGATCACCTGGCTTTGTGGGGACACCCAGGCGCCAAGCCGGCTTCCTTCCGGGCGACTATTGTAGTAGGCATCACTTTCCGCCGCCGACACCTTTTCCACCAGGCCGGTTATTCGAACCTGTCTTTCCAATTCTTTCCAGAAGAACACCAGGCAAGCGCGTGGGTTCTCCAGCAATTGCTGCCCTTTGAAACTTTCATAATTGGTGAAGAAAACAAAACCGCGTTGATCGAATTCCTTCAAAAGCACGATGCGCGCCGCAGGCAGGCCATCCACTGAAGCCGTGGCCAGCGTCATGGCATTCACTTCCTCGATCTGTGAAGACATGGCTTCTTCCCACCATACATGGAACTGCGACACGGGATCGGCCTGTACATCTTTCTCTGAGAGAGAGCGTTGACGGTACTCTGTTCTGATAGCTGAAATGGTACTCATCGGAATAGTTTATTTGGCAAAACTCCTTCAATTCGTACAAATAAAAAAGCACCGTTCTCATGAACGGTGCTGATATAAATAATGTGGAATATGAGAATTAATAACCGGCAGCGCCTCTCAGCATGCTTGCGCCTCCCATGAAGATGGCACCAACGATCATGGCACCAATGAACATAACGATGACAGCGTAGATCACCCAATAGATCACGATCGCTACGATCACGTAGAGCACGCGCTGATCTTCCGGTGTCTTTTTTACAGGGCCCAGGCCGAGATACATGAGATAGATCGCATAAGCAGCACCAGCAAGGGCTGCCAGCCAACCCAGGATGGGGATCAGTGAAAGGATACCTGCTACCCAGATAGCCGTTGCAGAATAAGCCATCAGTTGTGCAGAAGCACCGATATTCTTTTCAGATTTGAAAGAAGGCGCCAATGCATCCACAATGTAAGAGCCGATCACGAAAGCCAGTATCGAGCCTACAATCGACAATACCGCCATAGCGATACCATATCCTATTCCCCAGAAAACCCCAGCGAAGAACATTGTTCCTAAAAAGCCTGCAATAGCAGGGATCAATGATAAAGGAAGTACATAACCAGTGGCCAGGGACCCAATTGATGCCGTTTCTCCTGCCACAACATTCCATTCAGTTTTTGGAGTGACGAGGATATTTTTGGCGCGTTGAATGAGGTTCATAGTGATAAATGTTTCGTTAAATGTACATATATCCGAATATGTAAACAATACCCCGTTTAGGGGATGGGGATAAACTTTGCGCAAAGAATGGAAATTTGACGCCCAATGGCCAGGATTATCCTTCGGATTTGCGGCCAGTACTGGATTTGCTGATGAGGCTCTCTATCTCGCTGAGGCGCTTCAACTGTAATTCAAGTTTTTTATTGTGCCCGCTTACCTGTTGCAGGTCAAAATTCAGTTCTTCGAGATAGCTGATCTTTTTCAGAAGGCCCTGACGCTGGAAATTGGCCTCGCGGAGCTTGTCTTCCGTATCGGCCATCAACCTGGTGAGGCGTTGGTTCTCTTCCAGGATGGTCATTTGTTTGAAGCGGAGCTCATCATGCTCCTTGGTCAAACGGAGATAGGTTTGCTGAAGGTCTTCGTATTCATAATTCCTGTAATGAGGTTGCGCCAGGTAAGTTTCCATTTTCTTCAGTTTCTCCTGCAGGCCCATGAATTCTTCCTGTGTATGTGAGAGCCGTTCTTTCATTTCAACTACCAGCAATTGTTCCTGGCGGAATTGCTTGATAACGGCTTCCTGTTCAATATTGATCTTGCGCCATTCGCTGAGCTGGGCAGCAAGCTGATCGTTCATGGATTGTATCTCTGCATATTTCCTTTCATTACTGCGGGCAATTTCCAGTTGTTCCTGGAGCCTTGCGATCCGTTGCTGTTGTTCCGGCAGCAGTTGTTCAGAACTGGCCGAGGGAGTATGCTTTACTGCTTTGGGCGCTGCCTCCAGATCCTCGATCACTTTCCTGAGCTCTTCCAGCTCGATGGTGAGCAACTCTTCATTTTCCTGTGCCGCCGAAAGCTCTTTCTTCAGTTCATCCATTACTTTTTTCTGGATTTCCTGGTCTTCGAGTTATTTCAGTTTCCATTCCCCAGGATCGATGGCAGACTCTGCCAATACGGAAGGCTCGGATGCGGAGGGCGTGACGGACCTTCTGCTTACAATAAAGAAATGAATGAAGAACCCCAGCACCATGGCGCCCAGTTGGAATATGAGTATTTCCCATATACCCACAGAGATCTGATATCCCAGGATGACATTCAATACATTCATAATAATGGTTCAGAGGACCAGCTAACTGGTGGTTTTTTTCGGAGCAGACTTACGTCTTTCAATGGACTTGAACGGATGGGGAAGAATGAAAAAACCACCAAACTGGTGGTTTTCCTGTGCCTAAATTAGTGCGATCAAGCCAGATATGCAAATAGCTGGGTCAATATTTTTCGACCGTTGAATCTCAACCTTTTACCAGTGTTCCAACTTTCTCTCCACAGATCACTCTTTTCAGGTTCCCCGGGTTGTTCATATCGAACACGATGATAGGAAGATTATTTTCCATACAAAGCGTGAATGCGGTCATATCCATCACCTTCAGGTTTTGGGAGATACATTCCTGGAATGTGATGGTCTCGTATTTTTTGGCTTTGGGATCTTTTTCAGGGTCTGCGGTGTAGATGCCATCCACTCTGGTTCCTTTGAGGATCACATCGGCCTGGATCTCGATAGCCCTGAGCGATCCTGCGGTATCGGTTGTGAAATACGGGTTACCGGTACCAGCTCCGAAGATCACCACTCTTCCTTTTTCCACGTGACGGATAGCTCTTCTGCGAATGTAGGGCTCAGCGATCTGTTCCATTTTGATGGCGCTCTGAAGACGGGTATACACACCGATCTTTTCCAGCATGGCCTGCATGGCCATTCCATTGATAACAGTGGCCAGCATTCCCATATAATCCCCATGGGCCCTTTCGATGCCGGTTTCCGCTTCATTCATGCCGCGGTAGATATTCCCTCCTCCGATCACGATGGCTACCTGCACGCCCAGCTCTACAATTTCCTTGATGTCCCTCGCATATTGCTCAATGATCACCGGGTCCATGCCAAAATTTTTATCTCCCATTAATGATTCGCCCGATAACTTCACGAGAACACGTTTGTACTTTGGCAGCATGTAATAAATTGTAGATTTCTGATTAAATAATTCTTGTCAGCACTACCGGTTGGAAGATGGTAAAGGATACCATCCCGGTATCAATGTTCGTGCAAAGAAAAGAATTTTTCTGTAACTGTTTATCCAATATTACCATCATCCTTCCCTTCGGCGCCCAAACTGCTGATCCGGAACCAGAGATATACCATGGTACAGGCTATTACCGGGAATACCACATAGAACATCCTGATCAGGGCGCTAAGCAGGGTGGAAGCGGCAAAATAGATCAACACCAATAGTAGCATATACCTGAGAAAGAATGGCAGCTTAACACCTTGTTTCCTGGCCCTGATCACCAGGGGAATTGCAAGCCCCAGCGCTATCAGGTGCGGCAGCATGTTGAAAAGCAGGCCCGGACCGAGTTTGCGGTAACTATATGGAAAATTGAAAAGCAACCTGCTGGTATTGGCCAGCCAGTTCCTCAGAAATTTTCCCGGATGGTTCCGGATATTTTCGATCGCTTTTTGTTTGAACAGTTCGTCTTTGGCCACACCGGTCAATTGCTTCAACTCGTCCATATCTTTCCTGTGATCTTTTTGCAGTGATTCAGCAGCGCCGGTCACAACCCCATCCACAGACCCGTTGGGCTCCAGGTCTTCATTGAACCAGTCGCCCCATTCTTTCTCTGCCGGACTGCTCATCCAGTAAAGATTGGATCCACCTGCATTACTCCAGTAGAAAACACGGCCGGTAAGGCTCCAGGTATAGAAAAGATAAGGAATGGTAAAAAGAAAAGCCAGTAGGCTCACGCGAAATGCTTTCCTGTAAAGGGCCTTGCCCCGCAATGATTGGATACCGGTGATCAGCACCATGGTAAGGATCAGGTATCCGAAAAGGAATTTCGTTATGCAGAGATAACCAAGCAGGAAGCCCAACAGCAGCAAATATTTTGTTGCGCTTCCTTCGCTCCTGAAATACTTTTCAGCCACTAACAAAATAGCTGTGATGAGAAAGAAAACGAATGTTTCTGTCATCAGAACAGGAAGGCCTTTAAAGGCGAGCCAGTAGCATCCCAGGAAAATAGTGCCGGCAAGGGCCCTGGTATTGTTCACCAGTTTTGTCAACAACTGATAGAACATGAGCAGGGAGGCATACAGCAATACTGCATTGAGCAGCCGCATGGC
>JAGIAP010000373.1 GCA_017744805.1 Chitinophagaceae bacterium | reverse complement strand
TATTCACTCCATCTGGAACAAGATGAAGAAGAAAGCGGTGGCCTTTGAAGAAGTGTACGATCTCTTCGCCATCCGCGTGATCCTCGACGTTCCCCAGGAAAAAGAAAAAGAAGCCTGCTGGAAAGTGTACTCTTTTATCACTGACGAATACACGCCATCTCCCGAGCGCCTGCGCGACTGGCTCTCCAATCCCAAATCCAACGGCTACGAGGCCCTCCACACCACGGTGATGGGGCCACAGGGTAAATGGGTGGAAGTGCAGATCCGCACTAAACGTATGAACGAGATCGCAGAAAAAGGTCTCGCCGCACACTGGAAATATAAAGAAGGAGCGGCCGATGAAAGTCGCTTCGATAAATGGTTCCAGCAGATCCGCGAAGTATTGAACGATAAGGATAACGATTCCATCGACTTCCTGCAAGATTTCAAAACCAGCTTCCTCTCCGAAGAGATATATGTGTACACTCCCAAAGGGGATGTCAAAATGCTTCCTGTCAATTCCACTGCACTCGACTTCGCCTTTTCGATCCACAGTATGGTGGGGTCGCAATGTATCGGAGCGAAAGTGAATCACAAACTCGTTCCCATCAGCCATAAGCTGCGTAGCGGGGACCAGGTGGAGATCATCACTTCCTCCAAACAAAAGCCCAATGACGACTGGCTGAATATCGTTGTCACCGCCAAGGCCAGGAGCAAGATCAAAGACGCACTCAAAGAAGAAAAAAGAAAAGTGGCTGAAGAAGGGAAATACACCCTCCAGCGGAAACTCGAACATATGGGCGCCGCTTTCAATCAGCACAATGCTGATGTGCTCACGGCTTTCTACAAACTGCCTTCACCGCTCGATCTTTACTACCAGATCTCCATCAAGGGCATCGACCTGAGAGAGCTGGCAGATTTCCAGTTGCTGGGCGATAAGCTGGAACCACCCAAGCCTGTGAAGCCGGTGGAACATAAGCCGGAAACGCCTGCTGTTCAAAAACCAAGCAAAGACACGGAGCTCATCATCTTCGGAGAAAGCAGCGACAAGATCGTATACACGCTCGCCAATTGTTGTAAGCCTATCCCCGGTGATGATGTATTCGGATTTGTTACAACCGGAAAGGGCCTTACCATCCATCGTACCAATTGCCCCAATGCTACCAAGCTGCTCAGTAACTACGGTCACCGTATCGTCAAAACAAAATGGGCAAAGAATAAGGAAATCTCCTTCCTCACTGGTCTCAAGATCGTGGGTCTCGATGATGTGGGCGTTATCCATAAGATCACCAACCTCATCTCCGGTGAAATGAAGATCAATATCGCTGCCATGACCATCGAAGCCAAGGAAGGCCTTTTCCATGGCAACGTAAGAGTATATGTGCACGATAAGGAAGAGCTGGAAGAATTGGTAGACAGGCTGAAAAAACTGCCAGGTATCGAAACGGTGGACAGATACGATACAGAAGCAGAACTGCGATGATCTGTTTGAACGCTCCATCGAACTTCCTCCCAAATATTCAAATCATTCATAACTCAGGTGCTTTTTTCTGCACTTGAGTTATTTTTTTCAATCTGTATGGAACCGTCGATTCCGTAGGATGGAATCGGCATTTTCGCTCCGTAATTGCTGGAAACCCTGTCTGGGTCGTTTCTTCAGGATTGCCATGCTCATATTGGCTCTGCAACTTTAGTCGTTTGTTTTTTGTCTTTTTGTGAGGCATTCTTAACACTATAGCACTAACCAAAAACGAACTGCATGAGAACCGTTATCCCATTATAGCAACTCACCCTGCATATAAAAGTCTCTTCGATCAATCAAAACTGCAATCACATAAATGATCTGCGGGCATTATCCTTTTGCCTGCACGTAAATCTTTTTATCACATAAACACAAAAGCACACCAACATGAGACAACTGCTCAAACACGCAGTGCTTGCCATCATTTGCGTTGCATTACCTGGCCTTCTGTTAGCACAGGTAAGTGTAACCGGCACTGTTACGGATGCTAAGAACAGCCCCATGCAAGGGGTATCTGTCAAGGTGAGGAATACCAATATCGGTACCTCCACCGATGCTTCCGGAAAATTCACTATCACCGTCCCTAAATCAGGAAGTACTTTAGAGTTCTCCTCTGTAGGCTTCAAAACACAGACCGTTTCTGCAAAGGAAGGGCCTATGAGCATTACGATGGCTGAAGATGCGGCCAGGCTGGATGAAGTAGTGGTAACCGGTTTGGCTACCACCGTAAAAAGGAGGAACCTGGCCAATGCCGTGGTGAGTATCTCCAGCAAAGAACTGACAGGTACTGCGCCTGCCCAAACCTTCGACGCTGCCCTCAATGGTAAAGTTCCGGGCGCACTGATCACTGCCAACTCGGGCACGCCCGGTGGTGGTGTATCCGTGAAGCTCCGCGGTGTTACCTCAATTTACGGCAATACACAGCCGCTATTTGTAGTGGATGGTGTATTTATCGATAATTCCACTGTGTCTTCCGGTGTGAACGTGGTTACAGCGGCCGTACCCGGCGCCACCACTTCTACCCAGGATAATGCATCCAGCAGGGTAGCCGACGTAAGGGCAGAGGATATCGAGAATATCGAGATCCTCAAAGGTGCTTCCGCTGCTGCTATCTATGGCTCCAAAGCTGCTGCCGGCGTAGTGATCATCACTACCAAACGTGGCAGGTCAGGGAAAACAAAGGTTACTTTCGGTCAGGACCTCGGCTTTGTGAAAGCCAGTAAGTTACTGGGCCAGAGAACCTGGACTGAAGCTGCAGCAGAATCGCTCGGCGGAAAAAGTGCCGCTGCAAGAGCTGCCATCAAAGCAGAATTCATTGCTGCCCGCGATGCCGGCAAGATCTATGATTATGAAAAAGAAGTGTATGGAAATACAGGCCTTACCCGCAATACCGTATTGAGTGTGGTGGGTGGGAACGAAAAGACCAGCTTCTATCTCTCCGGTGGATTGAAAGATGAACAAGGTATTGTGAAAAGGACCGGATATGGTAGCAAGACCATCCGTCTGAATGTGGACCATCGCCTTTCTGACAATATCAAAGTGGGTGTGTCTTCTACATTCCTGAATACACATGCTGACCGTGGCCTGTTCAATAACGACAACAACACGGTTACCAATAGTGTGGTATTGATCAATACACCCAATTTCACGGAGCTCCACGCAAACGACAAAGGGGTTTACCCATCCAACAAATATGCCAGCGCCAACCCGCTGGCTACCATCGCCAAGATGGAAAATGCTGAAGATGTGAACAGGTTCATGACAGGTGTGAACCTGGATGCCATCCTGCAAAAATCAACAGTATCCACTACCAGGTTCATAGCCAGAGGTGGATTCGATTTCTACTCACTGGGAACCTTCGGTTACTTCCCTTCGGATCTTCAGTTCCAGGCCGCTGCCAAAGGAACCTCCACGCAAGGTACCACCAGGAGTATGAGCTATAACATGATCCTTTCACTGGTTAACAGCTATATGCCCTCCGACAAGTTCAGCCTCACCTCTTCAGTAGGTCTGACACAGGAGAACAAGGATTTCAACAATATCCTCGACGTAGCAACCAGACTGGTGACCGGACAATCCAACGTGAACCAGGCGAGCGCCCTTACTGCCTACCAATTACGTGATAAATACCAGGATAATGGTATGTTCCTCCAGGAGGAAGCCACCATCCTCGATGCCGTGAATATCACTGGTGGTATCAGGCTCGATCGCTCAACCAATAATGGTGATGCGAAAAAATATTATTTCTATCCCAAGGCTGGTGTTTCTTTCAATATCACCAAAATGGGTGGTTTCCATTCTGAACTATTCGATAACCTGAAGCTGCGTGCCGCTTATGGCCAGGCGGGTAACTTCCCTGCATTCGGCAGCCGCTTCACCCTGATGTCTATCGCCAATACAGGTGGTAATACAGGTCTGTTGCCTTCAACCCTCCGTGGAAGAAAAGATATCGCAGCAGAAAGAACTTCCGAGCTGGAAGCAGGTCTCGATATGAGCATCCTGAACGGAAGGGTCAATCTCGAGCTCAGCGTATATGAAAAGAAGATCAAGGATTTTCTGCTGCAGCGCCCGCTGCCAGGTTCTTCCGGCTTCTCTACAGAATACCTGAATGCAGGAGATCTCCGCAACCGTGGATTTGAAGCAAGCCTGAACCTTGTGCCTGTTTCAAACAGTGAGATCAAATGGACTTCCACTATCAACTACTGGATGAACCGTTCCAAAGTGACCAGGCTCACTATCGACCCAATTCAGTTGGGAGCGTTCGGACCTGCCTACGGAACCTTCATGATCGAGCAGGGGAAATCTGCTTCACAGATCGTTGGATATAATGGACCTGAGAAAAAAATTGTTGGCATCGGTGATGCAGAACCGAAATTCCAAATGAACTTCTGGAATGAGATCAACTTCAGGAAGAATTTCACTTTCCGTTTCCTCCTGCATTGGAAGAAAGGTGGCTATAACGTGAACCTGAGTGAGCTGTTATCCGATGGTGCAGGTTTGTCTAAGGATTATGATAAGCTGAACAAAGAGGGCATTACCAAGGCCGATGAGCGTTTGGCCCGGTATGGAACCAATCATGCTGATGCCTATACACAGGATGCCGGATTTGTTCGTCTGCGTGAAGTAGCGCTGTACTATAATTTCAGCAAGATGCCTGCTTCTTTCATCAAGGGGCTTCGCATCGGTATTTCCGCAAACAACTTCTTCACATTCACCAAATACAGAGGATACGATCCTGAGGTTTCCAACTTCGGCACCGGCTTCTCTACCAATGTGGACGTGGCACCTTTCCCTGCTTCCAAACGTGCTTCATTCCACTTGTCAGTTGATCTCTAATCGAAAAAAAATGAGCATTATGAAAAAATCATTCATCATATTCCTGTCTGCAGGTTTGATTGCGACAGGCTCCCTGACTTCCTGCAGTAAGGAGATCGGCAGTCTGAACGGCGTCAGTGTAGAGGAAATCTCAGCCAATCCCAATTCGGCTGAATTGAACAGTCTTGTAACCGGTTCCGAAGCGGGCATGAGAACGCAATTGGGCGTGTATCTCGATGCTGTAGGTGTTATGGGGCGTGAAATATATCGTTTGTCTGGAGCTGAGCCCCGCTATACGAGTGAGTTGCTGGGGAAAGGCCAGCTTCAATTGAGCAATAGCGTGTTTTACCTGGGCAATCCATGGAATGCGCGCTACCGGGTAGTGAAGGACTGTAATATCCTGATAGACGCCGCCACAAGATCTACCAGGGTTTCTGATAAAGAGAAAAAAGGATACACAGGTTTTGGCAAAACCATCAAAGCATATCAACTCCTGTTGAACCTGAATTATACAGAAACCAACGGCATAAGAGTGGATGTGGCTGATCCGAGCAAGCTTGGTCCCTTCCTCACTTATGAGCAATCGCTCACCGAGATCTCCAAATTGCTGGATGAAGGTAAAACAGAACTGGCCGGAGGTACTATCATTTTCAACCTGTCTTCCGGATTCGATAACGGTGTAGGTGATCTCGTAAAATTCAATCGCGCACTGGCTGCCCGCGTAGCGGCTTACAGAAAGGATTGGAACGGTGTGTTGACGGCATTGTCTGAATCATTCTATGATATCACCGGCAGTTTCTCAACCGGCTACTACCATGTTTTCTCCACAGGCACCAATGATCAAACCAACCCTTCCTATTTCCCTGCCAACAATAC
>JAGIAP010000372.1:3742-5722 GCA_017744805.1 Chitinophagaceae bacterium | reverse complement strand
CCTGGAGGGGGGGTAATTTCAGGTTGGACAATGCAGGCAGGGTGGTGGCCTTCGCCATCCATGATACAGGCATCGGTATTCCGCCTGAAAAACAGAATATCATTTTCGAGGCCTTCCAGCAGGCGGAAGGATCTACCAGCCGGAAATATGGGGGCACAGGACTGGGCTTGAGCATCAGCCGCGGTTTGGCGGAACTGTTAGGTGGCACTATCGAGCTGGAAAGTGAAGTGAGCAAGGGCTCTACCTTTACGCTCTTCCTGCCCGTGCACAATGTGGAAGGCATCGTAGTGAAAGAAGCGCCCGATTTTCCTACAGAGTACACCTCGCAGTTGGTTCCGGAGAAGAGCCGTATCGATGCCTTGTTCAGCAACATCAATGCTGTTCCCGAAACCACCGACAATAATAATCTCACCATTATCAACGAAATGATCAATGATGCAGGGGACGACAGGAATCATGTGCAGCCCAGTGACAAAGTGGTGTTGATAGTGGAAGATGATCTCCGGTTCGGTAAGATCATCATCGAGAAGGCCCATGAGTTCGGCCTCAAGGCCATCGTTGCCACCAATTACCTGGAAGTGTTCGAATTCCTGAACCGCTTCCTGCCCATCGCCATTACCCTCGATGTGAAACTACCCGATACCAGTGGCTGGAAAGTACTGGACCTGCTGCGCAATGATCTCAATTATCGTCATATCCCCATCCATCTCGTGTCCGGCGAAGAGAACAAACAACTGGCCATAAAGCGCGGCGCCCGTAGCTTCTTACTGAAACCTTTAGACAATGATATGCTGAACGATCTCTTCAACGATATCATCAATTATCATAACAAGAGCGTGCGGAATGTACTGGTGGTGGAAGACAATGAAATGGATTCTTCACAGATCGTGAAGATGCTGGAAAGTGATACCCTCAATGTGAGGATCGCGGCCACCGCTACCGATGCCATCGGCCAGATCAGGCAACAGGTATACGATTGCATCATCCTCGATTATTCATTGCCCGATATGGCTGGCATGGACCTGGTGAATAAAGTGTATGAGATCAAGCATCGCAATACCCCGATGATCATTTACTCCGCCAGGGATTTCAATAAAAAAGAAATGACCCAACTGAATACCGCTACCAACGCCGTATTGTTGAAGGGCGTGGATTCCCTGGAACATTTGCTGGAAGAAACGGTCTCTCACCTGCATATCAACCACAAAGACCTGATGCCGGAAAAGCGCAGGGTGATAGAGCATGTGCGGTTGAAGGAAGATATCCTTACCGGCAAGAATATCCTGGTGGTGGACGATGATGTGCGGAACCTTTTTGCCCTCACCACCGTATTTGAAAGATATAATATCAATGTGATCACGGCAGAGAGTGGAAAAGAGGCCATACAGGTGATCCGCGGTGAACAGCCGAAAGTGGATATGGTACTGATGGATATCATGATGCCCGAAATGGATGGATATGAGACCATGCAGAAGATCAGGAGGGAGCATAAGAACAGCACCCTGCCGATCATTGCGGTCACGGCCAAGGCCATGAAAGGCGATCGCCAGAAATGTATCGAAGCTGGTGCTTCCGATTACATTACCAAACCTTTGAAAATGGACCAGTTGCTGAGCTTGATGCGTGTATGGTTCTATAAATAATTTTGCATCACCAAAATTGCTTCATGCAATCCAAAATACTGTTAGTTGACGACAGGGAGGACTCGCTCTTTTCGATGGAAACCATCCTGGAGCCTGATGGTTACCAGTTCGCGAAAGCCAGTTCCGGCCGGCAGGCGCTGAAGATCCTGCTGAACGAGCACGATTTTGCGCTCATCCTCATGGATGTGAAAATGCCCAACCTGAATGGATTTGAAACAGCAGCGCTTATCTATGAGCGTGATAAGTTGCGACATATCCCCATCATCTTCATCACCGCCAATAATTACGGCGAAGAGAATGTATTCAAAGGCTATCGCACCGGCGCTGTGGATTATAT
>JAGIAP010000372.1:0-3732 GCA_017744805.1 Chitinophagaceae bacterium | reverse complement strand
AAACCGGTGAACCCGGCCCTGCTGCGCGCGAAAGTGGCTGTATTTGTGGATCTCTACCGGAAAAATTACCAGCTACTGGCGCAGGAACAAAAGCTCAAAGCCATCAACCGCAGCCTGGAGATCGAGATCAACGAACGTCGTGCCTCCGAAGAAATGGTGAATCAGCTCAACCAGCAATTGATGCAAAATATCCACCTGCTGGAAACTGCCAACCGGGAGCTGGACCGCTTCGCCTTCATGGCCTCCCACGATCTGCAGGAGCCGCTGAGGAAGATCCGCACTTTCGGAGACCTGCTGGGCATCAAGTTCAAGGATCAGTTGGATAATGAGGCGAAAGTGTATATCAGCCGGATCCAAAATGCTGCCGAACGGATGCAGACCCTGATCAAGGATATCCTCGCCTTCTCGCGTGTGAGCGATGAGAAAGAGAATTTCATACGATACGATCTCAACCTGATCGTGCAGGAAGTGTTGGCCGACCTGGATGGTGCCGTACAGGAGAAGCAAGCTACTATCACCATTGAAGAGCTGCCGGTGATAGATGTGAACCCCGGACTGATCCGTCCACTTTTCTTCAACCTCATTGGCAATGCGCTAAAATATAGCCGAAAGGATGTGCTACCGGTGATACATATTCGAAATATAGAGCAAACGGCAGCATCCCGTACTGTTCAGCAAAGCCCGACCTACTGCCGGATCGCGATCGAGGACAATGGCATAGGTTTCGATCAAACCTATGCAGAGCAGGTATTCGATATGTTCCGCAGATTGCATGTGAACAAGGATTACGAGGGAACGGGGATCGGACTGGCCTTGTGCAAGAAGATCGTGGAAAAACATCATGGTTTCATCAGTGCGGAAAGTCAGCCCAATATCGGGTCTGTGTTCACTGTTACCCTGCCTGTGGAGCAGAAACTGATACAGCCGGTGATGATCCGATGAGCATTATCTTTTTTAATACCCGTCTGGAGCATTCGCCTCAGGCGGTTTTTTATTTTACTGACAGGGGCTTGTCTACCGTTCATGCCGGGTAATTTGCCAACACTATAGTTGTTCACGGGACCGAAGGTCATGGGAGATGAAAAACAGCTAACTTGCCGCGTCGGGTGTTGTTTTTACAGGCGCGCCCTGAGAAATCCCTATTGATCACTAACCAATCATTTCCAAGATGACTAGCAATTTCAGCCTGAAACCCTGGATCTGTACAGGCTTGCTGCTCTCCACCGGAGCACTGGCGATGGCCCAGCGGCCCGGTAAGAATCCGGCCGGCACAGATACCACAGGCAAACCCCCGGCCGTACCGCCCACAGCCAAATCCGGCCCGAAGTCTTACCGCGAAGTAGTAACAGCAAAGGCTCAGACCGAAAAAGGATTATTCCTGGTGCATAAGATCGACGACAGGTACCTGGTAGAGATCCCAGGTGACATACTGAACAGGGATTTCCTGTTCATGACAAGAGTGGCCAAAGCAGGCGCCGATCTCCGCAGCTCCGGATCCATGTCAGGTTATGCAGGCGATGCCGTCAATGCCAACGTGATCAGCTTTCAGAAAGGGCCCAATAATAAGCTCTTCCTCCTGAAAAGATCATTCTCCGAATTCTCCGCAGATAGCACCCGTGATATGTTCACGGCCGTTACCCGCTCCAATATGCAGCCCATCGCTGCCAGCTTCGATATCAAGTCCGCTTCTTCCGATTCCAATGGAGTAGTGATCGACCTCACGGATTATATCGCGGGGGACAATGATGTGCTTCATTTCGATAACGATGAGAAAAAAGCCTGGAAGATCGGGGCCATGCAGGCTGATAAATCCTATATCGCAGGCGTGAGCTCATTCCCGCTCAACACGAATATCAGAACAGTGAAGACCTATGCCCGGCAGGGAGATGGCGTGAGCGGCAATACCACTATCGAACTTACTTCCAGCATCATCGTGCTGCCCAAAGAGCCTATGCAGCCAAGGTATTTCGATCCACGTGTCGGTTACTTTGCAGTGGGCTATACAGACTTCGATCAAAATCCCCAGGGCATCAAACAACTGGTACTGGCCAAGCGCTGGAGAATGGAACCCAAACCAGAGGATGTAGAGCGATACAGAAAAGGCGAACTGGTGGAGCCTCAAAAGCCCATCGTCATCTATATCGATCCTGCCACCCCCAAAAAATGGGTGCCCTACCTGATCCAGGGGGTGAACGACTGGCAGAAGGCCTTCGAGAAAGCAGGTTTCAAAAATGCGATCATCGCCAAAACCGCTCCCACGCCGGAAGAAGATCCAAGCTGGAGCATGGACGATGCGCGCAATTCCGTGATCGTGTACAAACCCAGTTCCATAGCTAACGCCAGCGGTCCCAGCACTGCCGATCCCCGTTCTGGTGAGATACTGGAAACGCATATCAACTGGTATCATAATGTGATGGAACTGCTCCGCAACTGGTATATGGTGCAGGCTGCTGCGGTGGATCCACGCGCCAGGAAAATGCAGTTCGATGATGAGCTGATGGGGCAACTGATCCGGTTCGTATCCTCTCACGAGGTAGGACATACGCTGGGCCTTCGTCATAATTTCGGATCGAGTTCCACCGTTCCCGTGGAAAAACTGCGCGACAAAAAATGGGTGGAAGAGAACGGCCATACACCCAGCATCATGGACTATGCCCGATTCAATTATGTAGCACAACCGGAAGACAATATCTCCGAGACGGGCATCTTCCCCCGCATCGGTGATTACGATAAATGGGCCATCGAATGGGGCTATAGATGGATGGGACAGCCGCTTGAAGCAGAGACTGCTGCCTTGAGCAAACTCACCACGGACAAACAAAGCAATAAGCGACTCTGGTTCGGCACCGAGATCAACCGCGATGATCCCAGATCACAGAATGAAGATCTCGGGGATAATGCGATGATCGCAGGTAATTACGGTGTCAAGAACCTTCAGCGCATCCTGCCCGAGCTCACCAAATGGACCGCTACCTCCAATGAAGGATATGCCAACCTGGCTACGATGTATACCCAGGTGACAGGGCAGTTTGGTCGTTACGTTGGTCATGTGGTGAAGAATATCGGTGGAATAATGGAAACGCCCAGGACGGTGGAGCAAGCCGGAGCCGTGTATGAGCGCGTATCCAAAGAGCGTCAGAAAGAGGCGATGCTTTGGTTGCAGAAGAATCTCTTCACCACGCCTTCCTGGTTACTGAATAAGGATATCCTCAACAAGACCGGCACCGATGGTGTTGCCATGATCGGCAAGTTGCAGGACCAGGCGATGAACAAATTATTCGATGGACGGATGATCGATAAGCTGATCACTGCCGAAGCTGAGTTGGGATCAGCCACTTACACGGCTGCCGAATTCATGACCGATCTGCGGAATGCGGTGTGGACTGAAATTGCTGCACGCAAGCCTATCGATGTGTTCAGGCGCAACCTGCAAAAGGATTATATCATCCGCGTAGACAAAGTGCTGAACCCACCGCCGGGCAAGCCAAGCTCTACCCTGGTGAGCGCACTGGCCAATGCTTTTGGAGTGCCTTCGCCCATCAATGAGACGGGGGATGCCTTCTCTATCCTCAAAGCCAATATGAAGGCATTGCGTGCCGAGATCAAAGCGGCATTGCCGGCCATTACGGATAAGGCAACCCGTTATCACCTGGATGATATGGTGGAAAGGCTCAATACTATGCTGGACCGGAAATAATATAATAAGGGAAAAGTATACAGAAGGCTGGCCAC
>JAGIAP010000371.1 GCA_017744805.1 Chitinophagaceae bacterium | reverse complement strand
ATATGATGCAGGATGGGCTTAGAGTTTAAGTTTCTGCGCCATGCCTTTAGCCAGTGAATTCTTGTGAACCATCAGCGCAGTGGTTTTGTACTGCACGTAGTTTTTGGTTACATAGAGGAAACCTTTGTAGTCGTTGGACAGTCCCCATGAGTTCTTAACGATATAGTACTCTTTACCGTTCTGATCTTTGGAGATACCTACGATCTGCATGCCATGGTCGTCCTGAGTTTCGTAGTTGTCGAAAGCTTTCTGGCGCATGTCTGCAGTGATGGTCATTTCTTTTTTAGGACCATTGAAGAGGTCGCCGAGCTCAGCAGGGCTCATTTTTTCGATGGGCGTTTCAGGAACGAACGCTACACCATTCTTCCAACTGAAATATTTTTCGCTCACGTCTGTTGCCCAACCTACAGTGTACCCTGCTTTCAGGGCATTGTCGATGATATCTGTCAAGTCAGTATGTGTTACATTGTACACCTGGCTGAAGCTCCAGTTATCAGGAACGGGCAGGAAGGTTTGAGTATAATAGGGAGCGGTAGTGAGTGAAGACAGTTCGATATAATCGTTGCCATTCAGTCCGATCACTTCTTTGGCGAAGGTCTGTGGCGTGTAGTTTTTTCCTTTGTAGTTGAAAGTCTCGGGAACTTTACCTAGGTAAGTGTCCAACACAGCAGTGAATGCAGGGAGCCAGTTGGGGGTGAGCTGACCATTGCTGTTCTTGATAACGCCATCGAGCATACCTTTCAGCAGGTCCTGCATTTCACCGAACTTGTTCTTATCTGTACCATAGTTGAGGCCAGTGTATAGTTCCTGTGGCAGGGCGCCATAGGTATTGTAAATATTGGTAACGTCGTGGAGCGCACCACCGTCGCCCCAGCTAACGGCGCCATGCATGCGAACATAGTTCTTTGCTTTTTCGATATACACGCAACGGGCGGTATAGATCTCAGCGATATCAACTGCCTGACGGCCATTGCGGATCATTTCCGATTCCAGGAAGGAGTTTCCGGAATAGCTCCAGCAAGTGCCGCTGCTACCCTGGTTCTTTACATCTGTGCAACTGATGCTGATCACCGGAGTGAATACGAATTTTTCTTTGGCTTTTGCGCTGGCGTTCGCACTGAGTGAGTTCACCAGGTTGTCCTGGGCGTAGGATGCAATCGCGGCAAAGCCTGTGAGAGCGATGAGAGAGGCTTTCTTAAAGTTCATGTATTTTCATTTTGGAGGGCCAAAGATAGGGGCAATGCAAAAACAGGCACTACCGCACCTGTATCTTTTTTCGGATTTTAATTTGGGATACTAAACCTGTAAGCGCTTCAGCGGAACATTGATGATGAAGGAAGAGCCTTTGCCCTCTTCGCCATTTGCACCAATTGTGCCATTATGTCTCTCGATAATTTTCTTACAGAGTGCCAGTCCCAGGCCGGTTCCTTCATACTGGTCTTTGGCATTGAGCCTTGTGAAAGTATTGAAGATCTTCACGGCATGTTGTTGGGAAAATCCAATGCCATTGTCTGCAAGTATGATCTCCAGTTGGTGATTATCGGGAACCGGGTATAAACGGCTACTGATATGGATCACCGGTGGTATATCTTTTTGAGCGAATTTGAGAGAGTTGTTGATGAGGTTGTAAAAGAGTTGGTAGATCAGCATGGGAGCGCCTTCAAATTCATGCAGGTGATCGTACCGGATACCTGCATTTTTCTGTTGGATCAATACCTCCAGATCTGTCTCGATATTCCGGAGGATATCGTTCAGATTCACCATACTGAACTCTTGTTCGAGGTTACTGACCGTAGAATAATTCAGTACTCCGTCGATCATACTGTTCATTCTGTCAGTTGCCCCATAGATCTTATTCAGGTAATGTGTTGCCATTTCCGGCATACTGTGGCCAAATTCTTTTTCGAGCCTGTTGGCAAATATTTTCACTTTGCGAACGGGCTCTTTGAGGTCGTGCGAAGCTACATGTGCGAATTGCAAGAGGTCATCATTGGAGCGTTGCAGCTCCTGGGTCCTTTCTTTCACGAGTTGTTCCAGGTTGCCTTCCACCAGTTTTTGCTCTTCGATATTGGTAAGGGCGCCAACCCATTTGCGGGTGATGCCAGCCTCATCCCGGATAGGATTGCCTGCCACATAGAACCAACTATAGGTACCGTCCTTTGCACGAAGCTGGAATTCGACGATCACAGACCGGCCACTGGCCAGGCTATCTGTCCATTTCTTATAAACCTCGGAAATATGTAAAGGGTGGATATATTTCGTCCAGCCATTCCCTTCAGAATCTGCAGGATGGCTTCCGGTGTATTCGTACCATTTCTGGTTGAAGAAATCACAGAAGCCATCTGGCCTGGCGGTCCATATCAGTTGCGGCAGGGATTGGGTGAGGGTACGGAATTGTTCTTCGCTTTGTTTGAGGGCGTCCTCGGCCAGTTTGAGATCGGAGATATCGCGCGTAGTGCCGGCTACTGCCGTTACCTGGCCATACTCATTGAATACGGGAGCAAAGATATAATCATACATACGCCTGCCGAGAGTGGCATGAGGGAAGGATACTTCACCGCGGACCGGCTTCCTGGTTTCACGCACCTGGTCTATCTCCCGTTCATGCATGGCTGCATGCCAGGGCTCATAGCCCAACTCGAGAAGGGGACGGCCCATACTCTCTTCATAAGTTTTGCCCCACATGTTCAACAGGGCTTTATTGGCATAAATGAAGCGGTAATTGAGATCGAAAACATAAATGAGATCAGGTGTACTGCCCACGATGGCTTCATACAATCCTTTACTGGCCATCAATTCTTCCTTGGTGGCTTTCAGCTCATCTTCCACTTGTTTCTTAGCAGTGATATCGGATGCTGTACCGAACCATTCGATGACCTGTCCATGATCATTAAAAACGGGCACGGCCCGGGAGAAAGTCCAGCCAGTTGTTCCATCCGATCTCAACACACGATGTTCCAGTTGGAATATTTTCCGATGCTGGATGGCTTCATCGATGGCTGCCTGGATCAGAGGCTGATCCTCAGGGTGGATATATTTGGAATGCCAGTTGCTGATGGGGTGGCCGGTATCCGATAAAAAACCTCTTCCGTCCAGTTCATGCATGATGGTCCAATCTGGATTCATCCTGTAGATCACTTCAGAAGTGGCGTTCACCAGCGCTCGAAGCCTTCTTTCACTATCTTCCAGCAACTGGATGGTATCAACGGTAACCTGAACATTTTTATTCATTCCGAGGCATTATTGGTTGGCTAAATATATGATCGCCAGTAACGTTTCATAGGGCATAAGGGCTGCACTTAAAAATTATGCCAGCAGGGTCAAAGGGCCAATAGTTTCATTGCCAGTGTATGGATCTCTTCTATGTTATCCGGCTTCCTGAAAAAATGGGTAGCCCCATTCTCTTTGCAGATCTTTTCGTAGAGCGAAGCATCGGAAGTGCTCCAGACCACTTTCAGGATATGGTTAAACCTGTCCACATTCCGGAGGGAGCCGAGTACTTCAGCGCCTGTCATATCTGGCATATTATAATCCAGTATAATGAGATCGGGAAGCTGATCTGTTGGCCTGTTCAGCAGCAGATCCAGTGCTTGTCTGCCTGATTGTGCCGTGAGGAGCTCAGGCAAATGAGATAAGGATGAGAATGCCTCATCCAGTAATTCAATATCATCGGGGTCATCATCCACTAAAAGGATCAACCGTTTCCCAACAGGCATAATAGGGGGATAGTTAGAAGCTAAATGTACTTCTTTTTCTATTGTGAAGCGATCTGTTTGCGGAGATCTGCCAAAACCGTGTTTACGTACAGGGCCTGTATCTCTTCAGTGGGGCCGGTTTTTGGCCGGATCATCCTGTCGGAAATAATGGTCTGGTTGAAGGCAATGGCATAATACGCAAACAGTTTATTATCTGATTCCGGTACAGGGGAAGCAAACCCTGTAATGCCAATGCCCCAATGGCTGCCAAAAAGGATGGATACGCCGATAGCCATTTCCGCAGCCACCTTTGCGGATACTGCATCGCATTTATCTGCATGTATCGGCTCCACTCCCAGGTGTTTGAATTTCTGCGCAATATTGTAGACGGTGATACCACCCTGGTAAAATTTCATGGCATCGGTGGTAGAACCGATGGCCGCTTGTATAAGGCCGGTAGTGACACTCTCCGCTATGGCAATGGTTTGGTCTTTTGCCAGCAAGCTACGGCCAATACCAGCCAGCACTTTTTCTTCAAAGGGGAACATGATCAGGTTTTAACATGTCAGGCATAATATTTATGCCAGCAGGATCAGCAATACGTAGCCTATGAAAAAGAGAAGTATAGTATAAAAAGGATACTATAGCAGTACCACGGAATACGTTGAAGTGAACGAAGGGGAGAGCATCATTGTACGTGGCCATATCACGGGTGAGGCGACGACAGGTTCTACAAATATGAGAACGTAGACGGTGAGTATGCGGCCGTGCCGGAACGCCCGTTCATTTTTTTATCATAACTCTCTTGCAGCTCCCTGAGCTCATCATCATACCCCTGCCTGTCTGCAAAGGCCTGCGGATCATATGCGTCCCCTGGCTTATGCTTGCTGTGAAGGCCAAACTGGCTGGCATGCGAGGCTACCCACAGATCGAACTGAAGACCTTTCATGCTTTTGAGCGTATAGGCGAAATCGGTGGCAATGCCAGGATAGCTATGGATATCACTGAATTTCCTGTCTGAAATGATCGTGGGCATATTGGCGATCAGCACACGATAATTCCTGTTCTCATCTTTTACTTCCAGGAGATAACTGGCTGAACCTTTGGTATGGCCGGGATGGTGCAATATCACCATTTTAATATCTCCCAACCGGATCGAGTCCCCATCTTTCAATACACCATCGGGTTTGACGGGATGGAAGCTGGTGCCCAGTTTGCCCAGTTCATAATCAGAACGGCCACCGTCTGCCAGCACGCCGGAATCTTTTTGATTCACCAGCATTTTTGCGCCTGTGAGCAGTTTGAGTTTGGCCATGGCACCTACATGATCATAATGTACCTGGGTGGTGAGCAGTATCCTGATATCTTTCAGTTTGAACCCAAGATCCCTGATGCCCGACTGGATCTGCTTCAGGGAAGCGGCCGTTCCGGTATTGATGAGGATATGGCCTTTGGAGGAAGTGATGAGATAACAGCCGAGGTCATAAGTGCCCACATAATATAAATTACCTGCAATGCGAAAAGCCGGATAAGGCTGTGTCCATGCTGTATTGGTGACTGGTGGTTCTTTGGCCTGTGAATATGATGGAATGCCGGAAAACAGCAATGATGAAATGAGGAGAATATTGCGCAGCATACAGGAACTTGATATTTGATAAAAGATCCGCTAAAATAATGCCTTATTGTACCTGCCGAAAAGTTAAATTGATTTTTTCATTCAAGAAAAATGGGCAAAATAAATCTTTCTTGCTCTGTGGGGCGTATATGATCCGCAAAATGGTTTGATCTACGATTGAAAGATGCACATACATATTCCGAGCAAGAGCTCGTGGAAGCGCTCAAGCAGCGCAATGGTAAGGCTTTTGGTTATTTATACGATAATTATTCGGCAGCACTGAATGGAGTGATAATGGATATACTGCAAGATGATGGGTCTGCGGTGGATATACTGCAGGAAGTATTCATCAAGATATGGAAACAAATAGAACAGTACGATCCTGCCAGGGGCAAGCTTTTCACCTGGATGTTCAATATAGCCCGCAATGCGGCCATTGACGCCACCAGGAGAAC
>JAGIAP010000370.1 GCA_017744805.1 Chitinophagaceae bacterium | reverse complement strand
TGATATTTCCGGGCAACAAAAAAGGGGCTTTCGCCCCTTTTGTTCTCATGCATTATCGATGGCCCGTTTGACGCTGCCGTTTTTCAGCAGCAATGCTTTTGCTTTTTCGTAATCGTTCCACTTCAATTGATCCATGATCATTTTCGTTCCCCTGTCCACGAGTTTTTCGTTGGTCAACTGCATATTCACCATCTTATTGTCTTCCACTCTGCCCAACTGGATCATCACCGTAGTGGAGATCATGTTCAGGATGAGTTTCTGGGAAGTACCGCTCTTCATGCGGGTGCTTCCGGTAACAAATTCGGGCCCTACTTCGCATTCAACCGGGAAATCGGCTACCTGGCTGAGTGGGGATCCGGGGTTATTGGTGATGGAGCCTGTAACGATACCATGTTCACGACAGGTCTTCAGTGCCTCTATCACATAAGGAGTAGTGCCGCTGGCTGCGATGCCTACCACCACATCATGCTCATTCACGTCATAGGTTTTCAGATCGAGCCATCCCTGTGTTTTGCTGTCTTCCGCATTCTCTACGGCCTGGAGGATCGCGGGTGCACCGCCGGCAATGATGCCAACCACCAGTCCCTGGGGAACACCGAATGAAGGAGGGCATTCACTTGCATCCACAACGCCAAGACGACCACTGGTGCCTGCACCGATGTAGAACAGTCTTCCACCTGCCAGCATCTTATCAGAGATCGCTTCAACCAGTTTTTGGATCTGGGGAATACACTTCTCTACTGCTGCTGGTACTGTTTTGTCCTCATCGTTCATATGCCCCAGAATTTCATTGATAGACATTTCCTCGAGGTGACGATACTTACTGGTTGACTCTGTGACTTTCACAAACTCTGACATGGGTAAACGGGATTTGAAATAATTGAAGCTTGATTAATGGTTAGTGTCGGAAAGAATGAACGAATGTTTCAAGCAAAGGCGCAAAACAACCAAAACCAAAACCTAACAAACAGATCGTTTGCGCCTTTGCGTGATTAATTATTTAGAATGGAGGATCTTTTGGTGTATTCGGATTGTTATCCTTTTCAGTAAAAGGATAAGGCATGAAATTGCGTTTGCGCACAACCAGCGATTGTCCGAGTTCAGTAGAGAAACGACGCAGGTCTTCCAATTTCATACCACTCATGTACAATTCGATACAACGGTTGCGGTAGATTTGAACCAGTAATTCATCTTTTGTCATGGCGCCAAGGGGCGGAAGATTGGCGCCAATGCCAAACGGATCATCCGCTGCTTTTTTGGTCACTACCTTGTTCAGTTCTGCAAGCGCCAGGTTCAGATCTCCACCTGTTCTTCTTGCCTGTGCTTCAGCTTTGATCAGCATTACTTCTCCTGGTGTGTAAACAGGGATCGCTGTATTGAGTGCAGCATAAAAGCCATTGATCCTGAATCTTGGATTGGACTCTTGCGGAGTCTTGATCCTGGTATGGAAAAGGATACGTCCGTCAGTTTTTTCAGGAGCAATTGCTTCAGGCAGACCGAGTGTAGAATCAATGGGCTGGAAGAAGTTAGTGTTGCTGGTAGCAGATTCATACACGGGATTCATCACCTGTGCGTTGAAATCAAGTACCACCTTTTTGGTAAGATCCACTTTCTCTGCTGCTGCCAGAGCAGCATCGTAGTCGCCACTGAACAATGCATATCTCGCTTTCAAAGCATAGAGGGCATTGATCATGCCATTGCTGGCAACTCCAGCGGTAAGCCTGCCAATTACTGTAGGATTCGGGTTGTTGGCTTCATATGCTGCGATGGCATTATCCAATACTCTGATAGCTTTCTTATAACCATCCATGCGATCGATGAAAGACACCGGGGTGCCGATCGTTCCGATAGTGTCGGGAACTTTTTCCCAGAACATAGACAGGTTGCCCAATGCCAGGGCCTTGAAGATCGATGCATAGCTGATCAAACCGGCGCCATATGGCTTGTCGGTGGTTTGTTCTCCATATCTGATCACATTGTTGGCATCGAAGATCATCTTGTTGCCGTTGGTCCAGATATTGGTGAGCACGTTATTTGTGCCGTCTACATTTATACCACCTTTGCTGAATTGGTTTTCCCCTACGTTCCCCGGATTCAGCAGTGTCAGCTCGTATGTGGTAAGGCCATTTGCATCTATGGCTGCAAAAAGGGTGCTTGCTTGTCCGGCAGTATAGGTGCGTTGAATGCCTACAGCGGCACTGGCTGCAGTGATAGGATTTTTAAAAACGACATCACTAGGTGTTTCATTGGGGTTGGTGAAGTCCTTCTTGCATCCGGTGGCAGCCACAACCAGCAGTGCCAGGGCGTATATTTTATTATTGAATATTAGCTTCTTCATAAAATGTTTTTGTTGGTTAGAATTTAGCCTGGATTCCCAAACTGAAAGTCCTTGGAATAGGAACAGCGCCAAAATCTATTCCTCTGAGAATGGTGCTTTGTCCGCCTGCATTCACTTCAGGGTCATATCCCTTGTAATTGTCGAAAGAGATCAGGTTCCGACCGCTGAGGCTTACTGCCAGATCACTCAGTCCTTTTACCTTGCCGAAACGATAGGTGATAGCAACTTCACGCAGTTTCACGAATGAACCGTCATCGATCCTCCATTCATTCACATCATAAGCACCAGCCACGTAGCCGCGGGGAAGCTTGCCCATCTGTTCGTCCTGAGCCACCAGGCCATTACCTACACCCTGGCGCGTACGCCAGTCTGCATTCCATACATCCACACCCTGTACGGCATCGAGCTGAACACGGAGTGCAAATTTCTTGTAGCTCACTTCGTTCACGAGAGTACCGGTCCAGTCTGGGTTTGGATCGCCTACCACCTTGCGCAGCAGATCACCGGTAGGAGCACCGTTGTTGTCGCGGCGGGCTTCATAAGTGGTTAACGATGTTTGTGTTCCGCGTTCAAATTGAAGTATGCCGGCAGCGTTCTTAAGCAACTGGCCGTTATCTCTCGCGAAGAAAGTTCCGTAGAATACACCGATCGGTTGTCCTTCTATGATAGATACAGGCGCCCCTGAGTTAGTGGCAGGAGAGAAGCGGGGTTGGCCCAGATGGGTGACCACATTCCTGTTTCGGTTAAAGATGGCCGTAATATCCCAGGTGATTTCGCTTTTCTTTACAGGCGTTACATTCAACACGATCTCAAAACCTTTGTTTTCCAAGTCACCCACATTTCCGAGATAGCTGGTGTATCCGTAAGTAGGAGCAATTACCCTGGAGAACAGGAGGTCTTTCACTTTCTTGTGATAGTAGTTGGCCTGCAGTCCGATCCTGTTGTTCAGGAAAGCCAGGTCCATACCGAACTCGATCTCATCCTGGCGCTCTGGTTTGATATTCTCATCTACTAAAACTCCTTTGGAGTTCATTGCCAGCTTACCGATGAAAGCATTGCTGGTATAAGTGTTGAACCTGGAGAAAGCACCGATGCCTGTTAAGTTACCCGATTGGCCATAAGCCATACGGAATTTCAGGAGGTCCCACCATTTGTCTACATTAAGTTTGCTCCAATAATCAGTGCTGGAGACCACGTAGCTACCGCTCGCTTTTGCATAGACCTGGTTACGTTGATCCGGTCCGAATACAGAAGATCCATCCAGGCGTACTGCTCCTGTTACGAAGAAATGATTCTTGTAACGGAAATTCTGTTGAACATAGCCACCGGAAACAGAGAGCTCGCTTCTTTCATCTGCAGAAGGAAGTTGTGTAATGGCAGACTTTACAACAGAAATATAAGGACTCATACCACGGCCCTGCGCCATTAGATAATTGTTCTTTTCGTATTGAACGGAATAACCCACCTGAGTGGTTGAACCAAGATCATCAGAGATATTGGTGGTATATGTGGCGTTCAGCTCATGGTTGATCTGGAAGAAAGTATTGGTGGCTGCACTGGCGTAACCATTCAGATCATCAGTACCTCCGAAAAAGTTGGGATTTACCGTGTAAGCGTACGGAGGAATGAAGGTTGTACCGTTCTGAGCATAGTTATCGATACCCATTGTGTAATCGATAGTAAGGTTCTTCACCGGCTTCAGTTTCACACCCAGATTGGCCAGTACGCGGCTGGTGGTCTGTTGCTGCTTCATATCCTCAATCACAGAAACGGGGTTTACACGATTGAAGTTCCCAACTTTCAACAAATTGCCGGATGCGTCACGCTTCCAGATATCATGGAAGTTCCCAATGATGTTGATGGAACCAACAGGAGAGAAGAAGGAGTTGCCATCAGGCTTTTCATTGGCCTTGCTGTTGACATAGTTAAGACCCATATTTACACTGAGCCATTTGTTGAAAGTTTGATCAACGTTGGCCCTGAAACTGTATCGCTGAAAATCTGTGTTCTTGACAATCCCCTGGTTGAAGAAATAGGAACCGGAAACGAAGTATTTTGTCTTTTCGTTACCACCGCTCACGGAAACATTGTTGTCAGTTCCTGTACCGGTGTGGAAAACATAATCCTGATAATCGTAACGGTTTACAGGAGAAGTGGTGGTTACTAATGCACCGTTAACAAGTGCGATCACATCATGAGTAAATTCGTCCACGCTGCCACCAAACTTTACGGGCGACTGGTTAACGTCAAGTTTCTTCCTAAGCTGGTTCATCAGAAAACTGGAAGAAAAGCTTACCTGCGGTGCGCCTGATTTACCACGTTTGGTGAAGATCTGTACCACACCTGCATTGGCGCGGGAGCCGTAAATGGCTGCTGCAGCCGCACCATTCAATACCTCCACCCTTTCAATATCGGCGGGGTTGATATCCACCATCCTGTTTTGACCAATTGTACCTACAACATTTCCTCCGTCATAGTTGGCAGATGTATTGGTAACCCTGTTGGTTGCGTTGTTGACGATAACACCATCCACAATATAGAGTGGTTCAGAAGAAGAGTTGATGGAGCTGATACCGCGCAGTCTCACAGAAATACCACCTGCAGGATCGCCTGAGTTCTGGCTGATCTGCGCACCTGCAGTTTTGCCCTGGAGGGCTGCCAGTACGTTACCGGTAGCACCTTTGTTGAGGTCTTCGGCTTTCACTGTACTTACATAGTTGCCGAGTTGTTTACGGGTAGTTCCGGCGCTGGTACCTGTTACGATCACCTCGTCCATACCAATTGCATCGGCAGTAAGTTCAGCATCCAGCGTGTACTTGCTGTCTGATCCCACCTGGAGGGTTTTTGTAACAGCCTTGTAACCGATCCCTGAAAATTCTACGGTGTAAGAGCCAGGCTTGAGGTTAGCCTGTAAAGAGTAAGAGCCATTTGCATCTGAGGATGTGCCATACGCGGTATTCTTCACTTGTACAGAAATACCAGGTACAGCGTCTTTTTTTGCATCTGTTACCTTACCGCTGATCGTAACCTGCGCACCAGCGAAGTAACCTGCAAAGATCAGGCAAAGCAAGAACGGAATTTTTTTCCATTTGATTCCTGCCTGCATCGTTAGATTGTCCATAAAGCAGCTTTAAATTAAATGTTGTTAAAGAATAGTACTCAATCCAATAGGACCCAGGTGATGAAAGCACAGTAACTATGAGGAATAAGCGAAATAGGGTACGGGCTTAAAAACATGCACTTTCACGGAGTAAAAGTGAAGAAAAAAATTTAAATCCTGCAAAAAAACGCAAAAAATTTGTTTGTTTTTGCAGGAATTTGCTGGGTATAGCTTTAAAAAAACGCAGATTGGGGTTTTCGACCCGCTTTACCATGCAATGATGGTTTTGTTCCGGCTTCAGCCTATCTTCGTTCCAGGAACCCGAAAGTCTTACTG
>JAGIAP010000036.1 GCA_017744805.1 Chitinophagaceae bacterium | reverse complement strand
GATCTGCGTTATGCCATTTTATAGCACTTCAGACCGGGATACAGGCAAATTATCTGTTCAGTTTCCGGAATTTGTTCCATCCACTTCTTTGGTGGGGCCCCCGGGAGCTACTCATTTCCGGATCATAACTTCTGCAGCAGAGCTGGATTTTGAAAAGAATAAATATATGCTGAACGAAAGCAGAACACCATCTTTACTTTACGATGATGCTGAATCTGCGGGCTTTACATTGGATATCTCTATCACTCCCAATACCAAACAGGCTTTCATACATTTACTTGGGGTTGAGTTTTACCAGGAAGTAAATGGAAAAATGTATTTATTGCACGATAGTAGTTTTGTTCCGCTTGGCGTGATCCATGCAGAAAGTGCTGTAGCATAAAAATGGAAAAGAAGACTGGCTTTCGAAATATGCCAGTCTTCTTTTATGATCTAATCTGCAATACCGCGGTGGGTTTATTTATTGAACTGTATTTACCAGGGTCAGCTTTGTTTTCTGTGGCTGCATTCGCAGAACTGTCTTTGACCTGTATCCTGGAGGTATCGATCTCATTCATGACAGTTGCATACAGCAGTTTCTCGTTCTTTCCTATTTTCCATCTTAGCTCAACTGCCTGGTTATTCTGTGCAAAAACTGAAAAAGTTGATCCTGCCAGTAAGATCAGTAATAAGAATTTCATAGAGGTGTGGTGTTTCAGGCTTTTTGATCTGGAAGAAAAATATATGATAAATTTGCGGTTTAAACTAAGAAAGAGTTGCCGGTTATCGATCACAGGATATCATATCTATCGGAAAAACAGTTAAAGGGGATCATTCTGCCAGAACGGTTCACTTTTCCATTTTTTTACCAGCCACACCCTATCGCACTGATTGCGGTGGCCGAACTGCAGCATTACCTGGAAACTCGAACCGACCTGGGGCATAATTTTGGCCTGAATGAGGAAATAGACGGGACCCCTTCCGGTAAGATGTTTGGAGTGCTGGTGGTGAAGGATTCAAAAGGGAAGCTGGGGTATCTTTCTGCTTTCTCAGGTAATCTTGCCGGTAAAAATGATCACCCCGGGTTTGTGCCTCCTGTATTCGATACCCTGGAAGAGAACAGTTTTTTTGTTCAGGGGATCGAGATCATCGATTCAATCAATGCTCAGGTCAGGGAAATGGAATCCCGGGAGGAATACCGGCTTTTGAAGTTGGAAATGGAAGATTCTGCCGATCGATCAGCCAAAGAAATTGCAGCGTGCAAAGAACAATTAAAAAGAAATAAAGATAACCGGAAGCAGATCCGGGAAGCGAAAAAAGAGATATTTAGCCAACCTGAACTGGACCAACTGGAAGCAACACTGATCAGTCAAAGCTTATACGATAAACGCCAACTCAAAGCGCTGGTAAATAAATGGGAAGAAATCCTGAATGAACTTCGGGCAAGGATCGTTCAATTTGATCAGGAAATAGAATCCTGTAAAAATGAACGAAAGCAAAGATCCGCTGCTTTGCAACAACAGCTTTTTGACCAATATTCTTTTTTGAATATCGAAGGCAAAAGAAAAAGTTTACAGGAAATTTTCAGAGAGACCCCGTTTGGAAGGCCTCCTGCAGCGGCCGGTGAATGCGCCACTCCCAAATTGCTGCAGTATGCATTTTCGAACGCTTATACTCCCATTGCAATGGCCGAGTTTTGGTGGGGTATATCACCAAAATCCGAGATCAGGAAACATAAACAATTCTACCCTGCCTGTACTGGTAAATGCAAGTCGATCCTGTCGCATATGCTTGATGGTATGCTGGTGGATGAAGCTCCTTTGAACACGCCTGAGCTCCGGCACGAAGTTGAGATCATTTATGAAGATGAAGCCCTGGTGGTGGTAAATAAGCCAGCCGGATTACGCTCTGTTCCCGGGGTGCATGTCCGGGATTCAGTTTATTCCCGGTTGCAATATCTGTTAGCTGGCACTGAGCCACTGATGGTGCACCGTTTGGATATGGATACTTCCGGGCTGATTGTGGTTGCTAAAACGAAACAGGCCCATAAACATATTCAGTGGCAATTCCTGAAACGTACAGTACGTAAGCGTTACAGGGCTTTGTTGTCAAAAGCTGTAGACCAGCCCGGGGGCGAGATCGATCTTCCGCTTTGTCCCGATCTGTTCAACCGGCCCAGGCAATTGGTCTGTTTCAAGAACGGGAAAAAGAGTTTTACGAAGTGGAAACTGATCTATAGCAAGGAGAATATGAGCAAGGTCGATTTTTGGCCGCTTACCGGCAGAACCCATCAATTGCGAATGCATGCAGCCCATGAACTGGGGTTGAACGCCCCGATAGTTGGTGATGATCTCTACGGTATTGCATCTGAAAGGATGTGCCTCCATGCCGCTTACCTGGAATTTGTTCATCCTCAAACCAAAGAAACGATCAGCTTTGAGGTGCAGGAAGAGTTTTGAAAACGATAAAAATGCTTGAATGATATGTGATTTCACCAACCCGGACCTGATTTTTCAGTGGGAGGAGGTTCTATAACTGTCATATGATTCAGTTCCATCGGGTCTTCTCCTTGTATGACACGGGTATGCATGTCCAGCAAAACAGACAAGAGGTAAATGATGCCTTCATTTTCGTTTTCCTGTAATTTAAGTTTAGCTAATGCCTGTTCTGTTGCCTGCCAGAAATATTCACGATTGATGGGCGCAAAAGATCTTAGGTCGAAGTTGAACATGATGCTTTCGTTTCCTTTGATGAACCCTCCAATCCCATTCGATTCATCGCCCCTCTCCTCCCGGAACACAAATGGTTCCAGGTATTCATAGAACTCCCTGGCGCCGGCGATTCTCTTTAATTCATCGGTTATGAGCTCTAACATATACGCCATGCCCGTCCATCTGCGGGCAAACCCACGACCATCTTCCAGCGTCCAAAATGCTGATGCCATACTGTTGATTGGTTGCAAAAAAGAGATAAATGTAATCGAAGACTCAATTCCAGACGCCGTTCATTTCGGTGAGAATAATGGGCATCCCTTCAGTTACTACGATCGTATGTTCGTGTTGAGCCATAAAGCCCCCATTGTTACCCACCATCGTCCATCCGTCGCTAAGCGTTTCGGCATACGTGGATGAGGTGGATATGAAAGTTTCGATAGCAACCACTGAGCTCTTTTTGAACCTTGCCAGGTTGTTTTTGTCCCTGTAGTTGGCTATTTCGGAAGGGGCTTCATGCAAGCTTCTGCCGATGCCATGTCCTGTCAGATTCCTGATCACTTTGTAGCCCCTTTTTCTGGCTTCAGTTTCAATGAGGTGGCCAATATCGGAAATGCGTACTCCTCCTTTTATATTGCTGATGGCTTTGTGCAGAATCTCTTTTGAAGCATTGACCAGTTTTTGGTGCTGGTGTATATCTTTTCCAAGAACGAATGAATTGCCGTTGTCCGACCAAAATCCATCGAGCTCGGCCGATACATCTATATTGATCAGGTCGCCTTCCTGCAATATTTTTTTGTGGGAGGGAATACCATGGCAGAATTCATTGTTCACGCTGATGCAGGTGAAGCCGGGAAATCCATAGGTCAGATATGGAGCTGATCTGGCTCCGAGGTCCCGGAGGATCTGCGCACCAAACTCGTCCAGTTGTTTGGTGGTGATGCCGGGTTGAGCAAAGTCCTTCATTTTTCTCAGAGTGAGGGCAACCGCTTCGCTCGCTTTTTTCATCCCGATCAATTCAGCTTCTTTGGTAATTGACATAAAATGGAATTATCGTTTTCTTTTAAGGAATTTACATTGCCGGTATTACAAATATAAATATCCGAAATTTTTCCTTCCATTTTTCCACACAAAAACGCCATTCTCCTTTTGAATTTCTTAACACATACATAATAATACAATATTTCTCATTTCTTCAATTTTGCACCGGAATTTCTACCTTCTAAACAGATCATGCATTGAGCCCAATTATTGAAATAAAGAAAGGTGATGAGCTGGTCTTTCAGGCTACTTACGACCAGTATCACGCCAAATTGTTTCATTTTTTCCTGAAACGTACACGGGAGGAAGAGGCAGCTAAGGACCTTACCCAACAATCTTTTATCAAACTATGGCAGTGCAGGCATACATTGTCTGAAGCATATTCCCTCGATACGCAAATTTTCACCATTGCCAGCTCTGTATTCGTAGATCACCTGCGTAAGATAGCCGTGGAGCGCAAATACCAATACCAGTTGGAAGACAGTCTCTATGAGCAGCCTTCTCTCACCTATCAATCCCATTCGGACTACGAATCTGCCGACTATATCGATGCGGTTTCCGAAGATCTCCCTCCCATCCGGAAAAATGTATTCATGATGAAGATCGTGAAGGGTTATTCCAACAAGGAAATTGCTGAACAGCTATCAGTAAGCATCAAAACGGTCGAGGATCATTACTCAAAGGCCCTAAAGCATGTGCGCTCGCTCGTTTCTGTAGTATTCGTCCTTCGCTTCTTTTTATTCTAATATTAACTAAGTGTTACCAGCAGGGGTAAATCATCTTGCCTTTCGTATTCATTAATGCACACATGAAGATCACCCATACGCTCATACAAAAATTTTTTGACAACCGGTGTACCCCTGCCGAAGCGGAAGCCGTTGCCAGGCGCCTGAAACAGCATCCGGAACTGATGTCTGTATACCTGAAGGCTTCCTGGGAGGCTGTGGAAAACGAGAATAATATACCCGCCGGTTATAAAGAAGAAATGAGGGAGGAGATAGAAGCGCATATCAAAAGACATTCGCGCGTGATTCGATTTCGATGGATGGCCGCAGCCGCCTCTGTGTTGATCGCAGCCTTGGCATTATGGTTATTTATCCCGGCCGCGAAAACCACTACAGGCAATACGCTGGCGAAAATAGAAAAGCAACCGGATACCACCGCCAACTGGAAGCAACATGCCAACACAACCGGCAAAGCATTCCATTTGAAATTGCAGGATGGGTCCTTGGTGAAGCTGGCGCCCAAAGCCATTATCAAATACCTGGAACCATTCGGGCTCCAGGGGCAACGGAATATCTACATGCAGGGCGAAGCGGAATTTGATGTGGCCACTCATAAAACAAAGCCTTTCACGGTGCATACCAAATTGTTCTCGACAACAGCCCTTGGCACTTCTTTCAGGGTTTCTGAAACGCCCCTCTCCTGTAATGTAAAATTATTCCAGGGCAAGGTGTTGATCAGGTCACAAGTAGAAAAACTGAAAGGCTGGAAGCAGGATATCATGTTGTTGCCTGGTAATGAAATGAGGTATAGCCTTGAACAAGGCGTTTCTGTTAACCAGTTCAATCCGGTACAAAAACAAAATCCGATAATGCCGGAAAACGGGAATTCGATAAAAGAAGAACAACCCATTGTTTTCGATAATACACCCTTGCTTGAAGTGATGAAGAAACTGCATGCGAAGTACCATTCTTCCATATTCTATGATGAAGATGAACTGAAAGGGAAATTCTTTTCCGGTGAAGTTCTTAAAAGCGATTCCTTATCCGTATTGCTGAAAGTGATCTCTAACATGAATGGTCTGCAGGTTACTCAAAAGGATAACGGTTACATAATAACAGCATCTAAGTAAATATACAGATAAAGTATACTGGGAATGCATGCTGCACAACAGCGGCCTGGCCATCCTATGCATACATGTAACAACTAAAATTTATGCAACTACCAATGAAAAAAAGGCGAAGTGACATACTACTTTTGTCGGTTTTGTTCCTTTTATTATTCAATGTAACGGCGTTTGCGCAGGAAACCGTAGCTGTAAGTGGAACAGTGCTTACAGAAAAAGGCGATGTACTGCAGGCGGTAACGGTTATCGCTACGCACAGGGCAGAAAACTCCCGCCAGACCTTAACTGCCATCACCAACGAGAAAGGGATCTTTACATTTCCTCAATTGAAACTGGGAGAAATATATGACCTTACTTTTTCATCTATCGGGTATGAAACCCAGATGCTAAAAGGATTTGTTGTAAAACAACCAGGCAAATCCAATACCCTGCTGATCCGTTTGAAAAGCAAAGTGAAAGACCTGAATGAAGTAGTGGTTACTGCCCTGGGTATCAAAAAATCCCAGCGCTCTCTTGGTTATGCGCTTACAAAAGTGGACAGCAATCAACTCACCGATGCGGTGAGCCAGAACTGGATGGATGCCTTGTCCGGAAAGGTGGCTGGCCTCAACCTGGTTCGCTCAGGGTCGGGCCCCGCTGCTACCAGCAAGATCATCCTCCGCGGCGAGAACAACCTCACCGGCGATAATGAAGCACTCATTGTGGTAGATGGTGTGGTGATAAATAATGGCAGTGGCAGACGATCTGCCAATAGCAGCGACCTTGTGTATGCCACCAACTCGGATAACCTGCCGGCTGACTATGGCAGTTCCGTGAATGATATCAACCCGGAAGACATTGAAAGCGTATCGGTTTTGAAAGGGCCCGCTGCCGCCGCCTTGTATGGTCAGCGTGCAGCAAACGGCGCTATCATCATCACTACCAAATCTGCTAACCAAAAGAAGAAAGGTCATTTCAATGTCCGCTATACCATGAATGGCAGCATTGAAGAAGGGAACAGGTACCCCGACATGCAATACGAATATGGACAGGGCCTTGGCGGTGCGCTTTATTACTCCTATGGTGGAACGGAAGATGGCGCCAGCACCAGCGGTACCAGCTCTGCATATGGGCCGAAATTTGATGGACAATCATTCTATCAATACGATCCCGTTCGCCAGACCGGAGGGCTGAAACGCACTCCCTGGAAGGCTTACGACAATATCAACGACTTTTGGGACCGTGGCAGGGATCTTCGCAATAACCTCAGCGTTGATGGAAAAGTGGGAACCACCGGTGTTCGCGTTACCCTGGGCTCCGAGAATAATAAATGGATCGTGCCCAATACCGGCTTCCTTCGCCAGAATATCGGGCTGTCCACCAACACAGATATCACAAAAAAGATAAAACTGTCAACGAAAATAAACTACGGTTTCAGGAAAAGTGATAACCTGCCTGCTGCAGGTTATGGCAATCAGTCGTTGATGTACTGGTATATTTTCTGGCAACCCAGTGCCGATTATAACTGGCTCAGGAATTACTGGGCAGGTGGCCCCGGAAGTACTTTCGACAGTCTTTACAAATACATCCGTTATCCGTTTTCTTCTTTTCCTGAAAACCCGTT
Organism: Chitinophagaceae bacterium; assembly: GCA_017744805.1. Taxonomy (GTDB): domain Bacteria; phylum Bacteroidota; class Bacteroidia; order Chitinophagales; family Chitinophagaceae; genus Pseudobacter. Next base: position 15,596 of record JAGIAP010000036.1, on the reverse strand, counting down.
TGCTATCGTAAACGAATTCCTCAACAAAACGAGAAGGAATAACGTAACCGGTAACGTAACCCTGAATTACCAGGTTACCAAAGAGCTGAGCGTGATGCTGCGTGGCAACTACGACTGGATGAACGACAAGCGTGAGCAGGATCGTCCTTATGATGCAGGTACCCGCCTACCCAAAGGCTCTGTGAGAAGACAGAATATTTATTCCAGGGAAAAGAGCTACGATTTCATGCTCAAATATTTCAAGGAATTGAACAGGGATGTAAAAATGGGCGTCACTTTCGGGGGCAGCCAGTTGAAGAACGAGTATGATAAAACGGATGTGAGAAACGATGGATTACATCTACCGGGCATCTATACACTGGAAAATAGTGAGTACGGCCTGGTGTATTATCCCGATACCAGTCGTTACCAGATCAATAGTATTTACGGCGTTGTGAACTTCAGCTATAAGAATTTCTGGTTTGCTGAATTGACGGGGCGCCAGGACTGGAGCAGTGTGCTGGCTTCTCCAAAAAGAAAGAATGCTGTAGGTTTTGCCTACCCTTCGCTCAATACCAGCTTCATCCTGTCTGAAGTTGCCAAACTGCCCAATTTCATCAACTATGCCAAGTTGCGGGCCTCAGTGGCCATGGTGGGTAGCTCTACCACTACTCCCTACAGAACGGCCTATACCTACCCCGTTGCCAGCGGTGGTATCTATCCGGACAGTGCGCTGGTGAACCCCACCACCCTTCCTAACGTGAACCTCAAACCGCTTCTTACCACCACCTACGAATTTGGTACTGAAGTACAGTTCCTGAATGGACTGGTTGCATTGGACCTGGCTGTGTATTTTGGGAATACACGGAACCAGATCTTCACCAGAACGGTGGACGCCTCCTCCGGCTACAGTGCTGCCTTGATCAATGCAGGAAAAGTAAGGAACAACGGTGTTGAATTATCAGTGAACGCCAAACCTATTGTTAGGAAAAATGGACTGAACTGGAGTGTGTTCGGAACCTTCTCCTACAACGAGAATAAGATCATGTCCATGCCGGACAGCACGGTACTGCTGAGGGCCGGCCAGATCGCCAGTGGTCAGATAGTGGCTTCTGTGGGTGGAAGCATGGGCGATCTGTATGGCCTGGGTTATATGCGAAGTCCTGATGGACAAGTGGTCTTTGACCCTGCTACCGGCTTCCCCAGGATCACGGATAGCATCATTTACCTCGGCAACACTACGCCCAAATACAAGTTCAGCCTGGGTAACAAATTCCAGTTCAGGAATTTCACTGTCAACTTCCTGTTTGATGCGCAGGTGGGCGCTGTAGCCTATTCTCTTACCCATTACAAGATGGTGGAACAAGGCAAGCTGAAATCTACCTTGCCCGGCAGGTACAACGGTATCATCGGCAACGGTGTGGTGCAAAACCCTGATGGAAGCTATCGTAAGAACGATGTGGTGGCTACCGATATAGACCAGTATTATCAGTACAGCATGGGTAGTTACAATGCGGAGGGAAGCACTTTCAGTACAGATTTCCTGAAATTCCGTGAAGCTGGTATCAGCTACAATTTCAAACCAAAATTCCTGAAACGCCTGGGCTTGTCCAATGCCAGCTTCGGGGTTTATGGTCGTGACCTCTTCATCTGGTCGCCCTGGCCCATATTCGATCCTGAATTTGGCACTCTGAGTGGAACGGATGTGGTTCGCGGCTTTGAAGTAGGACAATTCCCGTCTACCCGCAGCATGGGCTTCAATTTATCTATCGGATTCTAAAAAAGCCGATCAACAATAAAAGAAAAAAGGATGAGAAAGAAATTAATGATAGCATGTATGGTTTTGATGGCTGTGCCAGCATTCTATTCATGCAACAAGGGTTTCGACGAGTTGAATACCGATCCTATCAATATTCTCGAAACCAGCTCTGATAAACTGTTGGCGCCGGCGCTGGTGAATTCTATCTGGCCGGGCATGAGCCGCAACAGGAGTTTCAATAACGAACTGATGCAGGTAACAGTATCGCAAAGCGATGGTGACAATACTGTGTTCAGGTATGCCTTCAGGACCAGCATGTCGGATTATTTATGGAATGCATGGTATGTTCAACTGACCAATTTCAAGCAGGTAGACAGCCTTGCACGTACTGCCAAAACTCCCAATACTTCATACCAGGGTATTGGAAAGATCGGTAAGGTTTGGTTGTTCGCCAACCTGACGGATATCTATGGTGATATTCCATATTTCCATGCACTCGAAGGTGATCAGGGAAATGTAATTCCATCTTTCGATAAACAGAAAGATATTTATATGGACCTGTTCAAGCAATTGGAAGAAGCCAATACCCTGCTTGCCGCAGGCTCACCGATAGTGCTTTCCAGCGATCCCCTGTACAAAGGCAATATTGCCAAATGGAGGAAGTTTTGTAATTCATTATACCTGCGCCTCTTAATGCGCATTTCAGGAAAAGCAGAAGTGCAACAACAGTGCATCGATAAGATAAAAGAGATAGTAGCTAACCCTTCCCAATACCCGATCTTCCAAAGCAATGCCGATTGTGCCAGGTTGTTATGGAGTGGCGGCACCAGCACCACCGACCCCTACACCTCACCTTTCGTGAACGGGGTGCGGGCACAGGATTTCCGTGGCCCCGCTGTTTGCAGTTTCTTTCTGGACAATCTGATTGCGTGGTCTGATCCGCGTTATGTTTCTTCCACGCCGTATGGGTCGGGAAGTATAGGTCGCCTGGGCATTTCACAGGCCAGCGGCGGTGGATGGTTTGGCGTAAAAAGTGGATACACGCCAGGCACCGGAGATACCAAGGGCTGTTATTTCCAGAGCTATGACAATACCAGCACAGGCGGCACCTGGTCCCTGCAGCAAAATACACTGACCGGTATCATCATGCAGTATTCAGAGGTACAGTTCATATTGGCGGAAGCTGCGGCAAAGGGATGGATCGATGGCGATACAAAAACATTTTTCTACCAGGGCATTGCATCGGCCCTCAATTATTGGGTGCCCGGTTTTCCTGAAAATACCACGTCTTCCAATTTTACCACCCATCTGGCCAACCTGGATGCAGCGGGTCAGCACTGGGATGATAATCTTTCTTTGGATCAAAAAATGGAAAAGATCCATTTGCAGAAATACTATGCATTGTTCATGACAGATCTGCAACAATGGTTCGAGTACAGGCGTACAGGCCATCCTATCCTGCCAAAGGGCCCTGGTTTACAAAATGGTGGTGTAATGCCGGCCAGGCTGGTGTATCCGGTGTATGTGCAGGCGGCCAATCCTGTAAACTACAAAGCTGCCGTTGCGGTGCAAGGGCCTGATGAAATATTTACAAATGTTTGGTGGCAGAGACCTTAATGTCAATCAATAAAAAATCACGACAATGAAATGCCTTAAATATATTTTCCTGATAGCAAGCATTGCTGCTGTAACAGGCAGTTGCAACAAAGTCACTTACGAGAATTATCCGGGCGCCGTTCCTTACGATGTGGTGCCGATCCTGGACCTTCGCCCACTTTATAAGGGAAAGGATGTACCGCTTACCAAAAAGAACCTGTATGGTGGCTCCAGGCTGGCTGCAGTAGTGATCTCGGATCATACGGGTGGCAATCTCCCCAAAGACCTGCTGATTGTACAGGATAGCCGTCGCCTTTCCACTTTGAGAGGTATTTCGATAGAGCTGGGGAGTGCTGCTGCCAATTATAAGTTGGGCGACTCGCTGGTGATCGATATTTCCAGCGGTACACTTACCAGGAAAAATGGGATTCTCACCATTACGGGTATAACGGCGGCCAATATCCGCGCTGCCGGCAAAGGTACGATGGGCATCAATGCCATCACCGTGGCACAGTTGAAGGCAAATCCCAACGATTATGAGAGCTCGCTTTGCATTCTCAATAAATCAAGCTTCAATCCTGCGCTCAAACCAGGTGAAACAATAAGCGGATCCAAAATGATCAATGATGGTTTTGGGGACATGGCGCTGTATACCGATCCGGCTGTAAGTTATTCCAACAATGGCCCTTTTGCACTGGCTGCATATGTAGGAATTCCATTTTCCAATCCTGAAGGCGGAATACAATTCAGGACAAGGAATGGGGATGATATCGTGGATATGGGCTCTTCCGTGCAGGATCTTCTCATATCCGGTTTCCAGAGCGATCCCAAAGGTGGGGATGGTGGTTATGAATATGTGCAGATGCTGGCTACTACGGATATTGACTTTGTTGCCACTCCATACAGCATCGTGTTTTGTAATAATGCTGGTACTGCCAGCTCCGCAACCCCACTCGATAATGGATGGGCTACCGGTGGACAGCGTACCATCAAATGGAATATCAATTCCGGAAGCGTTAAAAAAGGAGAATTCTTCTATTTTGGTTTCCAGGGAAAGAAGATAAATGGATCAGCGGGTACGTATTCTTTTCCTGCATCTACTAACTGGTATCAAAAAACATTCCTTACCAGCGGCACTAATGCCGTTACAGGTAGCGCCCTTCCCAACCTGGGTGACGGCGGGCTGGCGCATACCACGGAATTCAGCACTACCGGGCCTTTCGCCAATAATGGAAATATGTGTGGTGTAGCCATTTTCAAAGGGACTACCGTTACTGAAACTACTGTTCCTGAAGATGTATTGTTCATGTCTACAGGCGGTACCACCACTATCTATGATCCTACTAAATTGCCGATATTGGGTTACAGGATCTGCAATAACGATTGGTACTCCATGTATTCCATCAGCATAGATCCTGCAACGTACAAACCCCTGATTGTTCCATATCTTCATTATCGTTCTGCCGGTAATCTGGCCAATCTTCCTTACCCCGTCACTGATAAATACCCGGCGGCCCCTACCGATGCCGGCTTGTACAATATGATGGGTGGTGTATACAATGTGACCCTGGGCAGATGGACAACCGCACGTAAGCAAGTGGTAGTTGAATTGGTGCAAACTTCTGCAACCATCGATACTTTGGAGAAGCATGTGAGTGTAACCAAACTGGTTTACTAGAGAAGATCAATATATATAGAAAAAGGCTCTGATCATTTCAGAGCCTTTTGTCTTTATTGTTTTATCTGATGCTGGAAAGGACGTTGAAGTTGCCTTCTATTTGCGTCGTTTTTCCAACGATATGCCAATCGTTTCTACCGGACTGCTGTTCTACGAAAGCCAATACCCCATTGAGTTTCCCCTGGATCCTCTTAGTCTTGAATGGATTGCCTGCCTGTTGCTCATCGGTTACGGAAGTGATGGTGAACGTCAAAGGTGAAAGCCCAAGTTTGGGAGCATAATAGGCGGATCTAAACAAGTTAAGGGCTGGCATTGGATCTTTGATGAAAGGGCCATACAGGGCGGTTTGTTGATTGTCCGGCATTTTGTCGCCACATTCCGAAGCCGATTTACAATCGTATACCTGGAATGTTCCTGGTTTCAGGTCGGGCATATAAGCAGAGATGGAAAACTGGATATCGTCTTTCTCGCTTAAATAGCTTAACAGAAGATATGAACTTGTGTAAGCAGATGAAATGACCGGTGCAGGATCTTCGGTCTTCTTCACACCGTCCACTTTCAGTTCCACGGATGGAGCACTGCCTCTATTTAACTGAGTTTTTTGTTTTGCGGCATCTTTGCAACTAAAGAACGATAACATCAATACAACAGGAAATGATCGGTTGATTAGTTTTTTCATTTTGGAAGTTATGAGTAAGATATTAGCTTTTCACAACAATGGTAGTATCTATAAATGTATACTCCAACTTTATTTCTGCTGGCTAAACATCTATTCAAATGCTTTTTGTATTGTAAAGTATAACCTCCAACAAATGAAAATCCTTGTAGTGATACTCGGGCTCCTGAATGGCGCCTTTATTCTTATAGATGAGCTATTTGCTTCTTTCTAGTTAAGGAAAATATATTGTACCGGAAAATACTGGGTTGAGCAAGTCAGTGCTGGGCGTATGTTTCCGGGATCCTGATTTCCATTTTTACACTTTTGTATTTTCTGCTGGGGGCGCTTATTTCAAGGATAGTTTTGGGGTGTTATTGACAGCCGGGGGATTGGGTTTGTGATTAGGGCTGATCTCCTTCATTCATTACCTTTCCTGTATCTGCGTCTAATATGACCTGTACGAGATCCCAATTGGTTACATAAATACAGCCGTCCACTATTTGAAAATTATCCTTTCCGTTTGGCGTTACAAAAATATCGGTTCCACTAAACTCCCATTTTTGTTTTCCATTTTGATGAAGGCATGTTATCTGTAGTTCGCCATGAACAATGAAGTTGTCTTTGTATGCAAAGATCTGGAAGCATGTGGCTTCATCGCATTTTACGCGCCATAATAAATCCAATTCGGGTATGGAAAGACAATAGACATTGTTGGAACAACAGACAATTAGCTTGTTATCGTTAGCTACAAAAGCATGAATATGAATGTCTGTTGCTCCGCTTCCACCCATGATCAGTGCAGCGCTCAGACGTTGGTTATTCAGTGAGACTTCGATCCCATGTCTGGTGACAAATTGATAATCGTCATATTCTTCATCAGAATAGAGCTGATCAAAATTCCAGGAGTTATCCGTTGAATTTGGATCATAATTTCTGGCATTGAATAGGCTGATCTGGTAGCCGTTTACCTCCGTTTGAAATCCCATTTTTCAATTCAGATGATTAGAAGGTCAGGGAAGGATCTATTCACTACATAACCTTTTGAGGAATGAAATGCATTCCCCGTAAACCTCCTGTAGCAATAAGAATTTCCAACTTCCTGATAGCAAAAACCTGCTCAGTGGTGAGCAGGTTCCTTATTATTTGTCAGCTATCATTTCAACTACTTTCAGATTGGTGATCTCGGTACCACTGTAAATCCTTGATAGATTGGGATTCTTTGTAGCCTGGTAGTCGCTTATTTTGTTCTGGTTAATGATCCGCCAGAAATTCTTACTCTTAAGGTCTTCATAATCTTTGGAGTTGATGAAGAAGCCAATAAAGGGCTCTCTCGATTTCATGCTTACTTTAACTGCCTGGCTTTCAAGTTCAATTTTCTTCAGAAAACTGTCTATTTGTGTAATTGTCATATTATTGATTTTACGCTTCAAATTCAAACAAAAAAGTCGCCACTGAAGGCGACTTTTTCAATATCTAACAATATGCTTACCATCTACGTCTGTCGTAGTTGTTATTGCTTTTGAAAGGATTTTTGCCACCTGAAGATGATCTTTCTGTTCTGGGTCTTGCCTCAGAAACGCTGATCTGACGACCATCGATAGAGGATTGGTTGAGCTCACGGATTGCGTTTTGCGCTTCATTGTCATCCGCCATTTCAACAAATCCAAAGCCTCTTGAACGGCCAGTTTCTCTATCTGTGATGATGGTAGCAGAACTAACTTCACCATAGGCAGCAAAATAATTCCTCAATTCTTCGTCCTGTACTTTGAATGACAGGTTTGATACGTAAATATTCATGTTTACAATTTAAAATAATAAAATCTGAGAAAGGCAAGAAGTATAGGAATTAAATGCTTAAACATGGCAGATAAATGGCGATACTGATGCGAGGCTCAAATGATGAATCAATTGAAGGTACATCAGATATCCTTATCCGCCAATTATATTTCTAACTGCTTTGTGATCATGCTTTTATCAGTGATACATTCACTGCCACCAATCCTTTATGCCCTTTGTTGATCTCGTATTGCACTTTATCGTTTTCGTTGAGCATAACGTTGATATCGTTGGCGTGAACGAAGATGCGCTCCCGGGTGTCATTATCGATAATGAAGCCGAACCCCTTCTGATGATTGAAGAAATTGACCACACCGGTATGGAATTGATCTTCCGGCAGGTCTTCCGCTTTGGGTACGCCGATCTGGATCTCTTCCTGTAGGAAAACTTTCTTTTTGCTGGGATCAGGAGGTGTGTCTGTAAGGTTTCCGTTCTCGTCAAGGTAAGCCATCATGCTGCTTAAGTCCTTGTTCTGATCCTTATTGTTCTTTCTCTCCTTCATCTTCTCCTGTTTTTCCTGCTGCTTCTTCATTCTTTGTTTTTCTTTTTCCCGCTTATTAAAGGTTTCCTTTGATTTTGCCATTAACTATGATTTATGTTTAAAAAAAGTTTGCTATGTTCAATACCTGTAGCAAACTGCATTAATATTCATTCCTGCGCCAACAGAGGCGAACATGATAAGGTCTCCGGGCTCCACCGATTGCCCTTTTATGAGGCCTTTTTTCACCAGGTGGAATAATGTAGGGATGGTTGCCACAGAGCTATTCCCTAACCACTGGATACTCATCGGCATGATATCGGCCGGGGACTGATCGATCCCGTACAACTGATAGAATGCTTTCAGAATGGCTTCGTCCATTTTTTCATTAGCCTGATGAATAAAGATCTTTTTGAGCTCATGAATGGATGCTCCACTTTTCTCCAGGCATTCCTTCATGGCTGCGGGAACATTCTTCAAAGCATATTCGTACACTTTTCTACCCTGCATTTTGATATACCCTGTTTGAGTATCCTGGTCTGCTGCGTATGATGGTCCCAGGTTGATATAGCCTGCTTCTTCAAAGCAATCGGACCTGGCAGCTGTGCTCAGAATGCCTTGTCCGTCCGTTCCACTTTTCTCTATTTTTTGAAGGATGCAAGCTCCTGCCCCATCTGCAAAGATCATGCTATCCCGGTCAGAAGGATCGATGATCCTTGACAATGTTTCGGTGCCAATGATCAGAAAAGTGCTGCCATTGCCAGCCCTGATGAAACAGTCTGCCTGGATCAGCCCCTGTACCCAGCCAGGACATCCAAACAGGATATCGTAGGCCACACAATGGGGATTCTTTATACCCAGCCGTTGTTTTACTCTCGATGCCAGGGCCGGAACGGTATCCGGCTGAAAAGAGCCTGGTTTGAGGTCGCCGTAATTATGGGCAACAATGATCTGATCTATCGTTTCCGGATCAATCCCGCTTTCAGCGATGGCATCTTTTGCGGCCAGGGTCGCAATTTCAGATGAATTCATGCTTTCAGGGGCATATCTCCGTTCGTTAATACCTGTTATCTTTTTGAAGTTCTCGATGATCTGCCCGGTCGTTTTGTTGATAGCGCTTCCGTCTTCATTCAGAAATACAGAATTATTGAAATCTTCATTTCCACGGATTATTTCAGGAATATAAGCACCGGTTCCTGTGATGATGTTTCTTGTCATGTTTACGATTATAATGGGGCAGCCTTCGTGATCCTGGAACAGCCGATCTGATGCTGAATCCGGAAAATGACCCTGTTTTGCAGACTCTGGGTTAACTTAAATATAAGTCCCGGCTTACATAAAAAAACGGGTAAGTCTGTTAAAAATCAGCCAGTATACATAAATGAGTCAATACTGCAGGGATGATCCGGAAAAATATTCTCCTTGAATATGAACAACCTTCACAAATATTGAATACAGGAGAGTCAAAATAGGTGTAGGAAGGGTAATATTTGCCTGAAGATACGATTTTAAACGGAGACCTGGATAATTTAGTTGCAAAGAGGGTGTTTTGAGAGGTAATGGTTTAAGTATCAATCCTTCAGGTACCTGGGGTATCTATGATTCCCTCCCCTGCTTTTATAGAAGAATAGTCTATTTCGTTTTCGCTTTATCCAGGCTCCATTCCGGGCGAACAAAGTGACAAGTATATCCAAATGGATGCTTTTGCAGATAATCCTGGTGCTCTTCTTCTGCATCCCAGAAATCTGATGCAGGCGTCACTTCCGTTACGATCGGCCTGGGGTAGATATTTGCCGCAGAGAGTTCCCCAATCAGCTCAGTCGCCGTATTTTTCTGCTCTTCATTCAGGTAGAAGATCGCTGAGCGATACGAAGTGCCGATATCATTACCCTGACGGTTACGCGTAGTAGGATCATGCAACTGGAAAAAGAATTCCAGTAATTTCCTGTATGAGACCTCATTAGGGTCGAATTCGATCTTGATGGCTTCTGCATGTGTACCATGATTCCGATAGGTAGCATTCTTAACATCGCCACCTGTGTATCCCACCCGGGTGCTCCTGACCCCCGGATAGGCACGAATGAGCTCTTCCACTCCCCAGAAACATCCTCCAGCCAGTATCGCGGTTTGGTTTGACATATATGCTTAAATTTAGACTATGAGGCGCATCATTCGTGCCATTCATTTTGGGTGGACATTTTAGCAGGAAAACCTGCCAGAAAATGTGCTTGTATCCGGTTAAACTGAGAGCCAGTCAGTAAATCTCCTTTTCATGGATGCCCGATAAGGTCAGTAACTGCAAGCAATATTTCCCGTATTCGCTTTTGGGGCCCGGTGACCATCGGGCAATGAAATGATAATTGTGTTTCGTAGCCACTTCCAGTATCCACTCCGATCCATCAAATCCCAACTCATCTATCTCTGTCGGCAACTTGAAAAAATGGATCTGCCCGAGCCCTGCTTGCAGCTCTTTCCATTTTTCCTCATTTATCTTTATTGTTTTGTTCAGGATGATCTTGCCGGGCTCATACCCCCCTGCCCCATTCAAGACCTTTGCAGTCAGTGTGATTTTATTCTTTTCCTTTTGTATCCTGATCGCTACGGGATGGTGAAAGGTCCGCAACCAGGTGAACCGGATTACTTCCTTGTCCTCTTCGAGGTTGGCCAGTACCGGCTCTTTCATGGCAGATAACATTCGAGAATACCATATATTCACGAATGTGTCCAATACATTTACCGAATCTTTTGGATATTCCTTCAATGGAAAATACAAGCGCAAACTGTCTTTGGCAGTATGGATTTGGGAGCAGGCACAGTTGGGGAAACCTGCAGACCAGACCCATATGATTATGAGATACTTCATAACCTGATGGATGCGGCCGGTTTGGTAATTCCACAAAGAAGCCCCGTTCTTTCGAACGGGGCGCGACAACCTAACTGCAAATGGGGACTATTTGCTGCCCGTATCAAGGTTTTTTATCCCACCATACTTTGGTGCCCGGGTTATCGGGGCCACCCAGTGTGGCAATAGCTTTATCGTATCCTGTCTTATTGCTGTTCTTGAATTTGGACGGTATCGGCAGGCGCTTGATGAATCCCGTTACCTGACCATTGCTATTGTTCACTACAACAGGGAACAATTTGGGGTAATGGGTGCGACGGAATTCAGACCAGGCTTCCTGGCCATCAGGGTACACTGCGATCCATTTTTGTGTGATGATCCTTTCCAGTTTTTCTTCTGTTCCTCCGGCCGGATTCCATTTTATGGTAATGGTGCTCAGGTTCGGGTCACCTGCCGGAACATTGTTGGCACCAGCAGTCTCCGATTTGGGATCCACATAAGGCGCGGGCTTGCTGGTAGCATCAGCCTTGTAAAGTGTAGCCGAGCCAGCGCCCCACTCCTCGAATGAGCGATCGATACCTGTTTCATACGCCACCTGTATATCTCCTGCATTGGCCCAGTTCCGCAGAGCTGCTTCCGCTCTCAGGAACCATGCTTCAGCCGAAGTGGCAATCTTTGCCTTGCCAAGGGTTTTATCGAAATAATCGCTGCTGGCGGCTTTGGCTAACGGTTTGGAATAACCGGCATAACGTGCTTTGGCATCGATGGCAACACCATTGCGGATACCGATGAATTGTCCTGCAACTGCCGCATCGGAAGCAGGCCCCATCAAATGCTGCAGCCTTGGATCGTTATATCCATTCAGGAAACTGCCCAGGGGGGCGCCTGCGCGGATATCATCCCAGTCGTTGATGATAACGCCTATCGGGCTTTCCGTTCCATAACTCACCAGTGCATTGTCGGCCACAGTTTCCAGCAGGCCGCCATTGGCAGGGTCCAACGCTTTTTCGCCTTCTGTTTTGGCGGTAGCGCCATCGGCATAGAATATCCGTAAGGCCAGGCGCAATCTCAAGGTGTTAGCCAGTTTCAGCCATTTCACGGGGTCGCCGCCATAGATCATATCGGCTTTTTTGAAAGCGGTGCCTACTTTTTTGGTTCCCGCTACAAATGGCTTGAGGTTGGCAACAGCTACATCGAGGTCTGCAAAGAATGCTTTGTAAGCTCCCTGTTGGGTATCGTAATCAACGGAAAGATCAGGATTGGGCTTTCCGAATTTGGTATAGATCACGGGGCCGAAGATATCCGCGGCCTTATGCATTTCGATCACGTTCAGTATCTTCGACATGGCTGTGGCATCCGTAAGATCGGCCGATGTATATTCCATTTTGAATTTCTCGAAGTCAGCATTGGCCTGCATCACGCCATCGTAAGCAATGTTCAGGATCCATTCGTTCCATCCATCCATCATGAAGTAATTCCCATTGTTATTGCCTCCGTTGAATGGCGTGGGGCTCATCATGTAGCCGCTATAGATATCGGCGTTGAGGTTCTCTTGCAACTGGTACTGCCAGTTGATATAATTTACCAGGTTGCGCTGTGCATTCTGCAGCGGCAGGATAACGGCCTGGAAATCGGCCAGGAATACGTCCGGTTTTACACCGGCCGGATTGGTATTGGTTTCCTGAAAGTCCCTGGTACAGCCGGTTCCCGTGAATGCAACTACAACACAGGCTACGGCGAGTTTATATAGTGATGTTTTCAACATAGTTTGATCGGTTTAAGCAATTAATTAAAACGTGCATTTGAGGCTGAGGCCATAACTTCTGTAAGCGGGAAGCCCAAATGCATCGATGCCCACGCCACCGGCATTTACACCGGAAACCTGCTCAGGATCAAATGGCGCATCTTTCTTGAAAAAGAACAGGTTGTTACCGATGAGCCCGATCCTCAGGTCTTTCACCACTTTGCTGGTCAGGGGTAACTGGTAACTGATGGCGATCTCACGCATCCGTATAGCCGTAGCGCTATATGAATAGGCAGAACCCGCTGGCGTTTTGCCGCCTACATATTGATAATAGGTTTTGGCATCCACAGTACCGCTCCAGGCTTTACCGGATTCATCCACTGCGTTGTCTATATTTACCGTATTGCCATTGTTCCTGGCATCGGCAGTTCTCTGGCTCACACCCAACTGATCCAGGTAACCCTGGGTAATGCTCAACACTTTTCCTCCAAACTTACCATCTATCAGTACACTGAGAGTGAAACGGTCATAGGTAAACGTATTATGCCAACCTGCGATGAATGTAGGATTGGGATTGCCGATCAGGCTGTCTACAAACAGTGGCAGGTGCGTACTGGCATTTACGATGGTACGTCCCTGTGCATCAGTTTGGAAGGTGCGGCCATAGAGGTCTCCGAACTGACCACCTTGTTTCAGCATGGTATAGCCACCACTGGCCCCCATTGTATACCTCGAATTCTCATCCACCCCTTTCACTACGGCAGGATCGAACAATTCCACGATCTTGTTCTTGTTGTGCGACAGGTTCACAGTAGTGGTCCAGGTAAGTTTCTTGGTGTTGATCACTTTATAGGAAACAGAAGCTTCTATACCTGTATTCTGGATATTACCCGCATTGATATCGGACTTGGTTGTAGTACCCGCCAGTAAAGAGATTCCGCTGAAATATTGATTGGTAGTGTTTGACTTGTAATAAGTAAAGTCTAAAGAGAGCCTGCTTTGCAGGAACGACCATTGTGTTCCTATTTCAAAGGATTTATTCTTTTCCGGTTTCAGATCGAAACCAGCAATGGTGGTGACCGGATAACTGGTTGGAGGGTTGGCGATGCCTCCCATATTGAAGGTATAGAGCGGATAAGCGCTGAAAGGCGCCACGTCGTTACCTACAACGGCATAGGATGCACGCAGTTTAGCAAAATTGATCGCAGCCGGCATATTGAAGATATCACTCAGCACTGCGCTACCGCCCACAGAGAAGTAGTTGTATCCCTTCTTTTTGCTGGGGGTGAAGGCCATGGTGGATGACCAGTCGTTACGATCACTGAAATCCAGGAATAGTTTGTTCCTGTAATTCAGTTGTGCACTTCCGAACACTGAATGGATGGTCCTTTGATTAGGCGTGTTGGTATTGACGTCGTAATTCCTTACATCGATGGTAGCCTTGTCCAGTGCAGATTCCAGGAAGACGTTTGGAACAGTGGGCGAACCATTCACGGTGAGCATTTTTCCATTTTGTTTCTGCATGGAGGTACCAAGCGTGAAGTTCACGGTGAAGTCGCTGTTCAGTGCTTTTTCACCACTCAGCAACAAGTCCCCGTACACGGTAGTGATATTGGACTTGGTAGTGTTCAAATTGCCGTTGAACCTGGCCAGTGTTCCCTGTGTGGTGGCGTAGATATTCCGCTGATAATCGTTGATGAAGTTGTTGATATTACCCCTTGCCTGGATATTGAGCCAGGAAGTGATCAGGTATTTGATAGATGCAGAGGCATACACGCTCTGGTTGCGGGTATCCGCTGTGTTACGGTTCATGTTCCAGTAAGGATTCTGTTGGTAATCCTGACCTCCCCAACCGCCTCCATTGGCCTGATCCTTATCGTAGTTGATATTCCACCAGTTCTGCGCATATAGGTAACGGGTGGGAGAAAAATATTCAAATTCTTTGTATTGATTAAAATCGAGCCCACGTGGAAAAAGATACAAACCGGTGAGCGGGTTGTAATAGATACCAGGTGTGAGGCGGTTATGCGCATTCTGGATGCTGCCTGTGAAATTCCCGTCCAATATCAGCTTATCCTGCAACAATTTGGTGGTTTGCCTGAAAGTGAGGGTATGCTGTTTGAAGGTACTGGTTGGCAGGATGCCCTTATTGTCTGTATTGGAATAAGAGATATAGTTGGATGTACGGTCGTTACCGGTAGTCACACTCAGACTATTGATGAACGTTACACCTGTCTGGAAAAAATCTTTCACATAATCACCGGCCGGATTGGGCGCACCTTTAGCGCCCCAACTGTCTTCACTGCCGGGACTTGACGCCGTTGGTTTGTTGGTTTGGCCGTAGTCGTATTGAAGTTTGGGCAGAACATAGGCTTTGTCCATTGTTACATTACTGGAAAAATCGATCCTGGTAGCACCGTTCTTGCCTTTTTTGGTAGTGATGAGGATAACACCGTTACTGCCCTGGCTGCCATAGAGGGCGGAGGCGGAAGCGCCTTTCAGTACGTTGATGGATTCGATATCTTCCGGGTTCATGGTACTGAGGATATCGCCCGCATCGGGAGCTCCATTGTAGAGGCCGGGATCGGGGCCGCCGATCTGGTTGACGATGGGCAAACCATCTATCACATAGAGGGGTTGGCTGTTGCGGGTTGATTTATCGCCCCGTAACACTACGCGCACGGAACCTCCCACACCCCCAGAGGTGCGGTTCACCTGCACACCGGCAATTTTACCGTTCAGGCTATTGAGCACATTCGTGTTCTTGACTGTGTTCAGGTCATCGGTGCCGATGCCCTGTGTTGAATATGTGAGAGAGCGGCTCTTGCGGGTAATGCCCAGTGCCGTAACCACTACGGTTTCCAGGTTTCGCGCATCCTGTGCGAGAATAATGGACAGCGAGTTGTCGCCTGCTCTTACTGCAACCACTTTTTTGATGAAGCCAGCCGAAGTTATTTCGAGGGAATCATGATCTCCACTGATGGCAAGGGAGAAACGGCCATTGTCGTTGGTGATCGTTCCTGCAC
>JAGIAP010000369.1:1979-5791 GCA_017744805.1 Chitinophagaceae bacterium | reverse complement strand
ATCCAGGTCTTTATGATCGCTTGGTAAATCCGTAATGATCGTGTCCAGTGTGCTCAGTTCGCAAACCTTGAAGGGCTCTCTCCGGAATAACCGTTCATGATTGGCCAGAGCCAGCACGCTGCCGGCGGCGCGGATCATGGCCCGTTTTACATCCACATCATATTGTGAATCCCCGGAAACACCAGCCGTAGCGTCTACTGCACAGGTGCCCATGAAGAAAAGGTCAGCAATGAATTCTTCCGCCTGGCGACAGGTGGCTTGTCCATACGTGACGGCCCCCGTGGGGCTGTATTTTCCGCCGAGGATGATCAGCTCGATATGGGGATGCCCTGCCAACACCGGGAGCAATGCCTGGTTATTGGTGATGATCCTGGCAGACAGTGCTGCCGGGAACAGGGAAGCGATGGCCAGGTTGGTGGTGCCGCCATCCATGAAGATGGTCTGCCCGTCCCTGATGAACTGCTGTGCTTTCAGGCCGATCACTTCTTTCTCTTTCTTAAGGTAATGGCTGCGGTCCTGGAAAGTGAGTGGGTTTTTTGCGCGAAGCATGGCCCCACCACGCACCTTGCTCAGCAATCCGTTCTTGTGCAGGGTTTCAATATCCCTCCTGATGGTATCTTCCGATACATCCAGTTTCTCCGCGATCCACTCGTAAGTGAGTTGTTTCTTCTTTTTCAGTTCGTTCAGGATAAAATCGAAACGGTTCTCTTTCAGCATGGCAATGAATTATTTTTTGAAGGAATAACCGATACTGATGCTCAGCATCAATAAGGCCGTGATCCCGAAAGCTATGTTCAATGAAAAATGATGAGCGATGAAACCCAGCAGGGCAGGGCCTGCTAACGATCCGGTATATCCAATGGTAGTGATGGCTGGTATACTCACGGTGGAGGGTATCCCGGGCAGTCTGCCGCCATCGCTGAAGAATACGGGAACGATATTGGCCGCACCGATGCCCAACAGGATATAGCCGGTAAGCACCAGGTAGATATTGGGGCTCAGGATGGAGATGGCCAAGCCTGTGGCTGCCACCAGGCTGCCGCTGATCACCACTGTCTTACCATTCCATTTTTCTACTATTCCATCTCCCAGCAGTCTCATCACGGCCATCGCGATGGAGAAGGCTGCATACCCGATGCCTGCAAGTTCTTTTGGTACGGCTTTTACATCCCTCAGGTAAACGGCGCTCCAGTCGAGCATGGCTCCTTCGGAAATGAAACTGGCAAAGCACATCACCCCCAGGAAGAGCACACTGCGATGCAACCATTGCTGTCTGCCGCTTTTGGGCTGTTCAGCCTTTGGTTGATTGAATCGCTGTATGATCTCTTTTTCTTTTTTGAAATGGAAGAGATGTTTGTATTGCGTTGCAGTGATGGCGATGAGCAAGAGGCCGATGCCGATGGCTGCGTGCAGCGGCTCCAGGCCGAGCTTGACGAGGAAGCCCAGTCCCAGCGAGCCCAATAAGCCACCTACACTGAACAATCCATGCAGGGAAGACATGATGGGCTTGCCATACAAATTCTGCACCTGCACTCCGTGTGCATTCATAGCCACATCGATGGCGCCCGCTCCGGCGCCGAACAAGAGCAATGCCCCTGCCATGGCAACCGGCGAAGTGATCAGTAGTAAAAGAGGTAACAGCAATCCCAGCAGCAGACCGGCAGCGCCCATGATCACGCGGTTACCATATTTATTGGATAACCATCCCGCCAGCGGCATCATGATCAACGCGCCGCCACCCATGAACAATAAAAGGATACCGAGCTGCCCCTCGTGCAAATTCAAGCGATCTTTTGCATAAGGCACCATGGGGGCCCAACTGGCCACACCCAGTCCGCAAACCAGAAAGATCAACTGGGTAGCCGTTTTAGCGCGTACAAGCTGCTGGAAATCCCCTTTCATTTTTTTTGTCAATTGTATTGCAAAGATATGCAAATTTGCAAATAGTCGCAATCTGGGTAGCTCCTGCCTTGTTAAATCTTTCTTATCCCTTTAATATTTAGGTGAAGGATCATTTTATTGGATTGTACACCGATAGTTTGAATTTTATAATAATCCAATTGAATTCCATAAGCCCAGGTTCGCATGCTTGTACGAGCTTTGCTTCATGAATTCGTCTACACCTATGGCCACTCAACAATGGGCCGGAACTATTAAACCACAACACCTGAATATCGCGAACTTTCTTGCATTTGCATTGTTACCGCTTTCAGGATTCGCAACCGACATTTATTTACCATCATTGCCGGGAATGGCTGCAGACCTCGCTGCCAGCCCGGTACAGGTGCAATTCACCATTACCATTTTCCTCATCAGTTACGGTATCAGCCAGTTATTCATCGGTAGCTTCCTGGATAGCTATGGCCGTTACCGTAGCGGATTGTTCTCTTTATTGATCTTCACTTTTTCAAGCGTGATGATCGCTATCACCAACAGTATCGAAATGATCTATGTCATGCGCGTTGTGCAAGGCATCACCGTTGGCGTAGTGGTTGCAGGCAAGCGGGCTTTCTTCGTGGATCTGTACTCCGGTAATAAACTGAAACATTACCTGAGCATGTTCTCCATTATATGGTCTACCGGACCGATCATTGCCCCCTTTGTGGGTGGGTACCTGCAAACATTGTACGGATGGCGCGCCAATTTCTGGTTCCTTGCTGCACTGGGCGCTGCGCTTGGTTTGGCAGAGCTGCTCTTCAGTGGTGAAACATTGCCGAAAAGGAATTCATTCCAAATCAAAAAAGTGCTTGGCGTGTACAGGGAGATCCTTTCGCATCTTCCATTTGTTCTCGGTGTAACATTGCTGGGACTTTCCTATGCGATGGTGATGGTCTGCAATATGACGGCTCCCTTCATCATCGAGCATCATCTGCAGTTCGATGCTGTTACTACGGGTTACTGTTCACTGATCCTGGGCTTTGCCTGGATGGTGGGAGGCTTTATCAGCAAGGCGGTAGTGCACCAACCATTCTTCGGGAAGCTCTTCGTCAATGTGGGCCTTCAGGCCCTGCTGATCGTGGGTATGCTGATCACCATGCGCTACTTCGATAATATCTATTTGCTGGTGGCATTCGCTTTTGGAGTGCATGTAGGGGCAGGTTTCACCTTCAACAATTATATGACATTCAGCATGACTCGCTTCCCGCAGAACGCAGGCGTGGCAAGTGGTCTCACCGGTGGCTTCACCTTCCTGCTGGTATCGGCGTTCAGTTATGGCATTATCAATATACTGCCGGCAAATGATGGTAATCACCTGGCCATGAGCTATGGTATCTTAAGTATTATCGTGATCGCCGTGATCGCTATGGCCAGGCGGCAAACGCCGGTAGTACATTAACGCGTTTGCTTTCATGAGTTGTTAAATCTGAACTGAATTTGGTTCGGAATGAATTTAAGTCTACTTTTGCGGTGGACTAATTAAAAAGACAATGATTATCAACCTGTACAATAACAATGGCAAGCGCAACACATCCATGCGGATGCTGCCTTGTTGCATGTATGCACAAGTTATTGTACCAGGAATTTGATAAGCTACATAAAGAGTTTAGCATACAGGTCCCCGGTATCATTCACCGGGGACTTTTTTATTTAAGGAATTCGATACAAATGCTACAGATCAGGAATATCTCAAAAACTTTCAGGCAGAAACATACTGCCTTCAGGGCGCTGGATGATATCAGCCTGGATATCGACGAAGGTGATATCGTAGGTATCATCGGCAGCTCAGGCGCGGGTAAGAGCACTTTGATCCGTTGCGTGAACCTGCTGGAAAAACCAGACCAGGGACAGATCCTTTTTCGTGGTTCGGATCT
>JAGIAP010000369.1:0-1969 GCA_017744805.1 Chitinophagaceae bacterium | reverse complement strand
GCATCGACCTTACCCTGCTGCCTTCCAGGCAACTGGCGCAGCAGCGGAAAAAGATCGGCATGATCTTCCAGCATTTCAATCTGCTCTCTTCCCGAACTGTTTTCGATAATGTGGCCCTGCCACTGGAACTGGATCATGTACCACCGGCCATCATCGAAAAGAAAGTAACGGAGCTTCTCCAGATCGTAGGCCTCCACCATAAAGCGGCTGAGTATCCGAAAAGCCTGTCCGGTGGACAAAAACAAAGAGTGGCCATTGCCCGCGCGCTCGCCAACGATCCCTGGCTCCTTCTCTGTGATGAAGCTACCAGCGCGCTCGATCCCGCCACCACCCAATCCATCCTACAACTCTTACGCGATATCAATCAGCGATTGAAGATCACCATCCTGCTCATCACTCATGAGATGGATGTAGTGAGATCCATTTGTAATCATGTAGCCGTGATCGATCATGGAAAACTGGTAGCAAAGGGAACCCTGGAACAACTACTCATCGAAAACAGTAATCCGATTATCCAACAATTCATTAATACAGAAGTTATGACAGTGCCGCAGGAATTACATCAACAATTGAAACAGGAATATGCCGAAGGACTATCTCCACTCATAGAGCTGGAGCTTACCGGTAATATCTCATTTGATGAATTGATAGATACAGTGTACAATCGATTCAAGATCCCGTACAAACTCATCAAGGCGGATATCGAATACCTGGGCAAAGCTAGTTTTGGTAAGCTGTTGCTGCACCTGAAGGGGACCGTAGTTGACAATGAAAAAGCTGTACAGTATTTCAATAAGCGAAAAATAAAAAATGCCATAAAAGGATATGCTTGATACCACTGTTCCCCTTTTACTCAAAGGCCTTTGGGAAACGATCTTCATGACGTTCACGTCCGGCTTCTTCGGTTTTGTGCTGGGATTGCCTGCAGGCATTGCGCTCTTTCTCACCAGGAAAGGGCAATTGCTGGAACATGCAACAGGTCATCGCATACTGTCAGCGCTGATCAATGTGTTCCGCTCCATTCCATTCATCATCCTCATCGTTTGGATGATCCCGTTCACGCGTGCCATCGTTGGTACGTCCATCGGAATGAGCGCGGCACTGGTACCGCTGAGTATCGGAGCAGCACCCTTTATTGCCCGGCTGGTAGAGAACAGCTTGCTGGAAGTGCCGAACGGATTGATAGAAACGGCCAGGGCCATGGGAGCGAGCCCCCTGCAGATCGTTACGAAAGTATTATTGCCGGAAGCTCTTCCATCGCTCATCAACAATGCCACCATCACGCTGATCACGCTGGTAGGATACTCCGCCATGGGTGGGGCAGTAGGAGCAGGTGGGTTGGGACAGATCGGTTATCAGTATGGGTATATCGGGTATGATGCATTTATCATGAACACGGTATTGCTTTTATTGGTGGCCCTTGTATTCATCATTCAATTTGCAGGAGACAGACTCAGTAAAAAATTCAATCACAGATAATGAGAACGATCTATTTTATTACCGCAATAGCGGTCTTTAGCCTGTTGGCTTCCTGCGGCGGTGCATCCACCAAGGATGATCCCCATCATATCAAAGTAGGCATCACTTCCGGGCCTGAAAGAGCTATTGCCGAAGCGGCCAAAAAAGAAGCAAAGGAAAAATATGGGCTGGATGTAGAGCTGGTCGCTTTCAACGATTATGTAGTGCCCAATGAAGCATTGAACCAGGGTGATATCGATGTGAATGCTTTCCAGCATGCCCCTTACCTGGAGGCACAATCGAAACAACGTGGTTATAAGCTGGCAGTGGTGGGCAATACTTTCGTATATCCCATCGTGGCCTATTCAAAAAAGATAAGGTCGATCAATGAGCTGCAGAATGGCAGCACCATCGCTATCCCGAACGATCCCACCAACGGAGGGCGTGCATTATTGCTTTTGCAGAAAAATGGATTATTGAAATTGAAAGATGGGGTAGGCCTTCTGCCGAA
>JAGIAP010000368.1:5587-5809 GCA_017744805.1 Chitinophagaceae bacterium | reverse complement strand
GGAAAAGGCTCACCAGGCCTCAGAAATACCTGGGTTATGGATTGGCCCTCTTCTTCCTGGCTGCAGCCTACACCGTTCTCTCCTCTGCCATCCTCCATGAAAAAAGTATATTGATGGCGCCATATATTTCCAATTTCACTACGCTCGCTGTATTCCTGCTTTTTGCAACCGGATTGAAAGAAGAATTGCGCCAGCACGAGATCGATAAGAATGCCGCCCTGG
>JAGIAP010000368.1:0-5577 GCA_017744805.1 Chitinophagaceae bacterium | reverse complement strand
AAAGCCCTGCTGGAAAAAGAAGTGGAAGACAGGACCTCCGAGCTTCAGATATCCAATAACCGCCTCACGGAACAAACTGCCCTGCTGGCGGACCGCAATACCAAGATCGAGACACTGATCAACGAGATCAATCACCGTGTGAAGAACAATCTCCAGTTACTGTACAGCCTGATCAGCCTCCAGGTGCCCAGTATCGCCGACAGCACTTCACGGGAGATACTCAAAGGCAATCTCGGCAAGATCAAAGCCATGATGCTGGTGAACCAAAAACTCTTCCGCTTCGACGAAGGCAGTTCCGTGAATGTGGACGATTTTACCACCGAGCTCACCGTGCACCTGCAAAAGATCTACGACCACAAAGGAAGGATCCGCATCCTGCAGCAAGTGGAAAAAGGCATCATGCTGCATGGGAAGCTCACCCTTTCTTTCGGGCTGATCCTCTCTGAACTGTTGACCAATTCATTCAAATATGCATTTGCCGACCATGAGAGCCCCGAAATTTCCATAAAAGTGGAGAATATGGACCATGGCATCGTTTTCGTGTATTCAGACAATGGCGCGGGTATGGAACCCAAGAAACCCCATGAGCGGATGACCATGGGCGTTTCCCTGATCCACGACCTCGCCCGTCAAATGAATGGTAAACTGGAAGTGAGCAACCACAACGGCCTCACCTATGAATTTCAAATCCCCGTCTAAAGTTTTATGATACGTGTACTGATAGTAGAAGATGAGATCATCATCGCCAGATTCATCGAATTGCAATTGCTGAACAATTTCGACTGCGAAACCCGCGTAGCCATCTCCGTGAAAGAGGCCAGGGAAGCCATGCCCGATATGCAACCCCATTTGCTGCTCTGCGATATCAATCTTTGCGATGCCATCACAGGTATCGAGCTGGTAGCTGAGCTGAAGAATAGCTATACTTTCGAGACTATCTTCATCACTTCTTACCAAAACAAGAATATCATCGAGCAGGCATCCGCCACCAATCCGGCCAACTACATCATCAAACCTGTTGATGAAGCGCAACTCTTTGCAGGAGTGAGACTGGTAATGGCTAAGATAGGACAGCAGCCGGCCACGAAGGAAAAAGGCAATCCTGCCATCGAGCAACTCAACAATACGGAGATCATGATCCTGCGGGAGATCCGCAATCAGAAAACTACCAAAGAGATCGCGAAGGCACTGCACTTAAGCCCATATACCATCAAGAACCATCGTCATAATATTTGCAGAAAACTAGACCTGGAAGAAGGGAACAATGCTTTGTTGAAATGGGTGATGCAACAACAGCATCTGTTGTGATGCGGGAAAAATCCATGAACAAGCCCGGAGTAATCAGTGCCAACCAGAATTCGATAAGCTCCCGGACCACTGTCAACCGTACCTGAAAATGTTCCTGGAACATACACAATGTGGCTGCCACCACAAAGATTCCAGCACTGGCTCCGGACATGTTCACTAATCTGTTGATCCGATCCTGCTCTTTGCATTCACGGATCAGTCACAAAATTAATAAACAGAAGGGCTGCTGAAATAGACCCCGGGGTTCTGTTTTACATTGATAATCATCAATCTTTAAACAAATGCTAGGGAACGATAGTGGTGAACAGGTAAGTGGCCAGTATCACCAATAGTACGATCCCTTGCAGGATATTCGTTCTGCCCGCTCCGAAAGAAATACTGATAGTGAATAATGAAAGGATGAGCAGGAGAGTGGATTTTGTATCGATGCCCAGGGTGATGGTGAACCCGGTGAAATAACCTACGATGGCCACAGCAGGAATGGTAAGCCCGATACTCGCCAACGCAGAGCCCAGGGCCAGGTTGAGACTGGTCTGGAGCCTGTTCCTTCTGGCCGCCCGGATTGCTGCCAGCCCTTCGGGAAGCAAGATCACAGCGGCAATGATGATACCCACCAGGCTTTTAGGAGCGCCCATATTCACTACCAGGTTCTCGATGGCAGGCGATAATTTCTTACTAAGTATCACTACTACGGCAAGCGCCAGTACCAGTAACAACAAACTGGCGGAAGAGGTAAAATTGGATGGAGGGGCCGCATGCGCATTCTCGTCTTCCTGGGAGGAGCCTTCAGGAAGGAAATAATCGCGGTGCCGCACTGCCTGCACCAGCACAAAGCCCATATACAATACCAGGCTCACGATGGCCACAAAGATCAACTGGCTGGTAGAATAAACGGGACCGAACATACTGGTGGTATAATTGGGCAGTACGAGGGTCAGCACGGTAATGGCCGTGAGCGCCACCAGGGCCGCGCTCACGCCCTGCTTCACGAAGACCTGTTCCTTGTAACGATAGCCGCCGATCAGCAGGCAAAGCCCGATGATACCGGTCAATATAAGCATGATGGCCGCAAATACGGTATCCCTGGCCAGGGTAGAACCTCCTTCTTCTCCCTTGGTGAGCATGATGGTAACGATCAGCGACACCTCGATAACGGTGATGGCTAATGCAAGGATCAAAGTTCCATACGGCTCGCCCACTTTATGCGCCACCACTTCCGCATGATGCACGGCAGACAATACCACACTGATCAGCACGGCTCCCATGACGATATCGAGATAAGCCTGATGCTGCTCCCCAACGGTCAGCACAAAGGCAAGTCCGATCAATGGGCTGATAACGGTCCATAATGGCAATGCCAGCTTCATAGTGCGGTATAAAAATCCTTTCTGAGGCATAAATACGGAATTTAAGATGGTTAGGAAATACAGGGGCGTAATGATCAGCAGGGAAGGAATTAGGCTGCTCTATGCAATAATAAAGAAAAAAAATTACCTTTATAAAGCTCTCCCTGTCAACTCTTGTCCTCAACTCCGCTCAAATCAGACCATAGAAGGATTCCAGGCTACGCTTAAAATTTCATTAAACTGCTTACCATGAAGATCATCGTCCTGGTGCTGGGAGCATGTTTGCTCATGCATTGCAGCATTCAAAAGAAAGCTATCACTCATGTAACCTTGAAGGAAAAAGAAGACAGCCTTTCGATAAAGCCCAATGCCAATTTTGCCGTGGAGATCCCGGTACAAAGCGGAACGGGCTATACCTGGGAGTTTGATGCACTGAGCGTTCAAAGCAAATTGATGGGCCGCAATACCGCCAGCATGCCAGCTACAGAGGATAGTACGGCCATGGTGGGTGGGCCTGTATTGGAAGTATTCACTTTCAAAGCGCCGGCTGCTTTCCGTGAGGAAACGCTCACCTTCACATTGCGCAGGCCCTGGGAAAAGAATAACACACCTGCCGATGTGCGTGTACTGAGATTGAAGAGGCTATGAGGTGATGCTACTATTATTTTTGCATGCCGGTTGTTATTGATGCCCATTTGTCCGCTCATGTAAAGGTACATGGTTTTTGACCGGAGTATTCCTATATTCCCTGTCAATAAAAATACCCCTTATGCCGGCAAACAGAAGGACCTGGTTGAAACAAATGGGATTGGGAATGGCAGGATTGGGCATCGTCCCGCTGGAAGCATTCAGCATCCAGGACCAGGGCCCCATGTATGATCACTTCCCGAAGGACGATATCACCCGCCTCAGCTCCAACGAAAATCCCTATGGGCCTTCGCCCGCCGCCATCGCTGCCATGACGGAAATATTGAAGCGCAGCAACCGCTACAACTGGAATTATAGCAGCGATCTGATCAGGGCCATCGCCCAAAAACACCAGCTAAAAGAAGACAATGTGCTCATCAGCGCCGGATCTACGGAATTGCTGGACTTACAAGCAAGGTACTTCGGCGCGGCAAAAGGCAGTTTCGTGATCAGCGCCCCAACTTATGGGTACTGGTCCAAAGCCGCTACTGATGCAGGATACAACAAAATAGTGGTACCACTTACTGCAGATAAGAAGCAGGATCTGGGTAGCATCCTGGCGGCCATCCGCCCGGATACCAATATGTTGTACCTGTGCAATCCCAATAATCCAACAGGCACCCTCATTCCCGATAAAGAGTTGACAGACTTCATTGCCGAGGCTACAAAGAAACTGACAGTAGTGATAGATGAGGCCTATCTCGATTATACGGATCAGCCGTCTGCTGCCAGGTGGGTAAGCGAAAACAAGAATCTCGTCATCATTAAAACCTTCTCAAAGATTTATGGATTGGCGGGCGCCAGGATCGGGTACCTGTTGGCACACGAAGAAACCGTAGCAAAGATCTCGGCATCAAAAACATGGGCTAACGGCGATATCAGCCTGGCATCGAGAGTAGCTGCCATGGCCTCTTTGAAGGATACCGCTTTTACAATATCCTGCGCCAAACATAATAGTTCGATCCGATCACAATCCATTCAAAAACTGGAAAAACTCGGACTTCGATGCATTCCATCCCATACCCATTTCATCTATTTTTCGCTGGAAAATTATGGAAAGGATTATTTCGGGATCCTGAAACAGCATAAGATCGAGGGAACGTATATGTATGAAGAAGTAGGAAAATGGACAAGGATCACGGTTGGGACGGAGGAGGAAATGAAACGATTCTTCCAGGCCATCAGTTAAGGACAATTGCTATATAAAGGAAAGCCCGCAATCATTGATTGCAGGCCCGACCTTTACGTGGATACCCTCTTAGTTATTTGGAGTATTGTAAACCCGCAGCTTACCAGTGAATTCAAAGCTGCTGCTCACAGGTGCCCCGGGGTTAGGACAGTAATAATATGGAACCCTGCTGGTATAATCGGCTGTACCGGCGCCAGTATATTTGAGAGAAATATCACCGGTGGTCACATCGATATTTACGAGCGAAAGATTGCTGGTCAATCCTGAACCATATCCTTCCGTATACCTTACATTATGATAGTAACCGTCCAAAGTATCCCAATAATGGCCGGCTCTAAGGTCTGTGATAGCTTTGGTGGCAGGATTGTATTCGAATCCGATCCAGGCGCCTGCTTTCCAATCGATATCGCCTATGCGCTCGATATAGATATCATAAGTGCCATCATCTTGCTTGCGCATGTAATGGGTAGCCGGGCCAGAGGTCTTGAACCTGTAAGTACCAGTGATAGTGCGCTGTTTGTTGTCGTCATCAGTGAATGTGGTGGTAACCTTGATCGGTTCATTGGAACCGATGGCGTCTTCCACGCCATTCATTTTTTCCTGTAATTCGGAATTGTGCTTTTGAAGCTCTTCTACTTTGTTCTTCAGGCTTTTTACATCATCTTTCAGAGTTTTGTTGCAGGAAGTGAAGAAAGTAGATCCTGCTACCAGAATACCAAAAACTAACATTGATCTTTTCATGGAAGTTGTTTTAAATGACCATTTTATTATTAAGAAATAACATGACGATCCCGTACACCGACTAACAGTGTAATGCAGTTGTAGTAACTGCTTTAGCGAATGCGACCTGTAAATTGCGGGGAAACTAAGTGTAATGAAGTGTTGAAGACATGATTGGATTTTTCATTGTTACCGGATATTGATTGCAGAACGAAGAAAGAAAAACGGTTGAAACAGTAAAAGTGAAATCGGGTGAAGCGCACAAAACTGGCTACTAAGCGGCACTTATTTTGACCCGGTAAAGGAATACCATAAATGGGTATGCCG
>JAGIAP010000367.1 GCA_017744805.1 Chitinophagaceae bacterium | reverse complement strand
TACTTATTCCGTACCGGCCATGAAAAGCAAATAAAACAAAGCCGGAAGTGTAGCGAGCACTTCCGGCGGCGTTTGGCTCATGTAGTTAACTGATAGGATAACCAATTATTCACCAAACCTTACAAAGGTATGATTCTGCTTTCAAATGGTAAACCCATTGGAGGGATGCCATTATTTACCAAAACCCCCAACCGGCAGAGGATAGTGCATAACGAATTGCGGTCCTCCGTCCGACGGACAACAATTGTAAATGCGATGAAATTGACCGCCATCTTCTTATTCAGCCTGTTGATGCGCGTGCATGCCACCAGTTATGCTCAGAAAGTGACGCTGACTGTAAAAGATGCCAAGCTGGAATCGGTATTCAGCAATATCACCCGGCAAACGGGCTATCTCTTCTTTTACAATGATCAGTTGCTCAAAAAAGCGCGTCCTGTTACCATCGACCTGAAGAATGTTTCCCTGGAACAGGCGCTGCAAGCGATATTCCAGAAACAGCCCTTTGTGTACATGATCTCCGAAAAGAATATTGCCGTTGGGCCTTCCAGCACATTGGAGCCTGCAGCAGCAGATACCACGGCTCCGCCGAAAAGAGAAAGACCTGTACCCACTGTCCAGGTCTATTTCAAGGTGGTGGATGCCATAACCGGCGATATCATTACAGGCGTTAACGTGATCGTAGAAGGAGCCGGCGCCGGAACTGTGTCCGATGAAAGAGGCGAGGCCAGGATCGCCACCGCAAAAGGAAAAACGGTTGTATTCTCCTATGTCGGTTATGAAGAGCATCGGGAAAAGATGACGGAGACCAACTCCAATGTGATCATTCGTCTCAAGCAGAAGCCCCAGGAAATGAAGACCACCGTAGTAACGGGGATCTTCAACCGGAAAGCCAGCAGTTTCACCGGCGCGGCCGTTACCTATACAGGCGAGGAGCTTCGTAAAGTAGGCAATGCCAACGTTTTCCAGAGCTTGAAGAATATGGCGCCATCCATGGTGCTTGACAATTTCTCACTGGGTTCAAATCCAAATGCATTGCCCACCATCCAGTTGCGGGGCACCTCCACATTTCCATCACCTGAATCGGATATACAAGCCAATCTCAAAGGCAATTACCTGAAGAGCCCCAATGAACCACTTTTCATCCTCGATGGCTTCGAGGCCAGCCTGGAAAGGATCTACGATCTCGATATGAACCGTATCGAGCGGATGATCATCCTGAAAGATGCTGCATCCAAAGCCATGTATGGATCAAAAGCTGCCAATGGCGTAATAGTGATCGAAACAAAAAAGAGCGTGTCTAGCCGCGCCCTGGTCACTTACAATGGCAGTGTGGATATAGACATTCCTGATCTTACCAGTTATAACCTCACCAACTCGCACGAAAAATTACAGGCCGAGCTGATCGATGGAATGTATAACGCCACCAGCAAAGATGAAAACGAAGTGATCCGCCTTCAGCAATTGTACAATGCAAGAAAGAAAATTGCCGACGAAGGATTGTATACAGACTGGTTGGCAAAACCATTACGGGAAGGAGTAGGGCATAAGCATAATATTTCTGTTGATCTTAGCGGTGCCGCTGTGAGCCTGCTGGCTGATGTCACTTATCGTGAAGTGAATGGAGTAATGATCGGTTCCCAGCGAAAGAATATCTCTGCCAATGTAAATACTTCTTACAGGGTGAAGAAATTCCAGTTCAGGAATATCATGAGCGTGATCAGCGATAACAGTGCCGAATCTCCTTATGGTAGTTTCGCCGGATACGCAATAATGAATCCTTACTGGAAATCACAGGAAGCGGATGGCACCATTCCTTTTTATTCAGAATGGATCTCCAATTCTCAACGATATACCAACCCGCTTTATAACAGCACCATCAATACCAGGAATACCACGGAATATTTGAACTTCATCGATAATTTTTACTTTGAATGGAATATCATTCCCGGCCTGAAAGCAGTATCACGGATTGGTTTCGATATCAAGAACAACAGGGCAGATGAGTTCTATCCTGCCTCCCATACGATTTTCGATTCTTACATGGATATAGATTCCGTTCAAAAGCGGAAAGGGCTGTACCAGATCAACAACGGTAAGTCCACCAGGGTAACAGGTGATCTCAACCTCCAGTACACGAAGAACCTGGGCATCCATACTTTCTTCGGCAACCTGGGCATGAATGTGAGCGAACAAAAGTTCAATGAGATGTACCATATTGTGGAAGGATTTACCAGCGACAAAATGGATAATGTGTTGCTCGGAGGACAGTATAAGATAGATTCAAGGCCGCAGGGAATGGAAATGGTGAGCAGGGAGATCGGTTTCCTGGGATCATTCTCGTACACTTATGATAACCGGTATTTCACAGACCTTACCCTGCGCACCAGCGCCTCTTCGCAGTTTGGATCGGACAAAAGATGGGCTCCCTTCTGGAGTGCCGGTCTGGGATGGAACCTGCACAACGAAAATTTCTTCCGTCAGCAGTTCCCATTCTTCGATCAATTCAAATTGAGAGGCTCCGTAGGCTCTACAGGCAATCCCAATTTTGCCACCAATGCCTCCGTGGCTACCTACGAATATTACAGGGATCGTTTGTATCAGAACTTCCCCGGTTCATTCCTCACCAATCTGCCTAATCCCGATCTGCAATGGGAAACAAAAATGGATTACAATATCGGAGCCGATGTATCGATCCTCAATAGAGTGAATATCCGTTTCGATTATTATGAATCCTACACGGAGAACCTCGTAACGAGGCTCACATTGCCCACATCCACCGGCTTCTCCGATGTTTCCGAGAACCTGGGAAGGGTGAAGAACAGTGGTATAGAGATCAATGCCAACTGGATGATCTGGAGCAAGGGCAGGAATTTCATCAGCATCAATGGCGGCATAGAGACCAATCGAAACAAGATCGTTGCTTTATCCGATGCCATGAAGGATTTCAATAATCGCATGGATGCGGAAGCTGCCAAACTGAACAGGGGCACACCTGTAAAGAAATATGTGGATGGGATGAGCATGAACACCATCTGGGCTGTTCCTTCACTGGGCATCGATCCATCTACCGGAAGAGAGATCTATGTGAAAAAAGATGGTACTACCACCTTCCTGTGGAATGCTGCCGATATGGTGGCAGCAGGTAATTCCCTCCCTGCATTCACAGGGATCTTTGGGATCAGTGGAGAATACCAGGGATTTGGTTTCAATATCACGGGACGTTATCTCGGAGGCAATCAACTCTACAATCAAACCCTGGTAGACAGGGTAGAGAATGTAGACATGGCTTATAATGTAGACAAAAGGGTACTGACCGGCCGCTGGCTCTATCCGGGACAGCCAGCCCTGTTCAAAAGACTGGGCACTTTCAGCTACTTCGATGAAAATGGCGACCCCGTGCAGGCCAGAGAAAGGACCCGCGCTACCACCCGCTTTGTGCAGGACAGGAATGAGATCTCCATTGGAGCCGTGAGTGCCTACTATCAGTTCAATGATAACCTGGTGAAAAGAATGGGCATGCAACGCCTGCGTGTTGGCGCCAATATGAATGAGATCGCCACTTTCTCCACCATCAAAATTGAAAGGGGAACGGAATATCCTTTTGCGAGGACCTTGTCCATTTTCTTATCAGCCACCTTCTAAACAATTCAGCAATGCGAAAATATTTCAATCATATAACGATGGCAATGTTGCTGGTGGTAACAGCCAGTTCCTGCAAAAAATGGCTTGATGTCACTCCGGGCAACCAGGTGCGTGCAGAAGACCAGTTCAGTTCCGAAGCAGGCTTCAGAGATGCCTTGATGGGCGTATACCTGACCATGACGGAAAAAGCTGCCTATGGCATGCATGGCAGTTGGGCCTCCCTGGACCTGATGGGGCTTCCTTACAAAAGATTGAACAGCGCTCATGATTTCTTCGAGATGCAGGGATATCAATACAAGTCAGTGGGCGCTACGCCTATTATCGAAGGATTATGGAGAGGGAACTACAAAAGCATCGTAAATGTGAATGCGATACTGGATAATATGGAAAAAAAGAAAGCGATCATCCATCCCATATCTTTTTCCATCATGAAAGGCGAATTGCTGGGCCTCCGCGCCTTCCTGCATTTCGACCTGATGAGGGTTTTCGGAAGAAGCAATTATGCCGGTAAGCCTGAACTGGCATCGAAGCCTGCTATCCCGTATGTTACAGCCTTCTCCAAAGAAGTGACACCGCAACAGTCTTATTCCGCCACCTTCCAGTTGATGGAAAAGGATATTGCAGATGCTTTGGTGCTCCTCAAAGAAGATCCGGCATTTGCCAATCCTTCCCGTCCTGCCGGTTATTATGCTGAAGTGAACAGAACAGGTTTCTTCAACGACCGCTCGCTGAGGATGAACTACTACGCAGTAAAGGCCTTACAGGCAAGAGTATTTCAATGGCAGGGGACAGCTTCCAAAATGGAAGCCGCCGCCGGTGCTGCTGAGGACGTGATAGCACATTCGCAGGCCAGGCTGATCGATGCAGGTGCACCCGCCAAAGACCTGATCTTGAAATCCGAGCATTTATTTGCGCTCAATATCGATCGCTTCTATGATATCATCAATCCTTACCTGTCAACAGGCTATGGAACAAATATGCTGGAGATCAGCGAAACGGATATCAATAATATTTACGAAGACAATACAAGTGCCGGCCTCTCTGATTTCCGCAAACAGAACTGGTTCACCCTCCTGGGCAATTCAGAGCACACAGCCGTTCCCAAAAAAATGCTGCAGAGCATCAATGATGCAGCAAACAGGAACAGGATGCCGCTGATCAGGTTATCGGAAATGTATTATATCGCTGCTGAAGGATATGTTCAAACCAATACACCGCTTTCCGTGACTTACCTGAACACAGTCAGAAGGAGCAGGGGCATCATTGCCGATATCGCCACCAACGCGGATCAAACGACCGTTCAGGCAGAGATCACCAAAGAGTACAGAAAGGATTTCATCCAGGAGGGACAGGTTTTCTTCTATTACAAGAGAAAAGGTTTCACCAGTTTCCCCGGATTGCCTGCCGGAACAACTGCTGGTGATAATATCTATATGCTTCCTTTCCCCGACAGTGAAACCGGAAGCGGTACACGCGAACAATAAACTGAAAACATCAAATCGTTTCTCATGAATAAGATATTTTTCATAGCGATGGTGCTGATCATTTCAGCTACCAGTTGCACAAAGAAAGACATCACTCCGTTCATAGCACTTCCTGCTATCAATTTCATAGATACCAACCAGGTGGCTTATGAGTATTCATTTCTGGGTAATCCCAATCCTGATTTTGTATATCAACTGCCCGTTCGAATCGTAGGCAATGTTTCTGATAAAGACAGGACCTTCAATGCCGTTGCCGTGAAGGATTCGGCCACCAATGCACCGGATGAGCTCTATGAGATCATTGGAGGCTATGTAAAGGCAGGACAGTTCCGTGGCTTTCTGCAGGTAAAGCTGAAGAATGCGCCACAACTGGCCAGCTCCAAAGTATCCCTCAGGCTTAAACTGACCTCTTCCAATGATTTCATTGCAGGCACCAATGAGAACAATACGTTCATCATCAGATGGACAGGTCAGGTAGTGCTGCCTTCCTGGAGCATCTTCAAATTGTATTTCACCACGGCGGCAAGCACCAATGCCTATAACCTCATCGTATACACTACGGGGCTCAAGACCCTTTCCGCATCGGAACATGCCCGTTTGGGTGTCCCTGCCGCACAATCACTGGCCACCGCTTTCGGGGATTATGTAAAGCAGTGGAACCTGGACCATCCCAATAATATCCTGATGCACAA
>JAGIAP010000366.1 GCA_017744805.1 Chitinophagaceae bacterium | reverse complement strand
CCCCTGCATAACTACAAACGCAGCGCCCGCATCATGAAAGATCTCCGCTCCATCAAAACACCGCTGGAGATCGAAGTGCTGCAAAAGGCCATCGATATCACCCACGAAACCTTTGTGGATCTCCTGAAATTCATCCGCCCCGGTGTGATGGAATACGAGATCGAAGCGAAGATCTGGGAAGGGTTCCTCAAACGCCGCGCTACACGACCGGGCTACGGCTCCATCATCGCCAGCGGCGACAATGCACGCATCCTTCACTATGTGAACAATAACCTGGAATGCAAGGACGGCGACCTGATCCTGATGGACTTCGGCGCCGAGTATGGCGGCTACAATGCAGACCTGACGCGCACTGTGCCCGTGAACGGAAAATTCACCAAACGCCAGAAGGAAGTATACAACGGATGCCTGCAGATCCATAACTATTGCAAAGGCATCCTCAAACCCGGCATCTCCATCACCGATTATACGGAGAAGGTAGGCGATGAAGCTACCAGGGTGTTCATCAAACTCGGACTGCTCAGCAAAGAAGATGTGAAGAACGAAGACAAGGAGAACAGAGCTTACCGCAAGTATCTTTATCATGGTATCAGCCATCACCTCGGCATCGATGTGCACGACCTGGGAACGAGAACGGCGCCCATCAAACCCGGAATGGTATTCACCATCGAGCCCGGTATCTATATCGAACAAGAACAGATGGGTATCCGTATCGAGAACAATGTATGGGTTACCAAAACCGGCAATAAAGACCTGATGGCGAAAATCCCCATCACCGTAGAAGAGATCGAAGCATTGATGAAGAAAAAATAACCTTCCAACCAACTTATGAAGCAGATCCCCAATTTATTTACACTACTGAACCTGGTGTTCGGGTGTATGGCCATTATCCTGATCCTCCAAACCGGCGAAACCCTTGTAACCAGCAGTGAGCAGGGCACCTGGGTGGCGCAACTGCCAGAAAAGATCTGGTGGGGATCTGTATGTATCGGCATCGCCGCCATCGTGGATTTCCTGGATGGCTTTGTGGCCAGGCTCTTCAAAGCCACTTCTGAGATCGGTGCACAACTGGACTCGCTGGCCGATGTGGTGAGCTTCGGCGTTGCGCCTGGTATGATCCTGTATCAGTTGCTGCGCATCAGTTTTATCGGAACGGAGGATGGGTTGAATGTATCCGTGTGGGCGCTGATGCCTGCCGTTATCTTCCCCTGCGCCGGTGCTTACAGGCTCGCAAGGTTCAATGTAGACAAGACCCAGGCCTACGGGTTCAAGGGAGTTCCCATTCCTGCTGCAGGACTGGTGGTGGCTTCCCTTCCATTGATCCTGCTCTATAATTATTTCGATCTGAATAGTGTGCTGCTGAATAAATGGACACTGTACGCCATCATCGTTCTGCTGAGCTGGTTGATGGTAAGCAGGCTGCCACTGATGGCGCTCAAGTTCAGGGATTTTTCAGTGAAGAACAATCTTCCCAAGATCATATTGTTGATAGTGGCCATTGTGGCTGGCATCTTTTTGAAATGGCTGGCCGTTCCCGTGGTTTTCCTGCTGTATGTGATCATCTCACAAGCGGTTGCCAAAAAGGAAGCAGCAGCGCATTAGGGCGTATCACCTTATTTTCGACAGGGCATATCAGTAAGGTATGCCCTGTTTTTTTATGCCTGCAGGCGTTAAAATCAGCAATTTCACATAGTTTTGCGCCTTAAAATCGCACACATGACCTATACAGTTCAGGTTACCGTAATGCCGCTGAAAGAATTACTCGACCCCCAGGGAAAAGCAGTGATGGGAGGATTACAGAACCTGGGTATCCAAACCATCCAGGACGTTCGTATCGGAAAGAACATCACTTTGCAGGTAGAAGCTGAGAATGCCGACAAAGCAAAACAGTACGCTGAAGAAGCTACCAAAAAACTGTTGGCCAACCCTGTGATGGAATATTTTGAAATCCACGTTCAACAATAGTGCTATACATTGTTCCTACACCTATCGGTAATCTCCAGGATATCACGTTACGTGCCCTGGAGGTGTTGAAACAGGTGGATCTGATACTGGCTGAGGATACCCGTACATCGGCGAGGCTGCTCAACCACTATCAGATCCAACGGCCGATAAGCCCTTACCACCAGCATAACGAACACCAGGTATTGCAACACCTGGTGAACCAGATGCAGGGCGGTAAAACCATCGCAATGATCTCCGATGCAGGAACTCCCGGTATCTCCGATGCCGCCTTCCTGCTGGTTCGGGAATGCGCAAAATCCGGTGTAAAAGTGGAATGCCTCCCCGGCGCCACTGCCTTTGTACCCGCCCTCGTCAATAGCGGGCTACCCACCAACCGCTTCACCTTCGAAGGATTTCTCCCGCTAAAGAAAGGACGCCAGACCATGATGAAAAAACTGGCCCTGGAAGAGCGAACCATGATCTTCTATGAATCCCCCCACCGGCTGGTGAAAACCCTGGATGAATTCATTACCTATTTCGGGCCCGACCGCCAATGCTGCGTGAGCCGCGAGCTTACCAAGATGTTCGAAGAGAACGCCCGCGGTACTCTCACTGAAGTAGCTGCTCACTTCAAACAAAAGGAAGTGAAAGGTGAGATCGTGATCGTGGTGGCCGGTGTGGATTAAGATTCCCTTATCATTTTGCGGTTTAATATTTGCATTCATTCTTCAAAACATCATCAATATGAAGAAGAGCATCGCTTTGTTCATGACCGTTGCACTGATGGTTGTGGCACAACATACCCTCTTTGCTCAGCTCCGTAAAGTACCGGCAGCAGTTACAGAGGCGTTCAAGAAGAAATATCCCAATGCACAGGACGTGGAATGGAAAGACAAGGTAACCGTGTTTGTAGCCGAATTCAAGGAAGGTGCTTCGGAATTTGAAGCCCGTTTCACCAATAAAGGCGAATGGAAGAGCACTGAAAATGAACTGGCTGTAGCACAGATACCCACCGCTGTGAAAGATGGGTACGATAAAAGCAAGTACACGGACTATGAGATCGTCAATGCCTATAAGATTGCAGTACCCGGCGATAAAGTGGAATATCGTTTACACGTAAAGAAAAGCGATCTCCAGCAAAAGAACCTGCTCTTCAGCAGCGATGGAAGATTGCTGAAAGACAATATCACTTTGTAAACTGTAAGCATCCATCATACATGAATGCCAACTGTACGTACAGTTGGCATTTTCTTTTGTTTTGAACTGTGTAGTTAACTACATATATTTGTGTATATCGTAAATCTACCCATCATGAAGGATATCTGCATTATCGGGTATGGAGCGATCGGTAAAGTGCTGGCGGTTGCCCTCAAACTCAATGGCCGTAATGTTTCTGTGATCCGTGGATCCATAGCCGATGCCCCGCCACTGCAACAGAAAATAACGGTGGTATCGCCAGAAGGCAACTGGCCTGAAACGGAGATCAATATCAGCTCTCTTCAATATTTTCCCTCACTGGAAAACTCCATCATCGTTCTTACCAGCAAGTCTTTCGGCAATGCACAATTGAGCGAAGCCCTGAAAAGCAAGGCGGGCAATGCGCCCATCGTGCTCCTGCAAAACGGGTTGGGAGTGGAGCGGCCATTCATTGAAAATGGATACCCGGATATCTATCGTACCGTACTGTTCGCCACCAGCCAGAATCTGGAAGATGGCTTTGTGAGGTTCAAGCCTGTAGCCGCTTCTGCCGTAGGTGTAGTGAAAGGGGATGAACAAACGCTTACTCAGATAGTGGAGCAGATCCATACCCGCCAGTTCCCGTTCAGGGTGGAGAAAAACATTCAACCCGTGATCTGGAAAAAAGCGATCAGCAATTGTGTCTTCAATTCCATTTGTCCATTACTGGAAACCGATAATGGCATTTTCCACCGGGATGAAAATGCATTGGCCATCGCCAGGAGAGTGATTGCCGAATGCATAGAGATCGCTGCAGCAGAAGGTATCAGCCTGCATGCCGATGAAGTGGAAGCCAGCCTTTTGCAGATCAGCCGCTCTTCGGATGGGCAACTGATCTCCACTTACCAGGATATCCTCAACAAAAGGGAAACGGAAATAGAAACGCTCAACCTGGAAGTGGCCGCCATTGCCAAACGACTGCATAAGCAACACCTGGTGCGGGAAACCCGTTTGCTGGGTGAGCTAACACTCCTGAAGTCGAAATTACACCGATGAGGATACAATTCTTCGCAGCCTTTCTTCTTTTAAACATATCTCTTTAGAATACATTATGACCGATAGCGGTCCATCATTTTGCTTTTTTGCCTACCTTACCTCGCTTTTAGGGAAATTTTCAACTTAAACTGAGGAAATAATGCGAAAACACCTTCTTTTATTTGTCATGGGGATCAGTGCTGTGGCCAGTTCCCGGGCACAGGCCGACAGATGGCAGCAACGTGTTAAATACTCCATGGACATCAACATGGATGTTACAACCAACAGATTTACCGGCGCGCAAAAGCTGGAATACACCAATAATTCACCGGATACGCTCAAACGTGTTTTTTATCACCTGTATTGGAATGCATTCCAACCAGGCAGCCTGATGGATGTACGCAGCAGGCATTTGGGAACCAATTCTCCTACCGGCAGACCTGATTGGGACTCCCGTGTGCAGGACAGGATCTCCAAGCTTAAAGACGATGAGATCGGTTATCAGAAAGTGCTCAGCATTACCATGAATGGCGAGAAGCTGCAATACACCATGCACGAGACCATCCTGGAAGTAGTGCTCAATAAGCCCATTCTTCCCAAATCGAAAGTGACCTTCGATATGAACTTTGAAGCACAGGTACCGCTGCAGATCCGTCGGTCGGGAAGGGATAACCCCAGCACAGGTGTCCGTTATTCCATGAGCCAATGGTATCCCAAGCTTTGTGAATACGATTATGAAGGATGGCATACAGACCCTTATATCGCACGTGAGTTCTACGGCGTTTGGGGCGACTATGATGTGAACATTACTATCGATAAGGCATATACGCTGGGTGGCACAGGCTACCTCACCAATGCACAAGTGATAGGGCATGGCTATGAAACGCCGGGCACAAAAGTGCCTGCCACTGCCGGTAAAACCCTCACCTGGAAATTCACGGCACCCAATGTGCATGATTTCATGTGGGCAGCCGATCCCAATTACAAACATATCACCCGTCAGATCCAGAATGGCCCTACCATTCACGTGCTCTATCAATTTGGCAGCGACTACCTGAAGGCGCAATTCGACCGTCTTCCTGAAACGGCCAGGCTGAAAACCTTCGATGGCAAGATCGAGAACTATATCAAGGATTATGAAGCCAAATGGACCACTGTGGCCGATGCGGCAGTGATTGCCCTTCCGTTCATCGAATCGAAATTTGGCGCCTATCCATACAAACAATATTCTTTCGTGCATGGCGGAGACGGGGGTATGGAATATCCCATGTCTACCCTCATCGTGAGCTCCAGCCTTGGAACCGTTTTCCATGAATGGATGCATAGCTGGTACCAGGGTATGCTGGCTACTAACGAGTCACTATATGCGTGGATGGATGAAGGCTTCACCAGTTACGCGGAATCATTGGTTTCCGAATACTACAGGGGCGTTACCAAAACCGCTGTGGATCAGGGATCCACCGGTACTGGTCCCCGCAAGAAAGTAGTTGACCAGGGCTATAAGCGTGCTGATATTTTCAAAGGAGATGAGAACCCGCATGCAGACGCGTATGCAGGGTATATCAACCTGGCCAGATCTAAATTTGAAGAGCCACTCACCACACATGCCGATCATTTTGAAACGAACTACGGTTATAGTGTGGCCGCTTATTCAAAAGGCGAAGTGTTCCTGGAGCAACTCGGTTATATCGT
>JAGIAP010000365.1 GCA_017744805.1 Chitinophagaceae bacterium | reverse complement strand
AAACTGATCAGTGAACTTAACTTATGTCTTAGATTCCTGTAACTGATCATATCCACTTTTACACTACCTACGGAGATCGGGCTTTCAATCCGGATAGGGATATGATTGGCATCATCGCTCACCCATACCGTCATCTTTTCACCACCTTCAAAAATGGTGCCTTTGATCAGCAGGGGTTTGAATTTGATAGCGCGGAACTTACCATATTTGGTCTTCACGGTTTCCTTGCCGAGGTAGCGGATATACATTTCGTATACTTCGTTATCGAGGAACATGCTGAAGTTGATCTTGTCGCCGGGTTTGTAACTGTTGAAGTCGATATTACGTGCGTAGAAGATCGCGGACAATACATCCTGAACACATTCGGGTGTTTGGTACACGCCGTTATTGGTTACGGCCGTATTGGTGGTCTTATTGAAAGTAACGTGTTCGTATTTCTTGTATCCACCTTCATCGATATTGCGGATGAAGCGATAAGGCTGCAGGGTGGCAGTATCGATATAAGATTCATACCGGTCGCGGACCTTGAAGAAATTATCGTAGAAGCTATACGTTTTACCATCGCCTACCAGGTGGTATACAGGTTTGTTGTTGAGCCGTTCCAATGTGGTATTGAAAGTAGCTTCACCAGCGCCGAAATAGGCGCCTACTACCGTATAGAATACCTTGAAGGTGATCGTTTCGCCTGCTGCAAATGAAGTGTTGCGCAGGTTGCAGAAACCATTGCCCGCCTCCAGTGGAAAGCTGGCCATGATCAATAATGCCAGAAAACCGGTTCTATAGAGTTTCATGTATAGCTCGTCTGATTAAATATATAAATAATATTCCGTATATATCCTATCTGTTCCTGAAAATGCGGATACTTAAAATTAGTAAACTTCCTACCAACGCCGGTATTACCAGATTGATAACCCATATAGACAACGAAGTTGCCAGAACCCCTATCATATTGGTACTAAAAAATTGTACCAGCTCGATGCTGGCTTTCCATCTCACACCCAGCTCCGTCACCATTGCGATGGAAGGCACTATGGCCAGCACCAGGAACACCACCGACATGGAAGCAAATGTTTCCGTAAATGTCAGGTCCACACTGAATACATCAAAGAGCAGGTAATACTGGGCTATGAATACCAGGTAACGTACTACACTCAAAGACAATATCCTCCACAGGATAGTTGCGTTAAAGGAATCTAAAACCCTGATCCAGGAAACCAGTTTACCCATTTTCGGGATCATCTCTATTGCTTTCACCAACCATGCCAGTCTGAAAAAAAGCAACGTTAAAACGATGCCGCCCAGGATGGTGATCCATAAAACGGTATTGGTCCAGAATAATAAAGAGGTATCGGAAGGGTGGGTATGCGAAATGATATCCCTGAGATACACCAGCCCCGCAATGCCCGCAACCAGGGTCACCAGCAATTGGGCCATACTGCAAACGATGGTGAGCGAAATGGCCTGTATCCGTTTCCCATCTTCGATGTACAGGATCCGGCCCAGGTACTCACCTATACGATTGGGCGTAAAGAATGCCATGGTGGTGCCTGTGAAAATGGCTTTGAAGCACTGGAGCAAACTGATTTTCTGCAACCGCGTGATCACGAGCTGCCATTTGCGCGCCTCCAGGCCCCAGTTGATCAGCATCAGGAGCAATACCAATACAAACTTCCAGGTTTGCATGCCTTCAAAGGCAAGTTTGATCTGTGTGAACGACTCCTTCCAATTGGGCTGCCTGTTCAATTGTTTGTAGATGCTCCAGGCCAGGAGGCAAAACACCAGTGGCCCGATCACATAGTTGAGAATTAATTTGATATTTTTGTTCAGTGGTAACAACAGATTTACAAAATAATTGAATCCCCGGCACTCCTTTGCAAAACAGTTCTAAAATAATTCTTGGTATCGACCCTGGCACTCTATTGATGGGGTACAGCGTTATTGCCGCTTCCCCCTCCGTAGTGAAAGTGATTGAAATGGACGTGCTGCGGCTGAGTAGCAAAAAAGACAATTATGAAAGGCTGCAACTCATCCACCAACGCGTTACTTCACTGATACTGGAATTCAAACCAAAATACTGTGCCATTGAAGCGCCCTTCTTTGGCAAGAACGTGCAAAGTATGCTTAAACTGGGCAGGGCTCAGGGTGTGGCAATTGCCGCGGCAATGCAGGCGGGGCTGGAAGTTCACGAATACTCTCCCAAAAAGATCAAGCAGTCGATCACCGGCAATGGCAACGCAGATAAAGAACAGGTCTGGAAAATGCTCCAACAAATGCTCAGCCTCCAGGATGCCTGGATCCATACACACGATATGTCTGATGCATTGGCCGTAGCGGTCTGTCATCATTTCCAGGACAAACCCTTCCTGGGCAACCAGGCAAAAGTGCTGAAAGGATGGGAGGACTTCATCAAAAAAAACCCATCCCGGATCCGTCCGGCTAAATAAGATCTCCGATTACATATTGAGGTTAGAAAGGATCTTTTCCTGAGCCAGCTTCAATTGCTCAGGGCTTACCTTGATCTTTCCCTTCGTAAAATTTAGGTCGTCCATGCTGTCGATAGGTACCAGGTGAACATGGGCATGGGGCACTTCGAGCCCTACCACGGCCATCCCTACCCGATTGCAGGGGAAGCTCAGCTCGATGGCCTTTGCAATAGGCTTCGCAAACACCAGGATCTCGGCCAGGTATGTATCAGGTACTTCAAAGAATTTATCCGTCTCGATCTTAGGCACCACCAATACATGGCCTTGCCTGAGCGGAAAAATATCGAGAAATGCATAGAACTTGTCGTTCTCTGCAATTTTATAGGAGGGAATTTCTCCGGCTATGATCTTTGAGAATATTGTCATGTAACAAAACTAAGGAACTGGAGGCAATAAAAAACCCCCGAAGCCGGGGGTCAGTATTTTAAGCTGTGATATCTAGTATCTTGAATTTTACCATCCCTGCGGGCACCTGCACTTCGGCAACATCGCCAACAGTTTTGCCCAACAGCCCTTTTCCGATAGGAGAAGTAACAGAGATCTTACCCTGTTTCAGATCGGCTTCCTTTTCGGAAACGATATGGTAGGTATGCTGTTTCTTGGTATTGAGATTGGTGAGGGTAACTTTTGTAAGGATCGATACCTTGCTGGTATCTACATTATCGGCTTCCAGCACACGGGCGCTGGCTACATCACTTTCCAATTTCTTGATCTTGGCCTCCAGGATACCCTGGGCCTCTTTGGCAGCATCGTATTCAGCGTTCTCTTTCAGGTCGCCCTTTTCGCGCGCTTCAGCGATGGCCCTGGCTGCTGCGGGTCTGTCGGTAGTACGCATAGTGTGCAGCTCTTGTTTCATTTGCTCCAGTGTTTCTTTGCTTACATACAAAACACTCATTGTAACCTCCTTCTTTTTGCAAAAAGAAATTTGTTTACTTCCGAAAATAGAAAAAAAGAACAACGCCTCAGTGGGTGCTGAAGCGTTGCACGATTATGTTTCAATACAAATATATGGGATTCTCCTTACAATTTCAATTTTTCCAGCGTAACGGCAGCCATT
Source organism: Chitinophagaceae bacterium (assembly GCA_017744805.1). Classification (GTDB taxonomy): domain Bacteria; phylum Bacteroidota; class Bacteroidia; order Chitinophagales; family Chitinophagaceae; genus Pseudobacter. The sequence goes on along the minus strand of JAGIAP010000365.1, from coordinate 2,320 downwards.
TTATAGAAGGCCTCATGGCTGTATCCAGCTATATGTGGTGTAACAATTACATTAGGTTGCGCACTGAGCCATTCCAATTGTTCCTTCTCTTTATCTGTGTACAGATCAAGTTTTTCATTTTCAAGCACATCAAGCCCGGCCCCGGCAATGGCGCCGGACTTCAACGCTTCTATCACGGCGGCAGTGTCATGAACCTTGCCCCTGCTGGCGTTCAGGAAAAACGGTTTGTTCTTCAATGAATTGAAAAAAGCAGTATTGGCAAAATGGAAGGTCTCTTCGGTCAATGGCAAATGCATGCTGATCACATCTGCATATCTCGCAATCTGTTCCGGATTGGCCTCATGCACAAAGCCTTTGGCAAATCCCTGGTTGTATTTATCGAAGGCAAGAACGGTTACATCAAAGGGCTCCAGCAGTTTGGCAAAGGCGCTTCCGGTATTTCCGTATCCAATGATGCCTACCGTCTTTCCGCTCAGTTCGGTGCCCCGGTTGGCATCGCGGATCCATTTGAATTCCGCTACCTCCCGCTGGCTTGGGGAGATCCTGTTCATGAGGTTCAGCAGCATACCCAATACATGTTCGGCCACGGCATTGCGATTGCCCTCAGGGCTGCTCACGCAGAGTATGCCCCTGCTCTCGGCAAATGGTACGTCTATCAGTTCCATACCGCTTCCCAGCCTGCCGATCCATTTCAACTGACCGGCCTTTTCGAGAATGGCCTTGTCGATCTTCAACCGGGTGGTCACTATCAGCCCGGTGGCTTCAGGGATCATGGCGCTCAGTTCCTCATAAGTGATGGCCGGAAGATAAACGGGCTCAAATCCTTTTGCTGTCAACTGATCGATGAGGTATGGGTGCACCTTTGCGGTGATAATGGCTTTCTTCATTTTATCTCATTAAGAATGTCAGCGCTGCAAAATCAGCAACCGACAATTGTTCTGCTCTTTTGTTGAATAATTCATCTTCCAGCTTTTCCGGGTCGAAGAGGGACCTGACGGCATTCCGGAGGGTCTTACGCCGTTGGTTGAACGCAGTTTTCACCAGGAGGGAAAGATGCCTGTCGCTGCGGATAGTCACCGGTTCCTTCAGCGGCGTCATCCGGATCACGGCGCTTTTCACTTTGGGAGGTGGGTTGAAAGCTTCCTCATCCACTTCAAAGAGGTAATCCACTTTAAAGTAGGCCTGCATCAGTACGCTGGTAACTCCGTACACTTTATTACCTTCTTTAGCGGCCACACGCTGGGCCACTTCTTTCTGGAACATCCCTACCATGGTCTCTACCTGCGCACGCCAGTCGAATACCTTGAAAAGGATCTCGGTAGAGATATTGTACGGGAAATTGCCCACCACCGTGAAGGGGCCTTCAAAAGGAGGATCGATGTCCAGAACGCTCTTATGGATGATCTTTCCCTCCAGTGCAGGGTAGTTTTTCAGCAACCAGGCCACTTTTTCATCGTCCAGCTCCACACAGCGGAGATCGATATCCGGCAATTGAAGCAGGTACTTGGTCAATGCCCCTCCGCCCGGCCCCACTTCCAGCAGTTTCCGGAAGGGATGCTCCTGTAAAGAGGCCACAATACGCTGACTAATGCTCTCATCCTTCAGAAAATGCTGCCCTAAGGATTTTTTAAGTGTATACATGAGCAGCAAAAATACGTAATTTAGGCCCCTGAATTATTCAATATGAGTGCACAACAACACAAACCAGTAATCGGTATTTCCATTGGCGACCTGAATGGCATCGGGCCCGAATTAGTGATCAAGACCTTTGCCGACCACCGGATACTGGAAATGTGCACCCCTATTATCTTCACTTCCAACAAGGTGATCAACTTCTATCGTAAAGGCATCCCCGATACCAATTTCAATTACCAGAACATAAAGGATTTCACCCGGATCAACCACAAGCAGATCAATATCTTCAACTGCTGGGAAGAGGACGTGAATATCCAGCCGGGGCAGCTCACGGATGTGGCAGGCAAGTACGCCGTAAAATCCCTCATGACCGCCGTTCAGGCCTTGAAGGAACAAAAGATCCAGGGCCTGGTCACGGCACCCATCCACAAGAAAAATGTACAATCTGCAGAATTCAACTATACCGGCCATACGCCCTTCCTGAAACATGCATTCGGCATGCAGGATGTGGTGATGCTGATGACTTCCGGCAATTTCAGGGTGGCGCTGCTCAGCGAACATGTGCCCCTGGCTGAAGCCGCCAAATATGTTACGCGCGAGAATATCCTCTCCAAACTGAATATCCTTCACAATTCACTGATCAAGGATTTCGGTATCGATAAGCCGAAGATCGCTGTACTGGGCC
>JAGIAP010000364.1 GCA_017744805.1 Chitinophagaceae bacterium | reverse complement strand
CTCCCTGATCTGTCAATCAAAACCATTGACAACTAGTTGGCCATTGCCCTGAAAAAGATCGGAAAGGCCGTCAATATCAATCTTCGCAAAACAGGTCTTTTCCTGAAAATTTTTTTTAGCCCCTTTTAGTAGATCGCGCCCGGAATCGGATCCTTAGTGGTAACAACCATTAATATGTCTGTAGAACGCGTATGGGAGCTGATTGCCAGAAAGCTGGCTGGAGAGGCTTCAGAGTCTGAACTGAAAGAATTGGATTCGTTGCTGAAAGCCAATCCCAATCTGCATTTCCCGTTACAGACCATTACGGATCTATGGCAGCAAAAACGGGGCGCTGACCAGACAGAACTGGAAGCTGCCTTTCAAAAACACCTGCGCCGGATGCAGGAGCAGGGCATCAGTTTTGCAGGAGCCAATGCGGAAATTGAAGAGCCCGCCACTTATCATTTGACAGACCACTCCCGCAGGAGGCCCTGGAAATTCATTGCCGCTGCTGCCTCTGTATTAGTAGCAGGCTCTCTGATCCTGCATTTCTCACGCTCCTCAACACTCGAAAAGGTGAGAACTGTGGCAGAGAAGGATCCCGGATCCACCAGTGAGATAGTTACACGCAATGGATCCCGCACCCGGATCAAACTGCCGGATGGCAGTACCGTTTGGCTCAACGCAGGTAGTAAACTCAATTATGATAAATCTTTCGGTGTCAAACTCCGGGAAGTCACCCTCACCGGCGAAGCTTATTTTGATGTGGTCAGGAATCTGGAAGTTCCCTTTCTGATCCATACGCATCGCATAGATGTAAGAGTACTGGGTACTCAGTTCAATGTGAGATCATATCCCGGCGAGAGCACAGAAGCCGCACTGGTAAAGGGAAGCATCGAAGTATCCCTGCTAAATGACCAGTCGGGCAAGATCATCCTCAAGCCCAACCAGAAAATTGTGGTGGATGCTGATTCAACTACTCATTCCACTAAACCGAAATTGCCTTCCAGGTGGAAGGATGAGGACCAGGTATCCATTCAGCAACTGACCATCGACAGAAGAGATGGAACAACCCTGGAGACGGCCTGGGTAGAGAACAAACTTGCTTTTGTGGAGGAACCATTCATAGATGTGGCCAAAAAACTGGAAAGATGGTACGGGGTAAGCATCAGCTTCAGCGATCCTAAACTGGAATGGATACCACTTACGGGCAGCTTCACAAAAGAGAATGTCAGCGAAACATTGTACGCATTATCGGTAGCAATTCCATTTAAATATTCATTTACAGATTCCAACACGATAGTGATCGGAAAATAGAAAACCCATTGATCATATAAAATCTTCACGATGCTAACTGCCAACAGCTCCTGATCTGTTATTCGAAAAAAGAAGCGGGAAATGCTACCAACATTCCCCGCGGAAGAAAAAGTCATCGGTAAAATCACCCTTGCCAGGTTTCTATTTTACCAATTGTAAACCCTTTTCAATGCTTAAAGTATGAAAAAAATCAGGATTTGCCCCGATTTTCCGGGGCGGCCTACCATTACAAAGCTTGTCATTCTCATGAAATTGACCTTTGCCATCATATTGATAGGCTGTCTGCACGTATCGGCTGGGGTTCACTCACAGTCGAAGGTTTCCCTGAACATGCAATCTGCCGATATCAAAAAAGTGCTGACTGCGATAGAAAAAAAGACCAGCTTTCGATTTCTCTACAACTCCAACCTGCTGTCTGAACAACCGAAAGTGAGTATCATCGCCAATAATGAAGATGTTTTATCCGTAGTGAACAAGATACTGGCCAATACCTTACTGGCTTACGAAGTACTGAACAATAACCTGGTGGTGTTGAAGAAAGAGAATACCATCATCGATCAAACAGTGGTAAAGGGCCGCATTACCAATACGGCGGGAGAGCCACTGGCTGCCGTTTCCATCAGGGTGAAAGGCAGCAATGCCGGTACTTCCACCGATGCCGACGGGCGATACTCCATTGAAGTGCCCAATGATGCCGTGCTGGTGATCTCAAGCATCAGTTACCTCACACAGGAAGTGCAGGTAAACGGAAGAACGGAGATCAATATCGTGCTGCAACCCAACAATACACAACTGGAACAGGTAGTAGTGATCGGGTATGGTACTGCCCAGAAAAGGGATATCACCGGAACCATCGCCAAAGTGGCCGGAAAGGAAGTGGCAGACAAACCTAATACCAATCCGCTGTCTTCCTTACAGGGTAAGGTTTCCGGCGTGAGCATCATTAGTACCGGTTTACCTGGACAAGAGCCCGATATCCGCATCCGCGGAACTATCAGCCGCTCGCAAACCAAGCCGTTGTATGTGGTGGATGGTCTGTTCAACGACAATATCAATTTCCTGAATCCCTCCGATATCGAATCTATCGAGATACTGAAAGATCCTTCCTCTCTTGCCATCTTCGGGGTACGCGGCGCCAACGGGGTGATCATCGTTACCACCAAAAAAGGGAAGGCAGGTCAGTTGACCATTGGACTGAATTCCAGCATCGGTATGAAAAGGATCACAGACAAAATAAAGATGACCGATGCCACAGGGTTCAAAACACTTTACGATGAGCAAAGGATCAATGAAGGCAATACTCCATTTGCTTATTACGACAAATACAATGGCAACTCCAACTGGGTGGATCTTATTTCAAAGAAGAATGCGATCATCAGTAATAATAACCTGAGCCTCTCTACGGGCACAGACAAGAATAAATTCTATTTCAGTGTGGGTTATATCAAGGAGCAGGGCCTGATCAAGTATGAGAACCTGGACAAGATCCTGCTGAGCGTGAGTGATGAGTTGCGCCTGAACAAAGCGATCAAGCTTAGCTTCAACCTGAACGGTTATCGCGCCACACCTCCTCCCACCAGCGATTTTATTGCAGCTATCAATGCCACTCCAATAGTAACCGCGTACAATACCGAAAGGTCTATGTTCAACAGGCTGCCGGACGAGATCGGCGGGCCGCAGGTGGCCAATCCCCTGATGCTGGTGGAAGAAAAAAAGAATACCGACCTCCAACGCGAATACCGCGCCATCGGAAGCGTAACGGCCGATGTAACCTTCCTTCGCGATTTCAATTTCAAAGCCACCTATTATATGGACCTTGGCTTCAATGACGAGCGCAGGTATACGCCCATCATCAATGTATATTCTGCTGACCTGGACGCAGTGTCTTTCCAGAACGGATACAATACCACCAAAGTATATCAGAAGAATAACAACTTCTCCAAGTTCCAGCAAGATTATATCCTTTCCTGGAAAAAGAACCTGGGTGACCATAGCATTACAGCCCTGGGTGGTTTCACCACTTATTTCAGCAGCTACCAGGAAACGAATGGGTCTGTTACCCAGCGTGCAGGAGGACTGAACATTCCAAGGAACAAGCGTTTCTGGTATGTAGATAATTTCTATGGAGATCCCGAGACCAAGATATCTGGTATCGCATCGGAGAACGATGTATTCGGTAACCCCAAGCCACTTGAATGGGAAGCTGCCAGCATCTCCTCTTTGTTCCGCGCCCTCTACAATTACCAGGGCAAGTATATGCTCAATTTCTCTTTCAGAAGGGATGGCTCTTCCGATATCTCCCCTGACAACAGGTTCCAGAATTTTGTGGCCGTTGGTGCTGCCTGGGAAATGAGTCGTGAGAAATTCATGGAACGCCAGTCATTCCTGGATTATCTCAAGATCAAAGCTAGCTGGGGCGTGCTGGGTAACCAATTTACGGAAATCCATTACGCCTACCTGCCTCAGTTGATCAACGGAGCTGGTGCACCATTTGGCAATAATATCGTTACAGCCTTCCTTCCTGCATATTTTGCCGATCCCAATCTGCAATGGGAAAAAGTACGTTCCGTGGAAGCCGGATTTGAACTGGCTACCTTGAAGAACAGGCTTCGTGTGGAAGCAGCTTATTTCAATAAGTTCACCAAACAATTGCTCACCAACTATCCGCCTTTGAACGGGCTCCCGTCCGGTATCACCAATGCCGGGGAGATCAGTAACAAGGGTATCGAAGCCTCTGCCACCTGGACAGACAAGCTCTCTAACGGCATCGGCTATTCGATCAGTGGCAATATCACTACGCTCAATAACAAGGTGCTGTCCGTGTATAAGCCTGGTTTCAAGATCGTTTCTGGTAATTCCATTACTGAAGCTGGCTATCCTATCGGCTATTTTTTTGGATATGTAGTGGATGGGATTTACCAATCTTATGCAGACAAACTTGCGTCGCCCAATGCCTCATCCCTGGGTGAATACGGACCCGGAGACTTCAAATACAAAGACATTGCCGGCCCCCCTGATGCGAACGGTAAGCCTACGGGCCCTGATGGAAAAGTGGACGTGAATGATAGGGTCCTGATCGGGAATCCCACGCCGGATTTCCTCTATGGCTTTTCTCTCAATGCGGATTACAAAGGCTTCGAACTGGGGATAGATTTTCAGGGTGTATATGGCAATGAGATCTACAGGGATTGGGGCAATGGCAACACCTTCGCTGTGTTCAATTACCGGGAAGAGAGGCTCAACAGGTGGCATGGCGCTGGTACATCAAACTGGGAGCCCCAGGTGAATGATCTGCGTCCCATCAATAGACTTCCATCCAATTACATGATCGAGGATGGAAGTTATTTACGTATCCGCAATATAAGTCTGGCTTACAATGTGCCATTAAAAGATAAAAGAGCCCTGATCAGGTCGCTTCGTGTTTTCCTGAATGCGCAAAACCTGAAAACATTCAAGCACAATTCAGGTTTTTCTCCTGAGTTCGGAGGATCGGCCGTTGAATTTGGGGTGGATAGAGGTTCCTATCCGCTGCCCGCCATTTTCTCTTTTGGTTTCAATGCAACATTCTAAAAAACTACAATCATGAGACTCAATAATAAATGGATAAACGCTTTGTTGCCGGCGCTGCTGATCATTGCCGGATCAACAGGTTGTTCAAAATTCCTCGACAGGAAGCCACTGGGCGTGGCCACAGAGGATGATATCGTTCAGGGCGGTGTGGAAGGAAAAGTGTTTGCCCTGTATGGAGAGCTACGTCGCGATGGTATCAGTGGCTTCGCCTCTCTCGGCTTCAAGAATATCCGTTCAGACGATGCCCTCAAAGGCAGTACCACCGGGGATGCCAGCTTCATCACGTCCATCTTCGACAATTTTCAATATGATCCAACCCAGGGCCAGGCAACTTCTTATTGGGATGATCGCTTCTTTTTCATCACCCTCTGCAATGATGTGATCCATGCCGTGGATTCTGCCAAACTCACGGATGTGCCGAGCCTTCAGAACAAGGCGGAAGCCATGTTCATGCGCGCACTTGTTTACTTTGACTTGGTGAGAGATTTTGGCCGTGTGCCACTCATCGATTTCAAAGTGCAGGCCATCACGGATGTGAACAGGGAAAAAGTAGACAATATCTCCCAGATCTACGACCTGATAGATAAAGACCTTGATTTTGCCAGCGCTAATCTTCCTCCCGAATGGCCCGACAGATTCATCGGAAGAGCCACTAAAGGAGCTGCCAATGGATTGAAGGCAAAAACATTGCTTTATCGACAGAACTGGGCAGGCGCACTCGCCAAAGCGGAAGAGGTGATCACTTCCAACAAATATGAACTGATCTCTCCTTACTATCGATTGTTCAAGGAAGAAGGTGAGAATTCGAGAGAATCTTTGTTCGAGATCCAGATGTATGTGAACACCAATGGTTCCGTGAACCTGGGTAATAACCATAACCAGGTACAGGGCGTTCGTGGTTCCGGGGAATGGGACCTTGGCTGGGGATTCAATGTGCCCAGTCAGAACCTGGTAGATGCGTATGAAGCGAGTGATCCCAGGAAAGATGCTACCATCCTGTATTCC
>JAGIAP010000363.1 GCA_017744805.1 Chitinophagaceae bacterium | reverse complement strand
ACAAAATATTTCAACATTCATGATTCTTATCAATACTTCCGCAGAATATACCATCCTCTTTTCGAAAAAATACGATGGCGGATCGCGTCATTACAACGCGATCCGCTCAAATGCCAAAATCATCTACTCTGTTAACGATTAATACTGCGCACCTGCACCCCGCCGGCAGCAGGGCCGCCCATACTTTTCAGGTTATAGGTGAACGTTAGCAGAAAATACCTTTTCAATACCGTAGATCTTACGTCCTCCACGTAATTACGAGTGGCATTCCTGGATACATCTACGTTCTGGTCCAATAGGTCATATGCCGACAATTTGATCTCACCCCGCTTATTTTTCAACAACTGTTTACTCACGGATGCATTCCACAACGGCACACGCAGATTGTATCCCTCCGCCAACCTGTTATTGATCATATAACTGAAATCGGTTGAAAAAAAGAAATCCTTCGGTAATGACCAGCTTAGCTCTGATTCATAGGTCTGACTGAAATACTTGTTGTTCAACTCTGGACTCAGCGCATAATGAACGTCGTTATAATTCACTGAGGCCCCAACAATGAAATCGAGCTTGTCCGTCAATGCCAGGTCCACGCGGAGTGAAGGACCAACAGTAAGCCTCTTTACCTGGTTCTCCTTGTTGTTGAGCAACTGCTTGCTGCTGTTATAGTTTAAAACAGAGCCGAAGTTCAGAGTTCCCTTGAGAAAGCTCAAAGGCAGGCCGGCATTGATACTACCGGTAAGATTATATACCCCATTGGCATTCACAGGCCTGGTGATGCGGGTACCGCTGTCTGTCAATGAATCACCATCCACGATCTTGTTATTGGTGAGCTGTGCAACCATATTCACGAACAGGCTTCTCCCTTCATAGGGATTGACCAAATTCAAATTCATCACAAGCATATGATTGAATTCCTGTTTCAGATCCGGGTTCCCAAGCCGGATATTCAATGGGTCGCTATTATCCGGTACAGGTTGCAACTGACTGGCCGAAGGTTGATTGGTACTACCGCGATACATCAGGTTCAAAACATGCATCTGCTTAAATGAATATTTGAAGCTGGCATTCGGAAGTACATTGTAAAAAGTCTTATTCAATACTGAATCCTTCACACCGGCCGTGATGGTTCCACTCAGGTAAGCTCTTTGCCAGGTTCCCCCCAGCGAGTACTCGTATTTTTTTCCTTTGGTGCGAAACCGCAGCCCGGCATTGGTGGTACCATAGGAACTGGAATAATCGCTTGAATAATGCTCATTCAGTTGCTCCTGCTTACTTATTTTGTCGATATCCCAGGTCGTTTTCTGTGACTCCGCCTTTTGATAACTATTGCCTGCACTGAATTCCAGCAAAGACCTCCGGAAGATGGGCTCGGTGTACACGGCTCGGGCTTCGTAGTTACGCAGATTGGAAGATTGCTCGTTACGCTGATTGATAGTGTCCTTCCCCGTCAGGTTGCCCGCTGGTTTGTAGAAAGAGGTGATGGATTGTAAAGTTCCCCTGCCATCGCCCGCATTGAGATTGGTGCTGAGGTTCACTGAGAAGGTACGGCCCTGCTTCCTGAACTTCTTCCGGAAAAGAAGCTCATTCCGGAATGTATACCCTGTTGTATGATCGGAGCTCCTGTTGGAACCATCGTTCACCAGCTTTCCATCATTGAGCATTGTCTGGTAATCGCGGGATATATTGTTGCGTGTATCCTGTGTGTTGATGGAAGGTGCGATCCGGATCGAATGAAAAGAATCGAGGGGAATATCCGCTATCAGGTTCAGGCGATGCCCATTATTGATATTGTCTGTAACTGCCGATTGCTTATACAACCAGCTGCTATCGCCTAAAAAATTATTCCGGTTGATGTCGGAAGCTGTTTTAGGATTGTAATGATTGTATGAATAATTACCCGATATATCCGCCTTTCCCATCATATCATTGTAATTCACGCCACCACCCCAGATGGTGCGGATATCCCCATTCCCCGTTCCCTTTATCTGACTGGCGTCGAGGGTTACCATGGTGAGGCCACCACCTGCACTGATATTCTTAGCCCCTGTCATGGACATGATATCGTTGAAAGAGAACGCATCATTATTGGTATTGTTGGTATTCCCTATCAAAGAGATCCGCCTGTTACCCTGAAATGTGTTCATATTCAATTTCCCTTCAAACCTGTCATTGGTACCTCCTCCGGCGGACACTCTCCCGAACATGCCTTTGTTCCTGTCTTTCTTGAGCTTCAGGTTGACGGTCTTCTGGCTGCTGCCATCATCAAAGCCCGTCAATTGTGCCTGTTCACTCAATTTATCGAACACCTGAACCTTGTCTACAGCATCGGCAGGAAGATTGCGGGTGGCTATCTTAGGGTCATTGCCAAAGAACTCCTTTCCATCTACCAACACTTTCTTCACCTTCTCGCCCTGGGCGGTGATGCTACCATCTTTGTCCACTTTTACACCTGGTAGTTTTTTCAGCAGTTGTTCCACACTGGAATTGGGGGCCACTTTGAAAGAGCCGGCATTGTACTGAACCGTATCGCCAACCATCGTTATGGGAGGGGCTTCAGCCGTTACCACCACTTCTTGCAAGGTTTGAGAAAGATCGGCCAGATAGATCTTCCCGAAATCCTTTTGCTGGGTGGAGTCGCCTATGGAGAAGAGCTGATTCTTATTGTGATAATTCACATGGGTGATCATCAGCCTGTACTTGCCATGAGAGAGTTTTTCGAACTGAAACCTGCCCTGATCATCAGACATGGCAAAGCTTTGCAGGGAGGAGTCTTTCTGCAGCAGGAGAGAAATGGTGGCGGAGGCGATGGGTTGATTTCTCACCGAATCAAATAATACTCCTTTTACCATTCCATTTTTCTGGGCTAACAGGAGGGAGGGGAGGGCGATAAAAACAAGCAGGTAAACTATTTTTTTCATACCAGTTCTGTTCGTGGGTTATTACCAACGAAAGTATTCCCGGATGTTTCCAAAACAGGTTAACCAGTCTTGCTTTAATGTTAATGAAAGTTAATAAATCAACTGGTCATTCACACTGAGGATCACTTCCCAGTCTTCATTGTAGCACATGCTTATTTCTACCCTGAGGTTCTGAACACATTCCGGGGCAGGGGTCATCTGGAAGCGGATGGCCGTGGTTTTATTCTCCTGGTCGGGCGTTGTGTAGGATCCGTTAAGAATGAAAGGCTTTTGCCCTTTGATGCGGATGATGGTATTGCTGATCTGATCATAGAGCTCCTGGAATTTCTGTCGCGCCTTATCGTATTCTGAAGTGACGAAAACGGAGCATTTCCAGTTGGTGACGGTAGCGGGCTGACTTGCCTGTGATATCACACAATTGAGAGATCCGGGGATCTGTACCTTGGATCTGTAATCGGCGGAGCCGCTGTTCTCTTTGAGCAGGTCGCCTTTGATATTTTTGAAGCGGTTAGGGTAGTCTTCAATCACTTTCTGCAGGGCAGCATTGGTCTGATTGTTGAAAACTCCCTGCGCCATTGACATCATGGTTGTTACCATAAAGAGTAACAGTAAGGGTACTCTTTTCATGGGCTTGGGATTTGCCGGAAAAATAGTAATACCTTTTTCCCTGTCCAATAGGAAAAATACTATATCCCGGCATACAATAATTTCTACAAACACTCGTTGAAGTATAAGTACTCCCAGTTTTTTTATCCTAAACCAATATCAATGAAAAAGAAGACTATGTACTACGACGTCCACCGTACGAAAGTCTACAGCGGAATTTACAAACCCACATTCAATCTCTTAGGTTTCCTCAGAAGTATCGTTACCGTGTTGATGGTCGGCCAATCGCCGATATCGAGCCCTGGCTATGCCAAGAGGAGATAGTTCCTCTATAACTATAAGCACTTACCTCTGAAACCACATTGTATGTGCTGGTCCCGGCCCAAAAGGCCGGGACTTTTATTTTGGTAAGAATTAATTGGTACCTGTGCGTTCCATATTACGCATTTGCCTTTCGATATTCCTTGGCATACCTGGCATGCCTGCAGGACGCTGCCTGTTATCACCCGCCTTATTCAGGTTGAACATAAAGCTGAGCATGAAATATCTTTTCAACACCACCGTCCGCGTATCCTGGATATAGTTATCTCCTACAGATCTGCTGATGCTCTGGTTCTGGTTCAACAGATCGAATACAGACAATTTGAGCTCTCCATTCTTCTTTTTGAAAACCTGCAAAGCCAGGCTGCTATTGAGTAACGGAATGCTTTGATTGAAGCCATCGGTTCTTCCTGAATTGATCAGGTAATCGAAGTCGGTAGAAAATACCAGGCTCTTGAAGAATGTATAACTGATATCAGCAGAATAGGTCTGTGTGAAATATTTCTGATCCGTTGCCAATGCGCGACTGGCAGAATAGCTGACATTGTTATAGGTGACATTGGCATTCAAGCCCAGCAGGAGATTGTCTTTATAACTCAGGTTGATGCCAGCGCCCTGTGTAACGGAAAGTGTTTTGGTGAAGTTCTTCACTTTGTAAACGATACTTCCATCCTTGTTGTATGATCCGCTGGTATTGATGCTGATATTGCTGCCTTTGAACTTTCCTTTCAGCGGGAAGCCGAAGGTAATATTGGCCGATGTGTTGTAAGAACCATTCATGTTCACGGGAACGATATACTGCGCGCCCTTTCCAAGAGAATCCGCTTCCAGGATGCCGGAGGGTACATTATCGATGCTGTTCACGATCTTATTGCCTGTATTGGAGAACTGCAGGTTCGCATTCACATACTGGAAGTTCTGAATATTGAAGGAAGAGTAATTGGCCGACAGATTATTGCTATACTCCTGTTTCAAAGAAGGGTTACCGTTGCGGATCTGAAGCCTGTTACTCAGATCGGGCACATCCTGCAACTGGTTACTGTTAGGTTGATTGGTCCTTCCACGATAGTTGATACGCAGGTTCTGCGTTTTGGAGAACTGATAGTTCAGGTTGGCAGTTGGCGCAAAATTGATCTGGGATTGCGACACCAGCAGGGTAGTGTCCTTGCCCTTCAGGAAACGCTGGCTTTTGCTCTCCAGTTCAGAGTATTGAAAGGCACCACCTACCTGCACACTGGCCTTTGTCCATTGCATCCTGAAATTGGCACCACCACGGTGGATATTATAATCGTTCTCAAAATAATTGGTCAGCGAAGTGTTCACGGAATCATATTTTCCCGAGAGCTCATTGTAGCTGAAAGATTTTGCATCGGAGGTACTATGATTATCCTGGAAGGCATAGTTCAGCTCCAGCAATTTGTTCTTTCCGATCGGCTCAGTGTAGGAGACGCTGTATTGATTGTTATTCGATCTTGTTTTCTGATTGCTGATGATATCCTGGGGAATGATCTGATCAAGTGTTCCGTCTGACTTATAATAAATGAAAGGAGCATTCGATCTTCCATCACCATCACTTCTGTTGAGGGCATTGTTCCATCCGAGGGTGAGTGTCCTCCCAAGCTTTTTGAACTTCCTGCGATAAAGCAGGTAGCTGTTCAGGCTAAGCCCGTCGCGCTCATTATTGTTCTCATTGCGGCCTACGATATACTTGTATTCCGGAGCGCTTTTCACAGATTTGAAAGTAGTGAAAGTGTCCAGGGATTCGGAGGTAGAATGTTGCAAAGTACCGTTGGAAGTGAACAACAGGGAGTTCATGGAATCGATATAATATTCCATGCGCAGATTGAGACGATGGTTTTGATTCTTATTGTTCGAGAAGGCATTTTCAATCTGACGGAGAACGGTATCCTGTTGGAAAGTTGTTCTGGCGCTGGATTGTTCTGAGCGGGTATTCCCCTGTGAGAAGAAGTAACTGGCGGTTACGTCCAGCTTGCTTCCCCATTTGTCTGTGTAGTTGATACCAACC
>JAGIAP010000362.1 GCA_017744805.1 Chitinophagaceae bacterium | reverse complement strand
GCACCAGTACGGAGAAAGGCGTTGCGTCCCGGCGATATCTTTCAACTTTGAAATCGTTCAATCCTTCGGTGCCCCGCTTGGATTCGGCCTCTATGAAAGCCGAAAGCTGGGCCGTGCTCATCTTATCTTTCAGATACTTATCCGGCTTGATCTCTGTGGGCTTTACATTCAGTTTCAGTTTCAGGGTATCGGTCAGCTTGATCGTTTCCTGGATGCCGTCGATATGCCTTTCCACCACATTCTCCGCCATCCAGCTTTTCTTTGCTGTGTCCCAGCGGATATAGTCTGCGCGCAGATTATACACCAGTTTCGTACCCTTGATACGGTCCATGAAAAAACCTCCGGTGGCCATCTGCCTTTCATTGCTGTAATCCCGGAAACCCGCAAAGGTTACGGAGTCTACCGTCAGGTAATAATTATTGCCTTTTTTGGCCAGCTCGCCTTGTTCGTAGGAGCTCTTGCTATCGATATAGGTAGATTGGAAATCGCCGCGGATGGCATTGGCCTTGGGGATCCAGAACTGGGTGGCTACCCAGAAGAAGCCGCCGAGAAAAAGCGCTGCCGCCATGAATGGCGCTAGCACCCTGTTGTAACGGATCCCTCCAGCCAGCATGGCGATGATCTCAGACCTGGCGGCCATCTTGGACGTGAAGAAGATCACGGAGATGAACACCATCAGGGGGAAGATCATATTGATAATGAAGGGAACAAAGCCTACATAATATTTGGTAATGATCTCCCAGGAGCTGAGGCCGCTCTTCACAAAATCGTCTGCCTTCTCACTGGTATCGATCACTACAGCGATCACGCAGAAGATCAATACCATGAAGACGGTAGTGGTGAGGAATTTCTTTATAATGTACCAGTCGATTTTTTTCATACTTAGCCTTTGAGCGGCGGCCGGGCAAATGTAGCAGAAAAACTGTGATCCTCAGAGCCCTGGGTTCCTAAAACTATTGCAAATAAGGTTAGTTTTCCGTGATCATAATCTCTGTTGCAGGATGGCCACCTGCTCATTCTTCCAACTGATGAAATCCCCGGCCAGGATATGTTTCCTTGCCTCTCCTACCAGCCAGAGATAGAAGGCCAGGTTATGGACACTGGCGATGGTGAGCCCGAGGATCTCCTTCGCCTTCATCAGGTGACGGAGATAGGCCTTGCTGTAATAGTTGCTGATATCGCTGTCGATGCCATCATCCAGGGGCGAATAATCGTGCTCCCATTTCTTGTTATCGATATTGATCACTCCTTTAGAGGTAAAGAGCATGGCATTGCGACCATTCCGCGTGGGCATAACGCAATCGAACATATCCACCCCCAGCGCGATGCATTCGAGGATATTCCAGGGGGTACCCACGCCCATCAGGTAGCGGGGTTTATCTGCCGGCAGGTTCTCGCAGCAGAGCTGTGTGAACTCGTACATCATATTGTCCGGCTCGCCTACGCTTAAACCGCCGATGGCATTGCCTACGGCATTTTTGGAAGCGATGTATTCACAGCTCGCTTTGCGGAGATCGGCATAGGTGCTGCCCTGTACTATGGGGAAAAGATTCTGCGTATATCCGTACCTGTCAGGAGTGCTATCGAATCGCTCAAAGCACCTGTCGAGCCACCTGTGCGTCAGGTGCATGCTCTTCTCTGCGTATTTGTATTCACTGGGATAGGGTGGGCATTCATCAAATGCCATGATGATATCCCCACCGATACTGCGTTGGATATCCATCACTTTTTCCGGGGTGAAAAGATGCCTGGATCCGTCGATATGGCTCTGGAACACTACACCTTCTTCGGTGATCTTGCGACTGGAAGCCAGGGAGAACACCTGGTACCCGCCACTGTCGGTAAGAATGGGCCTGTCCCACCCGTTGAACTTATGTAAACCACCTGCTTTCTCCAGGGTATCCAGTCCCGGGCGGAGATAGAGATGATAGGTATTTCCCAAAATGATCTGTGCCTGCACATCATTTTTCAATTGTTGCTGGCTCACTGCTTTTACGCTGCCCACGGTGCCAACGGGCATGAAGATGGGTGTAAGGATCTCCCCGTGATCGGTGCTGATGGTCCCTGCCCTGGCTGCAGAATGCCCGTCTGTAGCCTGTAACTGAAATTGTAAACTCGCCATATATTTTGATAAATCGGGCTGCAAGATACGGATTACAGGCTGTTTGCAGGGTAGTGAGCCCCTGCCATGGTGATTACCATCAAATTACACACATTATAAAAATCTTTATTTTTCAACAACTGTGGAAGCTAATATGTATTGCTTTCAGGTGTTACCTTCTTATTTTCGCGCATTATTTTCCTTTGCATTGGACCCTAAATTGCAACCTTCATGGAATCATTGTTGAAGAGCATAGATTGGTGGTTGATACTATTCTGTGCCTTTTGCGTAGTTGCTTTCGTTCAATTGATGTACTACTGGCTCCTGTTCCGCAGAGTGGCCTGGTACCAGCCGCCTGTGCGTGAAAAGACGCAACAGCACCCGGTTTCCATCATTATCTGCGCACGCGATGAAGCGGGTAACCTGGCCCGTAACTTACCCGGTGTACTGGTTCAAACCTATAGCTCCACTCATGAAGTGATAGTAGTGAA
This sequence comes from Chitinophagaceae bacterium, assembly GCA_017744805.1. Lineage (GTDB taxonomy): Bacteria > Bacteroidota > Bacteroidia > Chitinophagales > Chitinophagaceae > Pseudobacter. Next base: position 3,296 of record JAGIAP010000362.1, on the reverse strand, counting down.
TCATAACAGTCAGGATGAAACGAGATTCCTCCTGGAAGAATTCAGGAAAACCTTCAAAAGCCTCAATGCGGTGAACCTCTCACAGGAGGCAAAAGGCATTCCCGGCAAAAAATACCCACTCTCCATAGGCATCAAGGAAGCGAAGCATGAGATCATCCTGTTGACGGATGCCGATTGTGTTCCTGCCTCAGAGTTCTGGGTACAGAAAATGCAGGATGCCTATGCGCCCGGTATCGAGATCGTTCTCGGATATGGCGCTTATTACAAACGTCCGGGGCTATTGAACAAGCTGATCAGGTTCGAGACCTTCCATTCTGCCCTGCAATATTTTTCATTTGCATTATCAGGCATGCCTTATATGGGTGTGGGCAGGAACCTCTCCTACAAGAAAGGCCTGTTCTTTGCCAATAAAGGCTTCTCAGCCCTGAACCATGTTCCGGGCGGGGATGATGATCTCTTCATCAACAAAGTGGCAACGGCCACCAATACCGCCATCGTGCTGGATCAGGAAGCTGTTACGCTGTCTGAGCCGAAGAAAACCTTCAAACACTGGCTCATCCAGAAGAACAGGCATTTCAGCACCGGCAAGTTTTACAAGCCAAAGCATAAATTCCTGCTGGGATTGTATTCGATGTCGCATTTTCTTTTTTATCCTTTATTCATACTCTCACTGATATTCTTCGACTGGCGCCTGGCCCTTGGCATCTTTGCCCTTCGCGCCATCACACAAGGTGTCGTGTATTACAAGGCCATGATCAAACTGAATGAGAAGGATCTCTTCACCTGGTGGTGGTTACTGGATATCTGGATGTTCATTTATTATTGCATCTTTGCTCCTGCATTATGGAAGAAGCCAAAAAAAACCTGGAACTGATCACCCAATATTTTGGTGATTTCAACGAAAAGCAACTGCAGCAACTGGCAGCATTGGAAGGATTGTATACGGAATGGAATGAGAAGATCAATGTGATCTCCCGCAAGGATATGGATATGCTGTATGAAAAGCATGTGTTGCATTCATTGGCCATTGCTGCTGCATTTGAGTTCCAGCCAGGCATGCATATCGGTGACCTTGGCACCGGTGGCGGTTTTCCCGGCATTCCCCTGGCCATTTTCTTTCCTGAAGTGAAATTCCACCTGGTAGACAGTATCGGTAAAAAGATAAAAGTGGTTCAGGCGGTTGCTGAGGCCATTGGCTTGCAGAATGTAACAGTCCAGCATTCGCGGATGGAAGAATTGAAGAACCGCAAGTTCGATTTCATCGTATCAAGAGCGGTGGCACCGCTGAAAGAGCTCTGGACCTGGAGTAAGCCATTGTTGAAGAAAGCACAGCCCCACCAGGAGCAAAAGCCCGGACTGATCTGTCTGAAAGGGGGCGACCTCACTGTTGAAATTGCTGAAAGTGGTTGTAAACCACGCATTATGGAAGTACATGAGATCTTCCGGGAAGAGTATTTCAAAGAAAAATACCTGTTATACGTACCTGTGTAAATTCCGCAACAGTCCATTTCCACCCATCGAAAAACTACCACAAAGTGGTATTCAATGTGTATCGAAAAGCTTGAAATTTGCTGAATGGACATTACAATTTGTATCGTTGACGATAATAAGGATATCCGATCCGCCCTCGAACAGATCATTCTCATGTCTGAAGGGTATCGTTTGGTCGGAAGTGTGGGCTCCGCCGCAGAAGCCATGGATCAGATACCTAAACTGAAGCCAGACATTGTGTTGATGGATATAAACCTTGGCGAAGGTGAAAATGGCATAGATTGTGTACGTCAACTGAAGTCTGAATACAAAGACATTCTCTTCATGATGTGTACTGTGTATGAGGACGATGAGAAGATTTTTGAAGCATTGAGCGCTGGTGCAAGTGGTTATATATTGAAAAAGACTGCGCCACATAAATTACTGGAAGCGATCCGTGAGTTACAGGAAGGTGGCGCTCCTATGAGCAGTCAGATCGCCAGAAAAGTTGTAGCCGCATTTCAACAGAAACAACCCAATACTGCCATTCCCGAATCGTCTTCACTAAGCGTTCTGTCGAACAGGGAAAAAGAAATACTTGAATTACTGGCAAAAGGCATGCTGTACAAAGAGATCGCCGCCAGTTTGTTCATCAGCCAGGAAACAGTCCGCAAGCATGTGTATCATATTTACGAGAAGCTGCATGTGAACAATCGTGTTGAGGCCATCAACAAATTCTTTGGCCGGTAAGCTTACCACAAAGTGGTATTGCAAAAGCTTCATCATCCGTTTACCTTTGTTAACCTTTCAGATGCTATAATAGTATAGTCATCATATATTATTGATCAGCAATGCTGATCGTACATCTTTTTCTGTGCAAGAAACCTGGGAACACAGATCATTAACCTTACCTTATCTTTAACCGGAACAGGCCGTCCAAAAGGGCGGTCTGTTCTATTTTTATACATTCATCATGGCCAGGGAATCTCTTCCCACGTGAAGAGGATCTCCGTTTGTTTGACACCGTTACAGTAGCAATCCATCTTCGCCAGGTTCTGCTTGCTGTCGAATTCATATTGATAGGTCATAGTTTTGGTTTTCACTAATCCATTTCCGTCTTTGTAATCGTGATAATAAGTAGCCTCTTTCACCAGGGAAAGCTCATAGATCAGAACAGGCACATCCCTGGCAACCGTTGGCATGCCTACTACAGGAAGCTAAGATGGCTAAAGGAAATACAAGTATCAGGGCAAGGCGGATCATACGGAAGAAATATCTTCCCTACCAACCTTACAACAACAAAAAAGCCGGCAACGATCTCGTTACCGGCCTTTCCTTAGGGATCAACGGCAATTACCAGTTGAATTCCATTTTATTATCAGCTCTGTTGATATCGGCCAACCTTTGGGAAGGATCGATCTCTATCGACTTGAGTTGCATCAATGGCTTATCGATCACCAATTCATAAGTGGAGTTAGCCCATTTCCAGGATTCCGCTTTTGTGAACGTTACATTGGGATACTCATTCGTCTTGCTTCCAAACATGAGGTCGAGAGGAATATAGATGAGCTGTTTGCTGCCATCCTTGAAGGTCACCATCAGATCGATCGGCATGGGGAAATACCCGATACGCTTCAATTTGATCTTTGTTTTGTTGCCTTCATTCTCCGGATTCTCGATCGCATAATTGATGGTCTTGGTGGTATTCACGAAATATTCGCGGTACCAGTCGAGTTGGATATCGCTGGCTTTTTCTGCCACACGGATGAAGTCGTTCACATTGGGATGCTTGAACTTCCAGGTATTGTAGTAATCCAGTAATATCT
>JAGIAP010000361.1 GCA_017744805.1 Chitinophagaceae bacterium | reverse complement strand
GGGAGCGGCTGGCTCACGTGAGCTTTGCGCACCATCAGGGCTGAAATATAGGTGCCATCTCTTGTTGGGACGAGGATGCTATCCTGAACGATATAGTTACTGTCGGCTTTTACAGACGTTACAGTTACATCCTGAGCTTTCGCGATAGCAGAAAGTAACAGGCATGGTAATGCCAGGGAGATTATTGATCTCATAAAAAATTATTTAAGAATGCTTCTGTTTTTGAGTGCGGATGATTGCCGGGCCGAAACTGTAAAGGTTTGGCCGTTTTGCAGGCTAACATCCAGTCTGCCATCGGGTAATGGCTTTATTTGTGTGATAAAATTGATATTGACGAGGGCGGTCCGGTTTACGCGTACGAACAATAAAGGATCCAGTATTTTTTTCAATTGGTTCAGCGAGCGTTTGATCAGTACTTTTTTCTCATTGAAATAAAGTCGGGCATAATTGCGATTTGATTCGATCCAGGAGATCTGGTGGGTGTTGATAAAATGACATCGATTTCCTTCCCTTACAAAAAGAGTTTGTTGTGGATTGGGTGGTTTATCTTCTGAGAGTATTCTTGATTTGATCCTTTCGATGGCTTTTGCAAAACGCTCTTCTCTTATAGGTTTTACGAGATAATCCACCGCATCTACTTCAAATGCCTGAACGGCATATCGATCGAATGCAGTTGTGAATATCACGTGTGGAATGATGTTCAGGGATTCCAGTAGATCGAATCCGGATCCGCCGCCCATTTGCACATCCAGGAAGATGAGATCAGGTCGAAATTGGTGGATCAATGCTGCGGCATCTGTGATATTGGAGGCTTCGCCGGCGATATCTATGGTGGGATGCGCGGTCAGATGTCTTTTGATCTCTTCCCGGGCCAGTCGTTCATCGTCTACAATTATTGCTTTCAGGGCTCTCATATGACCGGCGTTTTAATAATTGCAATGACGGTATTGGGGGTTTCTTGCAGCAGCCGGAAAGAGGCCTTGTTATTATACTGTAGCTGGAGTCTTTCTTGTAGATTTCCGAGGCCGATTCCTTTTTGTTGTGGTTGGTTGAGCTTTCCTGAATTTTCTACAGTAATAATTATCTGATCCTCGTTTTGGCTCACATCTATTTTTATGGATCCTCCTTGTGGCAATTGACTGATCCCATGTTTGATGGCATTTTCTACCAGAGTTTGGATGCTGAGTCTCAGTACCTGCTTGTTCATGAGGTTTTCAACTGCCTGAATGGTTATTTGCAGATTTTCCTCAAATCTTATCTTTTCCAACTCGAGATAATCTTCAACAAGTGCCAGTTCCTTTTTTAGTGAAATTAAATTGTCCTGCCCGGAATAAAGAGAAGTTCGAAGCAGATCAGATAAGATATCGATGGCCCGACGGGCGGCTTTGGCATCTTCTACTACGAGCGCTTTGATGCTGTTGAGAGAATTGAAAAAGAAATGCGGGTTGAGTTGGGTGGAGAGATTATTGAAAGCGGCGTCTTTTGTCATGAGCTCCAGGCGGCTGGTTTCCTTAACGGCATTGATCTCCCGTTGTGCGTAATGATAGGCATAATAGGCCAGTAGCCAGATGGACATCAGCCGGATGCCAGTAATAAAAGTGATGAGATATTGCGTGTCGAATGCTTCTTTGAGGGTTTGCGTAAAGTTGAGCTGGAACCAGGAGCGGACAAGATAGTTCTTGGTAATGGTCAGCACCATGAAAATGAACCCGAGAACGATGATGGAAGGGATCAATCGAACCAGGAGCTTCGGGAGGCTTAGATTGTGCCAACCTAGTCTTTTTGATAGATCCCTGTATAAGTGTGAAGGGACGATGTAGATGATAAGGTCGAGTGCGAAATGAAGGACCGCCAGTTTCCAACTGAAACCCGTACCGATATAGCCGATATAAGCCCATTGCAATGCGGCTATGGACCAGAATATTAACTGGCATTTCCAGTAGAGCGATATGGCGGGTTTGTGCAACATTTCAACAAATAAAAGACAAAGGAAATTGAATTGTTGTTAATGGGAAAGGGGGAGGTACAGGAGTGTGGGGAATGGGGGGATGAGTGTAAAGAGGGAGATTTTGCCGGCTGGATGATGAGTAGAAGAATTGAATGGCATATTGGATTTTTGGGTTTCAGGGGAAACGAATATCCAATGCTTATTCGGATTAAGAAGCCGGAATTAAGAAAAATACTAATGCGAAAATTGAAAGTACAAAATCAGATGGCTGTTATTCAATGCGCTGGCCTTATTTCATAAAAGACTGAAAAACACATGTTTAAATATTGTGTTCACTATTCAGTAATGTTCATTATTAGTGAACGAGTAGCTTTAATGTGAACAAAAGTCTTCCTTTTTCTTTGTTTTGTTCATTATTTTCGATTGTTCACTTCAAATGAACAGGTTAATTATGAACAAAGAAGTTGAAATAATTGAGCAAGCGGCCAAGGTATTAAGGGATAGAACGGGTATGAAATTTACCTGGCAAACTTATGGGAAAGCTGAGGATAAGATATATGGGATCGTGTTTCAAAGCCGGGTAATGCAATTTATCGTTGAGCATAAAAAGCAACTGTCTGCCTACCAGGTAGCCCAGGTTGCGAAAACCCAAGATCTTCGATTCCCTCTGTTAGTGGTGGCGGAAAAAATCGCCGATCCGGCCAGGGAGCAATTACGTATGAAGGGGATTGCGTATCTGGAGGCAAACGGTAATATTTTTATTAATACTAGTCACACTACCCTCTTCCTGGATGGTAATAAACCCGTTAAGGTAGCAAAGCCTGTGACAAACAGAGCTTTTACGAAAACAGGACTGAAAGCTGTATTTCACCTGTTGAACAATCCTGATGCTATTACAAAAACGTACCGGCAATTAGCAGAGGAAACAGGCATAGCCTTGGGGAATATCAAGTATATTATGGATGGGTTAGCGGAAGCCGGCTATCTATTGCCGCTTTCCAAAAGAAAGGTTGCTCTTAAGAACAAAAAGGAATTATTGGATCGATGGATTGCAGGGTACAGGGAAACATTGAAGCCCGATTTATTCAAGGGGGCTTTTCGAATTACTGAGATGCAGGACAATTGGCAGGATATTAATGTAATAGATAATTCTATGGCCTGGGGCGGCGAAGCCGCCGGAGAAATAATGACGAATTACTTGCAGGCAAGAGCCCTGACGATCTATACATCAGAGCTCACCTCTATTCAAACTGAGACTGTTGGGTTGATTCCTGATAAAAAAGGAAATGTGCTTGTTTATGAAAAGTTTTGGCATGAGCAAGTTGTGGAGATTACCGCCCCGCCATTGTTAGTATATGCCGACCTGCTTATAACGGATGATCCAAGATGTATTGACACAGCCAGGCGTATCTATGACAAATACATAAAGGAGCAGATTGAAGCAGTTTGAATGGAATGAATATAGGTGCTTATAGTCAGCGAAACTGAATTCTATTTTGTAGAGATAATGCTGACCAATTCCTGAGATAGATATTTTATCTGCAAACGTAATACCAACAATCACGTAAGGAGATAGTGAATTGTGGTCATGCCGTAGAAGCTGATAACGTAAATGGCCGGCTTCCGTAAAAACAAAAGGCGTCCACTGGCAATCTTTTCATCTATTTTTCAACTCCCTGCTGGACTTGAACCAGCGACCCTCTGATTTACAGCGCTTTAAAGGGCCTGATCAAAGGAAATCGGGCAGGCATACTTTCTCGACGATCATGAAGCGATCGGGTGTCAGTACCGAGTTTATCCAGGAGTCGCTTGGTCATACCAGCATGAAGACGACGGAGAGTTACCTGGATAGTTTTGAGTAGTCAGTGAAGAAGGAGTATTGGTGGCTTTTAAGAAGGGTATGGAAAGATGAACTATTTCAGTGGACTGGAGGGCCTGGTTGTTCACTTTTGGTGAACAAAGTACGATGTGGAATTTTTATTTCTTGACATTGAATGTTTGCTGGTAATAGATACAATCCAGTTAACGGGTAATATAAGTTTCAAAAGGGCAGTATAGCGCCCTTTTTACTGTATTTGGGTGTGCTTCACACGTATTTTAATTAAAAAGTGCTTTTTGTTACACTTTATAATGAATTTTTCCGCAGAATGCATAAATTTACTACGAAAAAGGTATTATTATGCACTATAAGGAAATATTGAACATCGTGAAAGCCAGAAGAGAATCACTAAATGTGACGCAAGAAACACTTGCGCAACTTTCCGGCGTAGCATTGAGAACCTTGAAACAATTTGAAAGCGGCAAGGGCAATCCAACCTTGCAAACACTCCAAAAGCTCGGTGATGCACTGGGCCTTGAGGTAACGGTCATCATTAAAAAAGGAGGATTAACGCATGAGAGCAGCCAAGATTCTTTTTAAAGGGCAAGGAGCCGGCGTCTTAACACAACATGATGACGGTACGTTTACATTCCAGTATAACGCATCGTGGGTAGAAGACAGCAGCAAGCCGCCGATCAGCCTCACATTGCCAAAGATCGGCTCACCCTTCCATTCACGTTACCTATTCCCATTCTTCTACAACATGCTGCCAGAAGGGTCAAACAAACAGGTCGTTTGCCAACTTAATCACCTGGACAAGACCGACTATTTCGGGTTACTGCTGACGATTGCTCAAACAGACACCATCGGTGCGGTGACCGTGTCTAAAATCGATTAAACATGCCTTTACCAGATATTCAACATTGTCCCGGTACGCTGGCCGCTGGCTACCATACCTATAGTCGGACGGCACTCGTCAGGGTTTTTAAAGGCCGCAAGGTCAGTCATCTTCTTCCCTATGATTCACCCGCGACTAGTCCGGCAATGGACGAACTCTTTGATGAAAACAGGAAACGCATATCCATCTCGGGTGTACAAGAAAAATTCTCCGTTCTGCTCGAGAAGAACAAACTTCGATTGATTAGCGAAGGGGAACGGGGTCGCTACATCTTGAAACCAATTCCGGCCGCCGGCCGGCGACCGGATCAGATGCCCGCGAATGAACACCTTACCATGCAGATTGCGCGGCAGGTGTATCAAATTGAAACGGCAGAAAATGCGCTGATCTTCTTCCGGAATGGAGCACCCGCGTATATCACTAAACGCTTTGATGTCGATGAAAATGATAGGAAACTCGCGCAGGAAGATTTCGCATCTCTAGCCGGGCGTACGCCTCAAACACACGGAGAACATTATAAATATCTCGGCAACTATTTGCAGCTGTTCCACCTCATGCAAAAATACGTCCCGGCTTATCCCGTGGAAGCGCCGAAATTGCTGAAACTGCTCATGTTCAACTATCTCTTTTCAAATGGAGATGCACATTTCAAGAATTTTTCTCTCCTCGAAACACCAATGGGGGATTTCCGCCTAAGTCCGGCGTATGACTTGCTTAACAGCCGGATCCACATTAAGGACAAGGATTTCGCCTTAGATGATGGCTTATTGCCCAAAAATCTAGCGCAGGGCAAAATTATGCAGCAGTTCTCAGTATTGGCCGATCAGGCAAGCATTTCCAGGGCCTCCTTCGATGCAATCAGGCAACTTATGCTATCCCAAATAGAGAAGGTAGAGGAATTAACATTGGCATCCTATCTCGATGAAACCACCAAACGCAATTATTGGCAATCGTATCAAGGTCGATTGCGGCAACTGGAAAAGATGTGAAAAAGGAATCTGCGATTTCTGTATCGTCCTAAAATCGGTGGCCCGAAGACTTATAATCGGGAAATTGTTGGGCCGGTAATGGAGGCTAAAGGGAGCGTTATCAAACCCATTTTTGCCTATAAAGGATAAGTTTGCGCGTAAGCTTAATCTTTCTTCATCATGACTTTACTTCTCTTGTTATTATAAGATCGAAAGCCTAGAAACAATTGTTAATCCCCTTAATTTTTGAATTCGCATGGTGTTGATT
>JAGIAP010000360.1 GCA_017744805.1 Chitinophagaceae bacterium | reverse complement strand
CACCGATATCGAATCCAACATAGGAATGGGAAGCGCCCAGCACCACATAATCGTACTGTTGTTTCTCTTTTTGAAGTATCCACTGCGTTTTGTACAGCATCGTGTGCTGATATCTTTTCTCCATCCAGTAGTTCAGTAAGCTGGCGATCACTGCCAGGGAGATCAAACCTATGATTACATATTTGGGTCTCATGATCGCTTAGAATTGAAAGTAAATAAAGCTTTGTGCATTCTTGAATGAGCCAAAGAAAATGAACAACAGGAACATATATCCGAATACTGCGTATCGCAGGGTGATATTGCCTTCATACTTTTCTTTCCATTTTTCATTCCTCCAGAATTTCTCCAGGATCAGGAAATTGATCAATACAAAAACGCCCACCAGCAAAGAGTAACGGATGGCGGCTGTAAAGGTCGGGAACTGTGCGATAAAACTTTCGTAATTGAAAATTCCCTTGATCACCCGAAAGGCAGTGGCGAATGAATCTGCTCTGAAGAAGATCCAAACAAACTGCAGGAAAAGGAAAACGATCAATTGGCTAAGGCCATTGTTGAGCCATAGCGGCAGGTTCTTGAATGTTTTCTTTCTCCATTTTTTGGTGAGGAATTCATAGCTCATGGCCATGCCATGCAGTAAGCCCCAGATGATGAAGGGCCAACCTGCGCCGTGCCAGAGGCCGCTGATAAAGAAGGTGAAGCAAAGCGCGAATACGACGGCCCATTTGCCCCAATCGCGACGATTGATCACCAGCGGCGTATACAGGTAATCGTTGAACCAGGTGGACAATGAGATATGCCATCTGCGCCAGTAATCGGTGATCGTTTTTGCCTGGAAGGGGAAGTTGAAGTTCTTCATAAGCGTGAAACCCATTACCCTGGCGGATCCTAGCGCTATATCCGAATAACCGGAGAAGTCGCAGTAGATCTGGTAGGCAAAGAAGAAAGTGCCGATGAATACCCAAATGGTATTATACCCATAAGTGCCGCCATACATGGCATCCACCACAATGGAAAGCCTGTCTGCGATCACCACTTTTTTGAAGAGGCCCCAGGCCATGAGGCGGAGGCCGCTCATGACCCGGTCATAATCCCAGGTATATTTTTCCCAGAACTGGTGGAGCATATTCTGTGGCCTTTCGATAGGGCCTGCCACCAGTTGGGGATAGAACATGACATACAAAGAATAGATACCGAAATGCCTTTCCGCTTTCTGGTTGCCACGATATACTTCGATGGTATAGCTCATGGCCTGGAAGGTATGGAAGCTCAATCCTATCGGGAGGATGATGGACAGGTACGGTATATGATTGTTATAGCCGAAAAGATTACAGAGGCCGGTGATATTATCGTTGATGAAGTTGTAATATTTGAACACAGCCAGTACGCCGATATTGGCCACCAGGCTCATGATGAGCCATTGCCGCCGTTTGGCGGGCGTTTTGGCCGATTCGATCCAGATGCCTGCATAATAGTCGATCACGATAGTGAACCCCAGGATCAGGATGTACTCCGGTTTGAAGAACATATAGAATCCGCAGGACGCGATCAGCAGCAGGAGCCACCTGAACTTATGCGGCAGGCCGAAATAAAGGGTCGTGACAAAAACAAAAAATATTAAAAACTCAATCGAATTGAATAACATTCATCCGGTTTAAAAGGGTTAGAGATACTATGCAGCCAGTTTGCTTTTTACGGCATTGGCCATATCGCCCACATTCTTCCAGCTCTGGATCTCGGAAGCGGTGAATTTCACTTTGAAATATTTCTCGATGGCCACTACCAGTTGAATATGATACAGGCTATCCCATTCTTCCACATCATTGGCGGTGGTTGCCTCCGTCAATTTGATGTCCTCGTTATCCAGTACATCCACAAAAATCTTGTTCAACTGTTCCATGATCTGTTGCTGTTCCATATTGTGTTATTTTCTTTTGATGTATACTTTTTTATCGTTAGGGTAAGCGTCAACTTCGAGTGAATAGTTGTTCTCACTGGTAGTGTTGAAGCCAAGTTTGGGGTAATGTTCTTTTACAAGCTCGTTCTTTTTGGTAGGAAGATATTCTCCCGCCACCAGTTTGAAACCCGCTTCCTGTGCCAGTTGCAGGATATTTTGCAAGGTGAATACTTCCATGCCTCTTTTCAGCACACGGCAGCTCATGATCCAACTATCTACAAAAAGTGTATTGTTTTCTTTTTTCTCCAGGATCACGAAGGCGATCAGTCCATAATCGCCGTAGATATCTTTCAACGAAAAGCTGAGGGTGAGATGATCGGGCGATTGGGCGATGCGTTTGATGTCTTCTTCGGTGTATCGTACTGTGCGCAGGTTGAACTGGTTGCTGCGTTGTGAAAGCTGCGCGATGCGGGGAATAGTGAAGTTGTCGAATGGTTTCACCTCACATTCCATTCCCAGGCTGGCGAGGAATTCCTCTTCATTGGCGAAGCTCTTCTGCAGGATATTCCGGTTGGCTTCTTCCTGGTATTGTTTGGTGCGTTGCTCATCTTCCTCGGTAAAACTGGCGGTCTCAAAGAGGTTGAGGGTACGCAGGTAGGGCATATATTCTGCGGGGTCTTCGGGTAGATCGGGAACGGTGATATCGGGGATATGCTGTTTCACCATTTCCCTTTCGAAAGGGTTATCGTCCAGGAATACCATGGAGTCGAAACCGATATTGAGAATGCTTTGGATATGCCTGATATTGTCCACTTTGGTTTCCCAATTGGCTACGAACACGGCGATATCTTCCAGGCGGAGTTTCATATCCGGATGGCTGATGAAGGGCTCTTTGGCGATGCTTTCGGTGTTCTTACTGCAAACGGCGATGATGATACCGCGTTTCTTGAGCTCTTTCGCCCAGAGTTGCAGGTCTGTGAAAGCCTTGCCCAGTCCGAGATCCCCGATCTGGATGCCTTCCATGCCATCATCCCCGATGATGCCGCCCCAGGTGGTATTGTCGAGGTCCAGGATCAGGCATTTCTTGAAACTGCCTGCGATGGCCTGGATCACTTTATGGATCTGCTCTGCCAGGTCTGGAAGTATATCGATGCTGAAGACCATATCGGCGCTGATATACATTTTGGCATCGGTGAGCTGGGAATATCCTTTCTGTGCCACCAATGCGGCCAGGTCGATGAGGAAGAGATTCTTTGATGCCTGTGCCAGGTCCATCAGCCCCATATTGATCTTTCTAAGTTGGTAAAGGAAAGAGGAAGGGGTTTTGGTGCTGAAATTCCCGAACACGCCATCATTCAGCTCAGGGAAGCTGTTGAAGATCACGCGCGTCTTGAGCTGGCTGTTGATCTGCTGGTAAAGGTTCTGTGCATACGCTATTTGGTTGGCGGCGAACTGGGCCTTCTCTTCATTGGAGAGAGAAAAGAATTTCTTCAGCAGTTTTTCCGAGCTGCGGAGTATGATCACATAATCTGGCTTGCTCTCATACAGTTCAGAGCCCGGGTCAAAGACCTGGAGGTCGATCTGGTTATAGTCGGCCTCGAAAATATCGTAATGAATGCCCTCGGAAATGCCAAATCCTTTGAGGGCCTGGTGAATGAACTGGGATGCAGAATCCGCTACGATAGCCACCCGGATGGTTTTCATTCCATCTACGGGCTTTTTGAGAAATTTCTTCAGCGCAATAAAACTCCGGTTATCAGGTGCCATATGCTATGATTCAAATGTCGGATCACGATTATTTGTAATATCATCAACAGGAAGACCTATAGGAATTTCTCTGCTATAACTCAGAAGAATGCTGAAATATTGCAAGATTAAAGAGGTGTTGCCTGTGTTAGCATTTCATGGTATAGGAGATTAATGAAACGGCTATTCTATAGGCTATCAGCAGGGTGCGAAGATAATATATAAGAACACAAGGAACAAGGGGAGGGGCTAAATAGCAGGGTGTTTGGGGTATTTTGCCTGTATCCGGTCAGGGTTTGAGCCTAAAATGAATTTTTTGGCATGTTTTTAGGGTAGGTAATGTCATAACGCTGGACAGTGTGTTTGGTTTACCCTTTACCCTAAAACCCAACCGGACGGTTATGAAAAAACTCCATTTACTAGCGCTCCTGGCGCTGGTGCTTATCGCTACCTCCTGCAATCGCTACATTACCACTTACGAAGCCGCAAACGGAAAGGCCAAATGCGGAAGGTATATCAAATAGTTCCTTCTGTTGATCAATAACCATCTATAACCATTAGACTTATTCTGCGCATGTATTAGCCCGTTGATGTGGTGAAAAGGCATTATATGCAAAAAAAGAGAACGCGTGACAGCAATGTCACGCGCTCCTTTTTTCTTAATTGAATATGAAAAAGGCAGGCCTTGATAGGGGCCTTCCTATTCCACCGCTTAAAGAAGTGAACAGGACCTTGTTTCCGAATGAAGTGTTACTGGCCCCAGGCGCAAAATGGAGGCGTTTATCCCGGTATGATCCGGCAGGAGAGCGTGAAAATTTACCGTCTTCGGTGATTTTGACAACATAGGTTTTTAAATGATCCCCCCATGCTCCATCCAACGCTGCGTTCTGAATCTCTTTCCCTGGCTGAAGATCTACATTTTTGTCATTGTCGTTGAATAAAATATACAAGCCTTTTCCTCTTTGCCAATTTGAAACATGTCCTACCCAGGTTCGATTCGATGCTTCGGACTGTGACAATGGAATAGTGTGAAGCCACCTGATCTTCAAGTCAGGGCTAAAACAAATGGCGGTGATAAAATAGCCATTGGTTAAAGTTTTGAATTTAGTGGAATTACCACTCCAATATTCTATTGTTCTTTCAACGCAATTTTGCATTACAACTATTTCTGATCCATTCTCCATGCGGTAGGAATTGAATAAGTTTCCATAGGCAATCCCATTAGTAGCCCAACTGCTGATCCATGGATCCTTCGAGGATTGCCAGAAAGGGTCTACAGTCAGATCTACCTCTTTCAAATCAGTTATCTTTTTCGCTCTGCTATTGAATTGGCCCGTTATTACTGATTTGATGCCTTCATTCTCGTTTTTGATCAAGAATGCAGTGAACTGTAATATATTGTTTTCCGACCTCAGGGACATATTGTCTATACGTCCAGTCGGTAGATTATCCAGGTGGGTAGTTATGCCTTCACCTTTATCATTGATCTCTGTTAAAAAATAGGCATATGGAATATATCCGATATCCTTATTCCTTTTTGTCCTGACCGCATATAGAACGCAAAATGAACCTGCATTGCTTAAGAAAGGCAGAGTGCTTTGAATGGTCTTGGCTATTTTCTCCATTTTGAATGCGAATTTGTTGATCACTTTATATTCTCTATTCAATACCACACCTTGATATTTTATGTCTTTTCCTGAACCTGTGGCAGTAAGAATATAGGAGAAATTGCTGTCTGCAGAAAAGCCGCAATAAAATTTATAAAAGTGTTTGTCGGGTTTAAAAAGAAAAGTAGGTGTTGGAGCTGTTTTTTTCAACCTCAAATCGGTTTCGGACATTATTATCTCGCCTTTTGAATTCCTACAAAATATCCGAAGGTCTAGTTGTCTCAACAGGAGTCCCTCGAACGATGTCTTATGAAGTGGTTCGATATTTTGTGAGCTAACGATATTGAGATCCTTATCATATTCTGTTAGCTTGATATTCTTCCATTTCTGTTCTACGCCAGGGACCCAGTAATAGCGGTACTCATACTCTAAAGAAAAGATCTTGTCATTCTCAGGCATGATCATAGTAAAGCCATAGGAAGTTTTCTGGTCATATCCCGGTTCTTGAATAGTAGCAAGCTGGGCACTGCTTAAAAATGGAATGAAAAGTAAAAGAAGAAAGGTCGAAGTTATCCAGGTCTTTTGCATAAATAGTTTTAGAGGTTAAAATATGAGGCGAATGTCCGGGAATTCTCTTGAAAAAAGAGGCGGCCTCAATAAGG
>JAGIAP010000035.1:17755-22792 GCA_017744805.1 Chitinophagaceae bacterium | reverse complement strand
GTTATATGCATGGCATCTTTATCCGCAGCATCAAGCGCGCCGATATCCCGGTGCCGGTACTGCCGGATACTTTGATAGACAGGGGCGATGTGCTGGAACTGGTGGGCGCAAAAAAAGCCGTTGATAAAGCGAGTATCCATATAGGTTATGCGGACCGGCCTACCAATAAGACCGATATGATGTTCGTAGGGTTGGGCATCGTCATTGGCGGACTGATCGGTGTGCTCACGATTCATATCGGGGGCGTACCGCTCAGTTTGAGCACCAGCGGAGGCGCACTGATCGCAGGCCTGTTCTTTGGCTGGCTGCGTTCACAACATCCCACCTTCGGCAGGATACCCGAGCCGGCGCTCTGGGTGATGAATAATGTGGGACTGAATATGTTCATCGCCGTAGTAGGGATAACCACAGGGCCCAGTTTTGTGGATGGGTTCAAACAGGTGGGCATCAGTCTTTTTCTCGTCGGCGCAATTTCAACCCTGGGCCCTCTCCTGGTGGGAGTGTTGTTGGGAAGATATATGTTCAAATTCCATCCGGCACTTACATTGGGATGTACGGCCGGCGCCCGCACCACCACAGCAGCCCTCGGCGCCATCCAGGATGCGCTGGACAGTAAGACCCCCGCACTTGGCTATACCGTCACCTATGCAGTAGGCAATACGCTGCTGATCATCTGGGGCGTAGTGATCGTACTGTTGATGAAATAATGATCTATCCACCGAAATAAAAATCAGTCTATGGCAACAGGTACTCTTTCGAAGATCAAGACCACTCGCAGGCAGGAGCGGAAGCTGGAACAACTGAGCCCCTTCGAGCTGAAGAATACGCTCATCAGCCTGGCGCAGGATGAGGGTAAAAAGAATTCTGCCATCATGCTCAATGCCGGCAGGGGCAATCCTAACTGGATCGCCACCACGCCCAGGGAAGCTTTCTTCACTCTCGGCCTTTTCGGGCTGCAGGAATGCCGCCGCATCGCTGATATGGCGGGAGGCCTGGCTGGTATCCCCGAAAAGAAAGGCATCGCCAAAAGGTTCGAGAAATTCCTCAGCTCCCACAAGAAAGCGCCTGGCATCGACCTCCTGAAAGGCATGTACAGGTACGGGCTGAAGCAACATAAATTCGATGCTGATAGCTGGGTGCATGAACTGGCCGAAGGCGTGATCGGGGATCAATACCCGGTTCCCGACCGCATGCTTACACATATGGAAGCGATTGTGGGAGATTATATCGTACAGGAAATGTGCGATCGCACCGCTCCGAAGATACCCTTCAAAATGTTTGCCGTGGAAGGGGGCACTGCCGCCATGTGCTATGTGTTCGATTCCTTACAACAGAACTTCCTGATCAAAAAAGGGGATGCCATAGCACTGATGGTACCTACTTTCACGCCTTATATCGAGATCCCGCAGTTGGACCGCTTCGAGTTCAATGTGATCAATCTCGAAGCCAGCTCCATGAACAAAGAGGGTAGGCATACCTGGCAATACCCGGATGAAGAGCTGGAAAAACTGAAAGATCCTGCAGTGAAAGTATTGTTCGTGGTGAATCCCAGCAATCCACCGTCTGTAGCCATACATCCCAACAGTTTGAACAAGATCGTGAAGATCATCAAACAACATAATCCCAATCTCATTGTAGTCACCGATGATGTGTATGGGACCTTCGTTCCCGGATTTCGATCGCTCATGGCCGTTATACCGGAGAACACCATTTGTGTGTATTCCTTCTCGAAATATTTCGGCTGCACCGGCTGGCGCCTGGGCGTGATCGCGATCAGCGACAGGAATATTTTCGACAAGAATATCGCGCAGTTGCCGGACCATGAAAAGGCAAGACTGACTATCCGGTACTCCAGCATCACACTGGAGCCTGAAAAAATGAGCTTCATCGATCGCATGGTGGCCGATAGCCGGGATGTGGCCCTCAACCACACGGCCGGGCTTTCGCTGCCACAGCAAACGCAGATGCTGCTCTTCGCAGCCTTCGCCTTACTGGATAAAAAAGACAAATACAAGAAACTCACGCAGGACCTGGTGCGCAAACGCCTGCAACTTTTGTGGAAAGAACTGGAGATACCGCAGGTGCAGGATTCCATGAGTGCGGCCTATTACACGGAGATAGATATCAAGATCTGGGGCATGAAAGTGTACGGCGATGCATTTACCAAATGGCTCACCACACATTTCGAACCGGTGGACATCCTCTTCCGGCTGGCAGAGAAAACAGGTGTGGTGCTGCTGAATGGTGGTGGATTCGATGGGCCCGAATGGAGCATCCGTGTATCCCTTGCCAACCTGGATACAACGGACTATCCGATGATCGGAAAGGCCATCACCCAGATCATGCGGGAATATGCAGATGCCTGGAAAGGAAAATAGAAAGATCGATCCATCATAAAACATTCTTACCGAAAATATTATTACTCCCTTCACTTAAAGTGGAAGACCATGAAACAGACCATCCTTCTCTTATGCTTCGCAGGGCTGCTACACCCATTGTTTTCGCAGCAACAGAAACTGCCCCGAGTGGTGATACTGGCCACAGGCGGAACCATTGCAGGTACAGGTGCTTCATCCGACCGATCCGCTTACAAAGCAGGCGAATTACCGGTGAAAGACCTGATTGCCGCAGTGCCCGGTATTGACAAAGTGGCCACTATCACAGGTGAGCAGGTTTCCAATGTAGGCAGCCAGGACATGACGGTAGATATCTGGATGAAATTGAACAAGCGCATCAATGAGATCTTCAAGAACAACGAGGCGGATGGGATTGTGATCACCCATGGGACCGATACGCAAGAGGAAACCGCTTATTTTCTCAATCTGACGGTCCGGTACGACCATCCTGTTGTGCTTACCGGTTCCATGCGGCCTTCCACCGCCATCAGTGCCGATGGCCCCAAAAACCTGTACGATGCAGTAACGGTGGCCGCCAGCCCGCTCTCCAAAGGCAGGGGCGTGATGCTGGTCTTCAACGAGTCCATCTGGGACCCCCGCGATGTGGAGAAAGTGAGCACCACCCACGTGAATGGCTTTGCTGCTCCCAATAGCGGACCGCTCGGACAAGTGTACGATGGGAAAGTGATCTACTATTTCAGATCATTGCACAAAGCCAACAAGCAAACGCCTTTCGATATCACCGGGCTTACCAAACTCCCACGCGTGGCAGTGGCAGAATTGTTCTGCGATGCGCCCGCTACCGCCCTCAATGCCTATGTAGCGGATGGTGTGGATGGTATAGTGACAGGTGGATTGGGCAATGGCAATCTCAACCAGGCCAATACCGATGCTGTGATGGCGGCAGTGAAAAAAGGAGTGGCCGTGGTGAGATCTTCCCGCGTATTCACCGGCCGCGTAACGCTTTACGATGAAACCGATGATGAAAAGCTCGGTACCATGGTGAGCGATAATCTAAGCCCCCAGAAAGCAAGGATTCTCCTGATGCTGGGGCTTACCAAAACAAAGGACAGGAAACAGCTTCAGCAGTACTTCTTCGAATATTGATCCTGGTTAGAAACCAAAACAGGCCATCATGAGAATATCTTTAGTGAGCTTTTTGTTCCTTTTGTGGTATAGCACCCTCATGGCGCAGGAAAAAGGCGCCAAACAGGTGGATACCTTTTTCTATCAGAAACCATTGATCCCCGAGCTGAAACAGAAACTACTCAGCAATATCAGCGTCATCGCCAATATGCAGAGCAGTCTCCGGAACGAATTCACAGACGGAGAGTATACCAGAGGCCGCTTCATCATGAACCAGTTCAGGCTGGAGATCAAAGGAAAGATCCACGACAGGGTGTACTTCCGTTTCCGTGACCGGTACACCAAACAGACCACTCCGCAGTCGGAAGACAATATGAGCAGTTCTACGGACCTGGCCTATGTGCAGGTGCTGGCCACGGATAAACTGAATTTCTCCATCGGTAAGCTTTGCGCAGACTGGGGCGGTATCGAGTTCGATCTCAACCCGATCGATATCTACCAGTATTCCGATATCATCGACAACTCCGATAATTTCCTGCTGGGGATGGGACTTGGATACCAGGTCAGTGAAAAACATTCATTCAGTTTTCAGGCATTGAACAGCCGCACACGCACCTTCCAGGAGATCTACGGTACTGTTCCCGGTATCACCGAATCCCGCTTTCCGATAGCAGGAGTGGTCAACTGGAGAGGCAATATGTTCGATGGGAAATGGAAGACCATCTGGAGCTATAGCATCTTCAAAGAAGCACAGAGCACTTATATGCATTACCTGGCATTGGGCAACCAACTCGATTTTGGCAGGTTGCAGTTTGCCTATGATCTCAAATACAGTAAGGAGGACCTCGACAGGAAAGGGATTGTCAGTGGTTTTATCCCTGATGTTGGCGGGGCTCATCATGCAGCACAGGATGTTGCTTACCTGAGCCATTGGATCAAACTGGATTACCAGGTGATCCCCCGGTTGAATCTTGCATTTGTGGGCTTCGTGGATTTTGCCTACTGGTCCGGCAATCCTGATCCTCAAAAGAATAAAAAGCTCCGCACTGCCTGGGGATTCATCCCTACCGTGGAATATTTTCCATTCAAGGACCTGAACCTGAAGTTCTTTGCCAATTATGTTGGCAGGGTATACAACTACACACAATATGCGAAAGATGTTCTGGGGCAGAAGAATGGCAATACGGGGGTGATCTCCCTCGGCATCGTTTCTCCTCTGCATGTGCTCTGAGTGCATGGCAGCAATATTGTAGATGATAATGAAATATTATCCATCTAAATACCAGTATATGAAAAAGTTCATGATAGCAATGGCCGCCTTTTTTGTGGTGCTACTTGCGCCCTCTTGTACCAGCACGGAGCTACTCAGCTCCTGGAAATCGGACAATGCCAACCTGCAGGCCTACAATAAGGTACTGGTGGTGGGGCTTACCGGTTCAAAGGACAGATCTATCAGGGATAACCTGGAATCAGCCATGGTGAATTCCCTCAAGGCCAGCAATATCAATGCCGTTGCCGCATCTGAAAGTTATGGACCGAAAGCGTTCGAGAAAAT
>JAGIAP010000035.1:0-17745 GCA_017744805.1 Chitinophagaceae bacterium | reverse complement strand
AATGACCGACAATGATGTGATCAGCAAAGTGAAAAGTGATGGGTATGATGGCGTCATCATCCTGGCATTGCTGGACAAGGAAAAAGAGAAATATTATACACCGGGCCGCGTATCCTATACGCCGTACTTTACTTACTACAGTCGTTACTGGAGGCAGTGGAGAACAATGTACGACCGCGTTTATGAGCCCGGTTATTATACCAACACCACCAATTACACGCTGGAAGCAAACCTGTACAACGTACAAATGGACAAGCTGGAATATTCAGCCCAGACAAAGTCCTTTGATCCCAGCAATGCCGGTACGCTCGCCAATGCCGTTACCAAAACAGTGGTAGCCGATATGGCTAAAAAAGGCGTGATCCCCGGCAAGTAGTTGACAAAACCATCGCGTATGCAGGTGAGAGCTCTGACAACACTCACGATATTCCTGACATTCGGACCGTTATTCCGCGCGGGTGCCCAAAACATTTCCCTCGAAGATTGTTTTGCACTTGCGCGGAATAATAATTTACTGATCAGGCAGGCCGGCGCTTCCCTCAAAGCCAGGGAGTATGCGTTGCAGGCAGAAAAGCAATCCTATCTTCCCAAAGTTGATCTGCTGGCGGGTTACAACTATCTCAGCAAACCACTGGAAATAAATCTGCAGCAGGTGAAGGATGGGATCCTGGAAGGCTCTTCCCGCCAGGCTGTGAACACAGCCAATGAAGTGTACAAGGCCATTACGGGCAATGATCTTTCACAAAATGCACAGAATATCATTTACAACGGAGGTAAGAATATCCTCAATACATTTTATCCCGATTACAATCCGGCCCTCAGCAAGCAGCAATATTTCACGGCAGCATTGGGCGTGCGTCAACCGATCTGGCTGGGCAACAAACTACAGACCGTGCAGGATGTGGCGGCAGCAGAAGTGAAGGCAGGCCGTTACAATCTCGAGCTGGCCAATCAGCAGGTAGAGCTGCTGATCGCATTGCAGTACCTGCGTATCATGTATCTCAACAATATCCTGCAAAGGCAGCAGCAGATCGTCAAAAGCTTCGAGCGGATCGAATACGATGCCAATGAAATGGTGAAGCAAAATCTCCTGCCCCCTTACCAACGCAACTGGGCCTCCACGGCAGTGATCGTGGCGAGAAGCCGCAGACAAAACCAGGAACTGGAAAAGCAGACCGCCCTGATCGAGCTCAACAAACTCCTCAACCTGCCGCCAGACACATTACTAACGATAACGGACACACTACCTTACAGGCCGGTGACCGACCTGCCATCCTATTCTGCGGAGTTTTGGTCAAACAGCCCGGCTTTTCTGGCCATCGAGAGTAAACAGGACCTGGCGAAGGCCAGTCTCAAAGGGGCCAAATCATTTTCCTTACCGAATATTTTCGCCATCGGCAGCTTGCAGCTTTATCAAAAAGACCTGCCGCTCACTATCCCTCCCTGGTTGGTAGGCGTGGAGATGCAATGGACCATCTTCAACGGTACACAAACCATCAAACGGGTAAAAGCGTCGAAGGAACTGCTGGAAGAAGCGAAGATCGCCTCCGAACAAACGAAGGGTTTATTGGAGACCCGCGTACGTGTAGCACAGAACAGGCTTTCCGCCCTGAAGACCGATATTGCCACCATGGACAGTGCCCGTTCAACCGCAGCCCTCACCACACAGCAGGTGGAAGAGCGAATGAAGAACCGCATGAGCACGCCAAGGGAAGTGAATGAAAGCCTGCTGATAGAAGAAGAGATCACCAAAGCTTATTATACAGCCGTGTTGGGTTACTACCTGGCGCTGGCGGATTACCTGGATGCTACAGGCTCTGCCCGCAGGATCACGGCATACCTGAAATAATTGCCTATGTCTAATTTTTTCAAAAACTATTGGGCCCTCCTCATTCCGGTGATTGTGCTGGCCATCGCCCTCTACTTCCTTTTTAAAAAAGCGGCGGCGCCGGAGTCCTCTGCTATTGTAGGAATGGTGGATGCTGAGTTCACCGATGTGGCGGCTGAATTCCCCGGCAGACTGGATACCTTGCTGGTGCATTCCGGTGACACGGTAAAAAAAGGCCAATTACTGGGTGTGGTGCGCACCAAGGAGATCAATGCCATCAATAACCAGGCGCTGGCTGCCATCGAAGCGGCCAGGAGCAATCTCAATCTCCTGGAGAAGGGGCCGAGGCCCGAGCTGGTGGCCAGTTCCAACAATGTGTACAAGATCGCGCAGGATCAGTATAGTCTTGCCAAAACAACCTATGAGCGTATCCAGAATCTGTACGATAAAGAAGTAGTGTCCGGCGAAGAACGGGATATCATCCATTTCAAATTACAGGCTGCTGAAAAGGAAATGGAGATCGCCCGGCTGAACTGGGAGATGCTGCAGAAAGGTACGCAACCTGAAATGATCGCCGCTGCCAATGCGATCCTTAAGCAGGCCGAACAGGCCTATGAGCTCACCAAATCCATTCACGAGAATACCCGCATTACTGCTCCCAGTGATGGCATCATCTCTACCCTGATCGTGAAGGAAGGGGAGATCATTTCCATCGGGTATCCCATCATGACCATCCAGGAGCACGATACTTATTTCGTGCGCTTCAATATCAGGCAGGACGACATGAAAGGATTGACGGAAGGATCGAAGGTGACACTCGATATACCGGGCTGCTCACCTCAAAGAATGAACGGAACCGTTAGTAAGATAAATGCTACCCTCACCTTTGCCAACTGGGTGCCCACTAAGGAAAGGGGGCAGTTTGAGCTGCGGACATTCACCGTGGAATGCAAGCCAGAGAACGCCGACCAGATCAAAGGCCTCCGTTCCGGGATGACGGCAGAACTGATCAGATAAGCCACAAACATGCATCATGCCTATCGTATTCAAGATCATGGTAAGGGAATGGAAGCGGATCTTCACACTGCCGGTGCATTACTGGGCATTGGTGGTGATGCCGCCTTTGTTGTTCTTCCTGTATGCAGGCATCTACCAGGGGCAGAAAGTGTACGACCTTCCGATAGCGGTATTTGATGAGGACAATTCTGCTGCAACCCGTCAGCTTATTTTCTTACTGGAACAGACCGAGACGATCCATTTCACCAGGAGCATCAATAATTACGATGAATTGAAAGATGCCATGCGCCGGAATGAGATCATGGGCGCCGTTCATTTTCCCAGACGGATGGAAGAGGATATCAAGAGCCGGAAGCCTACTACCGTTACCCTATATACGAATGCTGCTTACCTGGTGCCTGCCAAACTGATCTACAAGGATGCTGCGCAGGTATTGCTGACGGGAGGATCCGGCGTGATATTGCAGAAACTGGTGAAGAAGGGAATGCCCCCTGCCAAAGCGATGGCCCTGGTGCAACCGATCGTTGTATCTACCTATTCTCTATACAACCCCAATTACAATTACCGGGAATACCTGGTGCCGGGGCTGATCACGGTGGCCATCCAGATGATGATCATCATGGCGGCGGTGCTGATGTTGAATTATGAGCGTACCAGCGGCACCATGGAAGAGCTGGTGTCCCTGGCCGGGGGCTCGGCTTCTGCCATCATTGCGGGCAAAACACTGGCCCACCTCAGCGTGAGCTGGATCAACTGGGTGCTGGTGGCCTGGGTAGTATTCCCTGCTTTTGATATAGGAGGTGTGTTGGGTGGATGGAATTTCTTTGTGCTCTATTCCCTGATGGCGCTGGCCTGTATCGGGCTGGGCGTGATGGTGTCCGCCATTTCAAAAGATACGATGCTGGCCACCGATGTGGGATTGTTCTATACCAGTCCGGCATTCGTGTTCAGCGGTTATACCTTCCCCAAATGGGGGATGCCCTGGTATGATCAGTTCTATGCGCATCTCCTTCCTTACAGTTGGTTCCTTGATGGCTTCATCAAAGTGTTCACCATGAGCCTGCCACTCCATTATGCCAGTAAAGAGATCGGCGCCTTGCTGGTATTCTCCGGTATTTCATTTCCCGTTGCCATCCTGGTATTGCAGCGACAGTGCAATAAAATCCTTGGCGTATGAGTGGATTGAAACGATGCTGGATCATTGCCGCGCGCGAGGTGCGGATCATCGCAAAGGATCATAGTCTCCTGCTTACTCTGCTGCTGGCCCCGCTGCTCTACGCTTTTTTCTATGGCAGTATCTATATCAACAAAGAGGAAGTGAATGTGCCACTGGCCGTGGTGGATGATGATCAGTCTGCTTTATCGAGATTGCTCACCGAGCAATTCAACAATACACAAGTGATAAAAGTGGTGGGAGCGAAAGATGTACAGGAAGCACAGGAAATGCTGAACAGGGAAGAAGTGCAGGGATATATCTACATGCAGAAGGGATTGGAAGAAAGGGTGATGAGCTTGCATCAGGCCTATATTGTGCTGGCAGTGAGCGTGAGCAGGTTCCTGCCTCCGAGCGACCTGCTGAGTGCGGTCACTCAGGTGAGCATGACCGTTAGTGCAGGGGTGCGCCTGCAATATTTCAAGAAAAAAGGAATGACAGAGGCCATTGCCATGCAGGAGACCAACCCAGTGTCTTTGGATTACCGGCCTCTTTTCAATGAAAGGACCAGTTACGGGGCTTACCTGCTGCCGGGCCTGTTGATGCTGATATTGCAGCAGACCTTGCTGATAGGGCTGGCGGCCAGTATGGCGAGGGAAAAGCAGGAGCGGACGCTACGGGAACTGTATCAACTGGCCGGGGATCGCTTCACCATCGCATTTACCGGAAAGGGCGCTTTTTACTTCATTCTATATGGTATCTATGCATTATTCTTCCTCACGGTGAATTTCTCTATCCTCAAACTCCCGATCCGGGGAGATTATTTCTCACTTGTGTTATTGATCGGCCTTTTCATTGCTACGCTGATACCGATGGCGCTCTGGCTGGGCTCCCTTTTCAAGAGCACGCTGCTGGCCGTACAGCTCATGGGCTTCTCCACTTATCCTTTCTTTCTGATCACCGGCTATGCATGGCCTTATGAGGAGCTGCCCTTTTTCCTGAAAGCAATGAGCTCCATGTTACCCACCACGCCCTTTCTGCAAGCTTACACAACTATAGTGCAACAGGGTGGGGACCTTCCGCAGGTGATGCCCCAGGTAGCGCATCTGGCGGCTCTTTGGCTGGTGTATGCAGTGTTCCTTGCCATCAATATGAAAAGGATCAGGAGGCAGGGACTGGTTTGAACTTTTTTGGAAATGTGGATAAAACCACGGCCGATCAAGGCTTCTATTCATTTTTTGGTATCATTCTTGCAAAAATTTTTACGACATTATTCTTACTCCCTCACCGTATCGAACCTAAAAAGAAGTTGCTGAACTGAAGGCGCTGACTCTCTACGATGGAATAACTCTACGTAAAAAAACTCAACCTGATGAAACCTTTATTGCTCGTATCTCTCTACGAGTTCAAACAGTTTTTGCAAATTGTGCTGTGGATTGCTGTGCCATTGACTGTTGTAGCCGTAGGAATGACTATCTATCTGCATTATCGCCGCCGTAAGAAGCCCGCCGATACTGATGCCGAGCCGCTCGATGTATCCACTTTCAGACTGGCGCTGGCAGGAAGTTCCCCCGGATCCGATCCTGTTCCATCAGATGCATTGCCGGACTGGCTGGCCAGTTCCAACCCGGACAATACCTCCCTGCTCAAAAAATATGAAGCTGAAGTAAGGAAATACAGAGAAGATTATGCCGTTCTGAAAGAAGATTACAAAGAGCTGGAGTTCAAATATGAAGATCTTCGCAACAAGGCCTATAACGGAAAACAGGTGGATAAAGGAGAAGAGAAACCCTTGTCCGCCTCTGAAAAAGAAAAACTACAGCAACAGCTCAGGGATGCCGGACTGGCCGTGGTGAATGCGAAGGCAGAGATCGAAAAATTGCAGACCTGCTTTTCGCAGCAGGTGGAAGAGCTCGGCTCGCAACACCGGCAGGAGAAAGAACAACTGGTGGCAGACCTGGCGGCGCTCAGGCAGGAACATGATCAGTTGCAGGCACAGTTTGCTGCCCTTCAGCAACAGCCTGCAGCCGAAAATCATCAAACCATTCCTTCCGATGCCGGCAACGTCGATGCACAGCGGCTCAGCCTGCTGGAAGAATTGCTGGCCAAGGCAGAAGTAGAAAATAATGCACTGAAAAACCGTATCAATGAGGGAGAGTACCTGCAGGACCTGGCGCAGGAGAAAAAGCTCCAGGTAGACTTCCTGCAACAGCAACTGGAACAGCGGATCAAAAATTATCACCAGTTGGAAAGGAAGGCGGATGAAGCAGCTATGCATCTCCGTGAGATGAAAGAGAAAAGTGACCAATTCGAATTCCGCATCCAGGTGCTCTCTGAAGAGCTGACAGAGAAACAGCAAGAAGTAGTGAAGATCCAGGACGAGGCCACCGGGTGGAGGGCCACTGCCCAGATCAATCAGCAGGAGAACCAGGCACAGCAGCATCAACTGGAAGAGCGGGCCCTCCTGGTGAACCAGTTGGAAAGCAGTATCCGTGAAATGCAGGAAGAACAGGAACTGCTTCGGGGGGATATCGACTCCCGTCAGCAGGTGATGGATAGCTTGAAAGAGGACCTGTTGAAAGAACAACAGAAGGCGAAAGAACTGGAAAGCAAACTCGAGCTCAGCAGTAACCTGCTGGTGCGCATATACAGTGAACTGGCCCGATCCCTGAATGCCGGATGGATGCAATGGCAGCAAGGTCAGGACCCTCTGCCATTGGAGATCCCCGCCGCAGAAGCGTTTCAGGAAAGATCCAAAGAAACAGCCTGATCATTTCCCCGTGCAACGCTCCAACCTGTTCTGACGATCCTTTTTTGCGCCAGGATCGCAGAATAGCGGCAAACCTTATCCTGGCAACTCTCCAATTCCTTATCCTTTTTTCCTCGTACTGAGCTACCGATCAAAAATTCCTGATATAGTAGCCCGAACCTGTGCCATGGCCTCGTGCCTGGCGCAGGTTTTTATTTGGCATTCTTTCTGAATCCAACGGGCGTCATGGTCTTCTGCAGGTTGCGGATAGCCAGCAGGTCTTCTGCATCGCCCAGTATCTCATCTACCAATCCATATTCCTTTGCTTCTTCTGCATTCATGAATTTATCGCGGCGATACATGTTTTCGATCTCTTCATAACTATGTCCGGTGTTCTTTGCGATCACATAGAATAGCTGGTCCTGCAATCTTTCCTGTTCCTGGTAAGCGATGCGGACATCTTCCGTATAGCCACGTGCACCACCCCCTGCAGGATGCATATGAACGGTGGCGTGAGGCAGGGCATAGCGTTGCCCTTTGGCGCCGGCAGTGAGCAATACAGTGCCCATGCTACCACTGAACCCTACGGCGATAGTGCTCACAGGCGATTTCAGGATCTTCATGGTATCGTAGATGGCGAAGCCGGCATAGATGACGCCACCGGGCGAATGGATATACAAACTGATGGGTTGATGGTTCTCGCTGTCGAGATAAAGAAGTTGGGCTACGATGAGATTGGCTACATTATCATCGATGGCGGTGCCGAGGAAAATGATCCTTTCCTTCAGCAACAGGCTGTAGATGTCGTAGGCACCACGGGTAGTGGTGTCTATAACAGTGGGTATCACTGGCATATTATGGGAATATTTGCTGCAGGATGTTGTTGAAGGCTGGTTCCTGCATGAGTTGATGGTGGATCCTTTCGAGTTGTTCCTTTCTTTCCATTCTGGCCTGGAAGCGGATCAGGCGATAGGTACATTCCTGGAGCGTCACCTGTTCATGGAGCGCTGCATCAGTGAGCAGTTGAACGGCGAAATGCTTTTTCTCATCGGTATCCATCTGATGGAAAAGGAATCGCTCGGCCAGCTCGATATCATACAAGGCTTTCCTCATACAATGACGATGTTTTAAGTTGCTCTCTCAGTTTTTCCAGGCATTTGAATTTTTGCACGGTGGCTGATCGGGCGGAGGAGAATTGGAACTGGCTGGCGATCTCCTGCATGCTCTGCTGATCGTAGTAGAAAGCCTGCAGCAATTGCATGCATTTCTTTCCTGCTGTTTGCAGGAACTGAAGGAGGGAGGTGGATACCAGGTATTCACCCTGGCGGTTCTCTTCATAGTAGGCTTCCTCTTCATCCGATTCATCGAGTACGGTGGTGAGGAGGCGGTTCCGAAATTGCCGGTGCCAGAGATTGCGGACGATGCCGGTGAGGTAAGCCCTTTCGGAGATATCGATTGCCAGGCTGCCTGCCGTGCTTTTCTCGAAATAAATGATGAGGGCATCATGGAAGAGATCCTTTGCCGACTCCAGGTCGCCCCCCAGGTTTCGCACGGTCATAGCCACGGCCGGGAAGCAATCCCGGTAAATCCTCAACATTTCCTGTTCTGAAATTGTTGCCATATACACTCAGGGTTTTACATAATAGTGCCTGAAAAGCGGGCAAGATCACCCAAAAGGTAAAAAAATAGTTTGATCCGGCCCGAGATACAATTTTTATTAACTTGCGCCTATGCAACAGTACCTGGACTTACTGCGCCTGATCCTCGACAAGGGCGTGTCCAAATCAGACCGGACGGGAACCGGCACTACCAGTTATTTTGGTTATCAGATGCGTTTTGATCTCAGTGAGGGTTTTCCCATGGTCACCACCAAGAAATTGCACCTCAAAAGTATCATTTACGAATTATTATGGTTCCTCCAGGGGGATACCAATATCAAATATTTGAAGGATCATGGCGTGAGCATTTGGGACGAATGGGCCGATGCCAACGGCGATCTCGGGCCCGTCTATGGAAAACAATGGAGATCCTGGGCCGGGGCCGATGGAAAGACCTTCGACCAGATCAAGGATGTGCTGAAGCAACTGAAGAACAATCCTGACAGTCGTCGGATCATCGTCAGCGCCTGGAATGTGGCCGAGCTTCCTGAAATGGCGCTCATGCCCTGCCATGCCCTTTTCCAGTTCTACGTAGAGCCCGCCGTTGCCGGTGGCAAGCCCAAACTGAGCTGCCAACTTTACCAGCGCTCGGCCGATGTATTCCTGGGAGTGCCCTTCAACACTGCTTCCTATGCATTGCTCACCATGATGGTAGCTCAGGTTTGCGATATGGAGCCAGGCACCTTTGTGCATACCTTCGGGGATGTGCATCTTTACAACAATCACCGGGAACAGGCATTGTTGCAACTGAGCAGAACGCCCTTCCCTTTACCCGTAATGAAACTGAACCCGGAAGTGAAAGACCTCTTCAGTTTCAGGTTTGAGGACTTCACCCTGGAAAATTACCAGAGTCATCCCGGTATTAAGGCGCCTGTAGCAGTATAATTTCCAAATTAATATGTAGTTTCGCTGGCTTATATCAGCTCATCATTCACCAGAAAGGATATGATCATTGCATTTGCCGTGGCGGCTTCCGAAAACAATGTGATTGGTAAGGACAACCAGTTGCTCTGGAGCCTTCCCAACGATATGAAATTCTTCAAGAACACAACCTGGGGATTTCCGGTGATCATGGGAAGAAAGACTTTCGAGAGCCTGGGGAAGCCATTGGCGGGAAGGACCAATATCGTGATCACCCGCCAAAAGGATTATACAGCCAATGGCATCATTGTAGTGCCCAGCCTGGAAGAGGCCCTGAAAGCCGCTGCCAGTACGGATGCCCTCGAGGCTTTCGTGATCGGTGGAGGAGAGATATTCAAACAGGCATTACCGGTAGCCGATAAGATCGTTCTCACCCGGGTGCATACCGTTATCGACGGAGATGCTTTCTTCCCGGAACTAAATCCCGGTGAATGGGCCATGGAATGGCACCAGGATCATGAAGCCGATGAAAAACACGCCTGGCCTTACAGTTTTCAGATCTGGCGCAGGCAACGCGGACCACAATAAATGTTCAACAGAAATCATCACCCGTACCTTACTATGAGCACAAATCCCCGAAACCTTTCCTGTACCATCCTGTTACCAGCGATCGATCACCTGTGACAGTAACCCAGCCCACTCCGGTTATTGAGAAAACCACTGATACCATATTGAATCAATTCTCATCAAGATTTGCATGTATTCCCGCTGGCAACTAGCACAAAAATATATCCGTTACTACCTTACTGCCATGAATGGAAAGGGGCATGGTGTTCATTCCCCATTCGTATTCGAGTTCATTACCCATTTATTGAACGACAATAAACAATATGCTGCCTACGATAAAGTGGAGGCGCTCCGCCAGGAATTACTGGAAGAGGATGCCGTGATAGAAGTGGAAGACATGGGCGCAGGTTCCACTCTGGCAAAAACAAGCAACCGGAGCATTGCCTCCATTGCCAAACATGCGGCCAAGCCTCCCAAATACGCTCAGTTGCTTTTCCGGCTGGTCAATTATTATCAGCCCGAGACCATCCTGGAACTGGGCACCTCCCTGGGGATCTCCACCTGTTATATGGCCATGGCCAACCCCCATGCATACGTGGTAACGGGTGAGGGCAGTAACGCCATCGCCGCCGAAGCCACCCGTAATTTCCATGCCATGAACCTGCCCTTTGTGGAATTGGTGGAAGGGAATTTCGACGATACCCTTGGCGAAATGCTGGAAAGTATGCCCATCGTGGATATGGCCTTCATTGACGGTAATCATCGCCAGGAGCCCACGCTCCGGTATTTCAACCAGATACTGCCACATACGCATAATTTTTCCATGATGGTGTTCGATGATATCCACTGGAGCGCCGAAATGGAAGCTGCCTGGGAAGCCATCAAGGCCCATCCGCAGGTGCGGATGAGCATCGACCTGTTTTTTGTAGGCATCGTTTTCTTCCGCGAAGAATTCAAGGTGAAACAACATTTTACCATTCGATTTTAGGCGGATTTTTCACTATCTTGAACCCATAACTGAGGAATATGACGATCGGAATTTTAAAGGAACCGGCCTCCGAAACCCGTGTATCCCTGTTGCCGGAAGCAGTGGCAACCCTCACCAAAAAAGGGATCACGGTACTGACAGAACAGGGCGCCGGAGAAAAATCATACAGCCAGGATGAAGATTATACCAATGCGGGCGCACAGATAAAGTCCCGCGGAGAAGTGATCGCCCAATCGGAGATCCTTTTGAGCATCCATCCCCTCCAGGAAAGCGTTTCTTCCAAGATCATTATCGGCGTATTTCAACCGCTGTTTGTGCCTGCGCTCATGCAGCAGTTGGCCACAGCAGGCGTTACCACTTTCAGCCTGGATATGCTTCCCCGTACCACCCGTGCCCAGAGCATGGACGTGCTGAGCTCCCAGGCTAATATCGCTGGTTACAAAGCGGTACTGCTGGCAGCGAATAGCTATGGACGTTATTTCCCCATGTTCATGACAGCAGCGGGAAGTATCGCGCCAGCCAAAGTGTTGATCCTGGGAGCCGGTGTGGCAGGCCTACAGGCCATCGCTACCGCCCGCAGGCTGGGAGCTGTGGTGGAAGTTTTCGATACCCGCCCTGCCGTGAAGGAAGAAGTGATGAGCCTTGGCGCCAAATTCATCGAGGTGGAAGGTGCTGCCGATGCCAGTAAGGCCGGCGGTTATGCTGTTGAACAGACCGAAGAATATAAAAAGAAACAGGAGGAGCGGATCGCGCAGAGCATTGCCAAAGCTGATATCGTGATTACCACCGCGCAGATCCCCGGAAAGAAAGCGCCCATCCTGATCAGCGAAGCCATGTTGGGCAGTATGCGCAATGGCTCCGTGATCATCGATCTGGCCGCGGCCACCGGAGGCAATACCCCTGCCACCAAAAATAATGAGACCGTCCAGTTCAAAGGCGTCCGCATCATCGGTAACAGTAGCCTTCAGTCTACCATGCCATCCGATGCCAGCAAACTGTACGGAAAGAATATCCTCAATTTCTTACAACTGATCATCACAAAAGAGGGCGCGCTCAACCTGAACTGGGAAGATGAACTGGTGAAAGGGGCCTGCATCACGCATGATGGACAGGTAGTGAATGAACGGGTAAAAGTTTCAAACTAATAAAAGTAGTCAGATATGGAATCAGTCTTCAACTGGATCGCCATCAATCAACAGATCATCTATATCGTGATCCTGATGGTGTTTGTGGGGATCGAAGTGATCGGCCGGGTACCGAGTGTGTTGCACACGCCGCTGATGAGTGGTGCCAATGCCATTCACGGAG
This sequence comes from Chitinophagaceae bacterium, assembly GCA_017744805.1. Lineage (GTDB taxonomy): Bacteria > Bacteroidota > Bacteroidia > Chitinophagales > Chitinophagaceae > Pseudobacter. The sequence continues at coordinate 5,616 of JAGIAP010000035.1, read as the reverse complement.
TGGTGATCATCGGTGCCATCATCGTCATGGGCAAGGCCGAATCCGATAACTATGTAGCTCTCACTCTCGGCTTCCTCGCCGTGGTGCTGGGAACCCTCAATGTGGTAGGCGGATTTGTGGTCACAGACAGGATGCTGGAAATGTTCAAGAATAAAAAAGCTCAGAAGTAGATTGTAAACAACTGAACCGGACTACACATGCTGGAAATAAACATACTCACGCTTATTTACCTGATAGCTTCCGTTACCTTCATCATCGGCCTCAAAATGCTGAGCCATCCTGCCACGGCCCGTAAAGGCAACCTGGTAGCGGCTTTCGGCATGGGACTGGCTATTGTCGGAACTATCTTCTTATATCGTGACGACGACGGGAACAAGCTGCATAACTATGGATGGATCTTTGGCGGCCTCTTCATCGGAGGTATCGTGGGAACCCTGGCGGCAAAGAAAGTGAAGATGACGGCCATGCCGGAAATGGTGAGCCTGTTCAATGGAATGGGAGGGGCCTGCGCCGCACTGATCTCCATGATCGAGTTTGGGCATTTTGCCAAAATGGGCTACCTGGATAAGATCGTGCAATCCTATGAAGCTGGTGAAGTGGTGCAGGATGCCGTGTTGACGCGCCCTGTTCCCATCGAAACGCTGTTGACCATTTTTGCCGGACTGGTGATCGGTACCGTTTCCTTTGCAGGAAGCATGATCGCCTGGGGCAAATTGAATGGTAAGATCAAAGATTTCTCTTTCAAAGGACAACATATTTTCAACCTGGTAGTGCTCACTGCAGTATTGGCCCTCTCGGCCTATCTGATAGTGGTGGTAGCAACGGTAGAACCAAGGCCTGATCCCAATATAGACGATGTGATACCGAAAGATCTCGGCAGCATGCCATTGTTGTTGTTCTATGCAACATTCGGGCTGGCAATGGTGTATGGTATCATGTTCGTGATGCCGATCGGTGGCGCGGATATGCCGGTGGTGATCTCCTTGCTCAACTCGTTCACTGGTGTTGCTGCAGCCTGCGGTGGCTTCCTGTACAACAATAATGTGATGCTCACCGGTGGTATCCTGGTGGGAGCTGCCGGTACCTTACTGACCATCCTCATGTGTAAAGCAATGAACCGTTCCCTCAAGAATGTGCTCATTGGTTCCTTTGGCGGTGGCAATAAACCCAGTGCCGGCGATGGCGGTAATAAGCCCCAGGGAACTTACAAAGAGATCACGCTCAGCGATGCCGCAGTGCTCATGAGCTATGCGCATAAAGTGATGATCGTTCCCGGCTATGGCCTGGCCGTGGCCCAGGCGCAACATGCCTGTCACGAGTTGGAGAAATTACTGGAATCAAAAGGAGTGGAAGTGAAATACGCCATCCATCCCGTAGCGGGCCGTATGCCCGGACATATGAACGTGTTGCTGGCAGAGGCTGATGTCAGTTACGATAAACTGGAAGAAATGGAACAGGCCAATGAGGAGTTCCCTACCACTGATGTTGTGCTGATCCTCGGCGCCAACGATGTGGTGAACCCGGCGGCCAAGAATGATCCTTCTTCCCCGATCTATGGTATGCCCATCCTGGAAGTGGAGCTGGCCAAAAATGTGATCGTGAACAAGCGGAGTATGAAACCTGGCTATGCCGGCATCGAGAATGATCTTTTCTTTCAACCTAAAACGTCCATGTTGTTTGGCGATGCCAAAAAAGTATTGCAAGATCTGATCGGTGAGATCAAAAATTTATAATGGGGAGTGATATGGAATTACCGGTTGCGTTATTGCAATCGCTGGAAGGAGTGCCCGGCTTTCACCGGGAAACATTTGAAGCCGTTCACCGCTCTGGTGAACAGGTGACCTCCGTTCGTGTGAACCCGGCCAAAGCCGCGCTGCTGGCCGCCGGTATCGAAAGTTATACGATCAGTCTGCCCATCAGTGGCAAAATTCCCTGGACAGAGAATGGATACTATCTGAAAGAGCGGCCGTTCTTTACATTCGATCCATTGCTCCATGCAGGCGCCTACTACGTGCAGGAAGCCAGCAGCATGTTTGTGGAGCAGGCTATGCGGCAGACCCTCGATCTGAACCAAAAACTGCGCGTACTGGATGGCTGTGCCGCCCCAGGTGGCAAAAGTACCCACCTGCAAAGCCTGATCTCTTCCGATAGTTTATTGGTAAGCAATGAAGTGATCAAGACCCGCGCTTCCATCCTGGAAGAGAACCTCGTAAAATGGGGAGGGACCAATGTGATCGTTACGAATAATGATCCTTCGGATTTCACTTCTTTACCCAATTTCTTCGATGTGATGCTGATCGATGCGCCCTGTAGCGGGAGTGGGCTCTTCCGAAGGGAGCCAGAGGCCATTGCCGAATGGAGCCCGCATGCTGTGCAACTCTGTAGCCAGCGACAGCAGCGGATCCTGGCCGATTACTATCCGGCCCTGGCCGAAGGCGGCACCCTGATCTACTCCACCTGTTCCTATTCCAGGGAAGAAGATGAGCAGATCATCGACTGGCTCATGCAGACCTTCGATCTGGAATCGCTGCCCTTGCAACTTGAAGATGATTGGGGGATCGTTGAAGTGCAATCTCCCGGGAGCAAGGGGTATGGTTATCGTTTTTTCCCTGACCAACTGAGAGGGGAAGGCTTCTTCCTGGCTGCATTCCGCAAGAAAGATGGAGATGCTTTCCATTACCGTACTTCCCGGAAGCCGAAATTGCAGAAAGCCTCCAAAACCGAGACGGCGGCTGTGATGCCCTGGCTGAGGGAAGATGCTGGTGTTCATTTATGGAAACAACAGGAACAAATACTGGCTTTCCCTGCATTATTGGAACAGGAATTGCAGGTGGTTGCTGACAATTTATACCTGCGTCATGCCGGCATTACGGTAGGGAAACTGGCTGGAACACAACTGGTGCCGGATCATTCTCTGGCCATGAGCACATTGCTGGCTCCTGCTACTGTTGCGGTATCGTTAAAAAAAGAGGATGCCCTGCAATATTTGCGAAAGGAACAAGTTATTTTAACGGACGCTCCCACCGGATGGGCATTGGTGAAATATGAAGATCTGCCATTAGGCTGGGTGAAAATTTTGCCTAACAGGGTAAACAATTATTATCCATCCAACTGGCGGATACTGAAAAGCGGAAGCAATTAAAATATTCTACATTTGCACGGTTACGAAACAAGCAAGCTATGACAAGCATCAGCCGTTTTCTTTTGATCTGTGGTCTTCTTATTGGTGTTCAGTTTGTATCGGCTCAGTCTCCGCTGATTGTGCAGGGCGCAACGCCTCAGTTGTTCCTGAAGCATACGGTAGTGGCGAAAGAGAACTGGTACAGTGTGGGTCGTATCTATAACCAGAGCCCGAAGGAGATCGCGCCTTTTAACGGTACCACATTGGAGAAGCCCCTGGCCATCGGTCAGGTGCTGAAGATCCCGTTGACGGATATGAACTATTCCCTGGATGGTTCCAAAGCCTCCGATGAAGTACTGGTGCCTGTTCATTATGTGGTAGCGGACAAGGAGTGGATGTACCGGATCAGTATCGGTCATAACAAAGTGCCTATCGCCAACCTGGAAAAATGGAACAATGTAACCAACGACCAGCTCCGTGCAGGTATGAAACTGATTGTGGGATATCTCAAAGTGAAGACCGGCCAGAGCCCGCTGGTGGCGATGGCAACCAATAAACCTGTTACCAGTGCGGAGCCGGTAGCCAAGGTAGACCCGCCCGCTCAAACAACTCCGCAGCCTGGCAAAGAAGTAGTGGTCACCAATCCACCTGCTACCAAGCCCATTGAGCCCGCTCAACCTGCTCCGGTAAAACCCGAGCCTGTGAAAACAGAACCGGTTAAGACTGAGCCCGTGAAAGAAGATCCCAAACCTTCAGGGCCTGTGACCACAGAACCTGTTGTCAACAATACTACTCCGGCCAATTTCAAAGGCGGATATTTCAAAGGTAATTTCAATAACACAGGAAAGGGCACAGCCGGCAATGCCGCCGTATTCCGCAGCAATAGCGGATGGAAGGATGGCAAATATTATGCACTGATGAACAATGTGCCGGTTGGTACCATCGTGAAAGTTTCTTTCTCCTCTACGCAGAAAACCATTTACGCAAAAGTATTGGGACAAATGCCTGAGATGAAAGAGAATGCAGGACTGAATCTTCGTATCAGTGATGCGGCTGCATCAGAGCTGGGTGTTACGAATGGGAAGTTCTATGTGAGTTGTGAATGGTAAAATTAAAATGTTGAGGGCCGGTCAAAACCGGAACCCTCTTAAAAAATCTTCTACCAACATTCTTTTCTTACCCTCCAGTTGCAGGTCCAGCACATGGATATAGCCGTCTGCTGCGGCAAATTTCAAGAAGGTCTTATGATCTGTGAGCACAGACCCGGGTTGCAGGGATGGCTCGTCGTGTTCCTTCTTTGCCTGGAAGATCTTCAATGTCTTATCCTGCAGATGCGTGAATGCAGTAGGATAAGGCGATAGCCCGCGAATGAGGTTGTATATCTTATCTACCGGTAATGACCAGTCGATCTTTTGCGTTTCCGTGAACAATTTGGGAGCATGTTTCAGTTCTATCCCTTCAGCGGCTTTCTCCTGGGTTATTGGTCTGATGCTGCCTTCTGCCAATCCCTGTACAGTTCTTACCAGGAGCTCAGCCCCGATATTCTTCATCGTATCATGAACATCACCGGCCGTATCGGTTTCACTGATGGCGAATTTTTCCTGCTGCAGGATATTACCGGTATCGATGGCATGTTGTAACTGGAAGGTGGTAACCCCCGTATATTCCTCACCGTTGATAACAGCCCAGTTGATAGGAGCTGCCCCACGATATTGTGGCAGCAATGATCCATGGAGGTTCACCGTGCCCATGGGAGGCATATCCCAAACCACTTCAGGTAGCATGCGGAATGCCACCACGATCTGGAGGTCTGCTTTCAACTCCCGTAGCGCATCCAGGAATCCGGGATCGCGGAGTTTTTCCGGTTGAAGAAGATCCAGTCCGCGCTCGGCTGCATATTTCTTGACGGCACTTTCTGTGATTTTCATGCCGCGACCGGCAGGTTTATCCGGTGCTGTGACTACACCCACGATATTGGCACCTGCCTGCACCAGCGCATCCAGGGATGCAACAGCAAACTCAGGCGTTCCCATGAAAACGATGCGGAGATCTTTGAATGATTTTGTCATGTAAACTGGTTGAAATATGGGTACAAAGATGCGATCCTTTTTCCATTCATCCATTGCCGGTATATTCGGGATCCCAGAGCTTCCATTATTCAAAATCCGGGTAGAGCAGGTATTTCTTTCTGATGGCTTTGAATTTGGTGAGCGCAGGCTCCCAACTGGCGCGGATAGCTGCTTCGGTATTACCAGCTTTCAATTGTTTTTGCAAATTGGCATTACCGGCTAGTTTGTTGAAAAAATTCCCGTTGCCGATGAAGAAAGAATCCTTATCAGGGAACTGGTTGTAGGCATCCAGCAGCCATTTCAGTTGGATCTTATTGCCCGTTTGCTGCAACACCTCTTCGGGGCTGCCATCGATCTTCCAACCATAACATACCTGGTCTTTCAGCTTTGGATTGCTTGCGCCGGGAATACTGCGGGGAGTAAAGC
>JAGIAP010000359.1 GCA_017744805.1 Chitinophagaceae bacterium | reverse complement strand
AGGCTATTCTCTGCTTATTCTCCTGCAGCCGGTCCTACCTGGCCGAACAAACAATCCATTTTTTATCATTTAAACTTTTATTCGTGAGAAAGCTATTCCTATTCTTTTGTTTTCTGTTGCTGGCAGGAATCCAATTGACCATGGCAAGCCCGGCGCCTTCCGGAACACCAGCCATTCCGGTTTTCCCTGATTTTGCAATCCCGGTAAAACCCAGGCAGACAGTCCCCTTCAGCTTGCAGGCCACCCCGTCTATCCCATTCATGGCTAAATCAGCGGGGAACGGATTGCCCACACTGGTGTATGCACTGAAGTCTTATGAGAATTACACCAATATCGGTGGAGGCCTGTATGTTGACGTTTACATCCGGTTCTATCAGGATGATGCCTGTACCATCCCCGCCAATGTATCTGGTATCACTATCAATTATATGATCAATGGCTTCAATGGATACAATACTTATCAGAATTTCTATTCTGTTTCCGCCAGCGGAGATTATATTTTGCTGGAATACCAGAATGAATATGACTATGCGGATGGTTCTGTACAACGGTACCGCGATTACCACCTGTTGAGTGGTCCTGACTATATTCCATATGATTGATCGCTGTTGATAATTCCGTCGATGGAGGCTGTACCGTTGGTGCAGCCTCTTTTGTTTGCATGGCCCGCAGATTGCAGTAAGGACCATATGCCGGAAGGCCCATCCATAGTGATCCTGAAAGAAGCAATGGCACCGTTCGAGGGCAGGAAACTGCTTGCCGTATCGGGATCGGTCAAAGCATTCGATATACAATTGCTGAAAAACAAGACAGTAACATTCAAAACCTGGGGAAAACATTTCCTGCTTTGCTTTCCCAAATTCACCGTCCGTATTCATTTCTTGCTTTTTGGCTCCTACCTGGTGAATGAAAGAAAAGAAGCAACGCCCCGGCTTCAGCTACAATTCGCAAATGGAGAGGTCAATTTCTACGCTTGCGCCGTAAGCCTGTTGAACCAGTTGCCCGATGAACTATACGATTGGAGCTCAGACATCATGAACAGTGCCTGGAATAGCCGTAAGGCCCTGGCAAAACTGGATTCCATCCCTGACACCATGGTCTGTGATGCCATCCTCGATCAGCATATTTTTGCAGGTGCCGGCAATATTTTCAAGAATGAAGTATTGTTCCGCATCCGCATACATCCGGCCAGCCTGGTGGGGCACCTGCCAGCCGCCAAACGGCAACAACTGGTGAAAGGAACTGTTGCCTATGCATTCGATTTCCTGAAATGGAAAAAAGCAGGAGCGCTGAAGAAGAACTGGAAAGTACATACTAAAAAGATTTGCCCGCGATGCAAGATCCCCCTACACAAATCTTATCTGGGCAAAACCAAACGAAGGAGTTTCTTTTGCGAGAACTGTCAGAAAAAATACTGAGCATTTATCTCTCTTTTAACAAGATGCTTCTTGACTTCGCTTCAAAATCATATTAACTTGTAAGGGAATCCACATCTAAAATTGCGGATCGTCCAATATGGACTGCTTGCCAAGGCTAACGCCTCTATATCCCCTCTTTTTATTGTCCTTATTTGCCACTTCCTGTCACAGGAAACCGCCTGCCATTCAAAAAGCCTATTATTACTGGCGCAGTGGAGACATGGAAACATCCGAGCAGCAATTCCTGAAACAACATGATATCCATAAGCTCTATGCCCGCCTGATGGATATCGACTGGAACGAAGTGCAGGGAGCCATTCCCGTTTCTACTGCCAGGATCGACGATATCGAAAGAAGCCTGAGGGTCTATGACTCTTTTGCCGTAGAAATGGTGCCTGTAGTGTTCATCACCAACCGAAGCTTCGAAAAGATCGCTGCTACCGAGATCCCACTCCTGGCTAAAAGACTGGTCAGACGCTGTCTTCCCGCCTTTGACGAAACAGATAAACAATATGAGAAAAGCCGGCATATCAATACTTTTAGCGTTAAAGAGATCCAGTTCGATTGCGACTGGACCACTAAAACCGCAGCCACTTATTTTCAATTCCTCAAAGAGGCCAGAGCACTGGCAGCATCAAAAGGGGTAATCGTATCGGCTACCATCAGGCTGCATCAATTCAAGTATCCTGATAAGACCGGTATCCCACCAGTGGACAGGGGCATGTTGATGGCTTACAATATTTCCAACCCCAGGCAGTACAGCACCACCAATTCCATTTATGATCAGCAAAAAGCGGAAGCGTATTTTACCGGAAAAAAGAAATATCCACTACCATTGGATCTGGCCCTGCCGGCCTGGTCCTGGTGCCTGATCTATCGCAACAAGGAATTCTACCAGATCGAAAATGGATTGATGGAAAAAGAACTGGATCAACTCGCTTTCCTTAAAAAAGGGCCCGATCATTTTTACACTGTCATCACTGATACCGTTTTCCATGGGCTCTTTCTCAGGAACGGGGACGAGATCAAATCCGAAAGCATTCCTCCTGCGACTTTGCAGAATGCTGCCCGCCTGGCCAGAAAGGCCGTCAATACAGACTCTTTCACCGTTTCCCTTTTTGAATTATCCCAATCAGAATTCAATCAGTATACACATGAAACTATTGATCAAGTGTACGATTCTTTCCGCTAGCCTGCTCACCATCGTATTACCCAAAAAAACCGCTATCGCTTGCGGCGTGTACGTTCTTCCCGGCGAATACAGGTTCTGGCTTTTGCAACCCGACCTCACCAACCAGGCAGATCTTACCCCATTCTTTTTCAGCTCTACCTGGCTCTACAAGCAAAACCAATATGCGGCCGTAGAAAAATGGCCTGAGCTGAATGTAAAGGAATGGGCCTCACAGTTCAGGGAAAAGATCAGGCCAAAAGATATCGATGAACTTCTGATGGTAATAGGTCCGGATGATTTTTTCTATAACAACCAACACCTGGCAGATACCAATAGCTTCATGCGCGCCTTATTGAAACCGCAGAACCATCAATTGTACCAGTACATGACAATAAGCAAACGGCTGGAACGGATTGCCGCCCAAACCGATCCCTGGGAAGAAGATGAGTTCCCCGTAACGGGTGTACAGGCCCTGATCGATTCCACCCGGGCGCTCTATCATGCAAGTCGCTCAAAGTTCCTCAAACAAAGGACGGCCTACCAACTGATCAGGCTATCGTTCTTCAACAAACAACCTGAAAAAATGGACAGCGTTTACAATGCTGTATTCGCTAAATCCAACACCAACACCTGGGTGAAGTCTGCCGCCCTGTATCAAATCGCATTCAGCTCCACAGGCCCGAAACGAGACTACCTGTTCTCCAAAGTATTTGACCGCGGGGACTATAACCGCACTGCCTGTCTCATCCATTTCAATTCACCCAGGCTCGACAGCATCCTTCCCTTTGCCAAAACCCTGCATGAACGGAACGTTCTACTGGCCATGAAAACATTCAACTACCCCGGAAGATCCATACAGTTATTGAAAAAGATCTACCGCTCAGAGCCAACTTACAAAGACCTGCCCTTTCTCCTCTTACGGGAGATCAATAAAGTGGAAGATTGGCTGATGACGCCCAAATTGACGGAATTCAAAGAGCCCGCGGTGTATCAATCCGAAAGAGAAGAATCAGGATCTTACCTTGACAATGCAAGGATCAACTACAGGAACGACAAACTGTACGCCCGGCAATTGTACGGATTCATCAACCAGATGATAGATGAAGGAAAGAACAGGAAAACAGGATTACTGAACCTATATGCCGCACATCTTTCGCTCCTGCTTGGTAACATTGAATTATCATCACGGCATCTCGACCAGGCCGCACAGGCAAATGGCCTCAGTAAAAAAGAAAGAATGCAGATCAGGATCGAACAGTTCCTGCTGCAACTGGAAAAAGGCTTTGATCTCAATACAGAGAATGCCTTCATGAGGATCATGCAAACGCCCGATGAGAAGATGGGCCTTTATGATCCATCCATCATGAAAAACCAACTGATCCTGTATACAGGGAAAAAGCTGATCCGCCAGGGCCAGAAAGGGAAAGGCCTGATGCTACTCAGCAGGACCAACAGGGCTTTGGGAGAAGGGATATTTGGATACAAGAAACTATTCGAGATCATCGGCAATATTGCAGAGCCGAAAGATTATGACCTGATATTGAGAATCCTGGATAAGAAGAACAAAAGGCCATTCGAGCGGTTCATTTCCCAGCGGAATTTCGCATTACCAAACGAGCCGTACGAGCCCGATCCCAGCCGCCAATCAGAATATTACAACCTGTACTGGAACAGATCCTTATTGCTGGATAACAAAGCGAGTTGGTATATCAGGAATTACCAACTCCGGGAAGCATTGGCCGTGCTGAAGCAGATCCCTGACCATTACTGGAGTGAATGGCCGCAAGATCCATATGTGGGCGGCAATCCATTTTTCCTGAATATCCACCATTCACATACCTGGCTGAAAGAAGATTACGCCAGGTCACTCAACAAAAGGCAGGTGATTGAAGGGATGTTACAATTACAGGAACTGGCCAGGAAAGAGCCTTCCAAAGCAGCTATTTGTTACTACCAGTTGGGCAATGCCTGGTTCAACATGACATGGCATGGAAAGAACTGGCTGATGGTACAGCAAAAATGGGACAATGAGGATAGATACAGGGAGCTTAGTGACCCCGCACGATTCCATTTCTTCAAAGATTATTACGGTTGTGAACAAGCGCGCAAACAATACCAGCGGGCGCTGCAATTGACAAGGGATAAAAAACTGGCAGCCCTCTGCTTCCTGATGACAGAGGAATGCAGGGACAAGATGAAAGAATTCCTGTTTTACCGGAAGAGAAAAATGAGCGATTGGGAAGGGTTCTACACACGCAAAAGCAGGTTCAATAAGAGGCTCGCCAAACAACAGGGGATCGACCAGGATTATTATACTGCGCTGGTTGAAGAATGCGAGTTGTATCAGAGCTTCGTTAAGCAGTATGGAACCTGGAAGAACGAATAGATCATTATTCCCATTTCATTATCCAGGCCCGTTCTTCCGGCAACAGTAAATCCATGTCCGGCAGATAGGCGCTATCTCTCAAATACCATTTTTGCTTTTCAAAATAGGATTGCAGTTCTGGTGATTTGAAAACATTTCCTCTTCTTGCAAAAGGAAGGTTCCTTAGAATGCGTTTTGACAGGTCATTCAAAGCATTCCTTATCTCCGGCTGCCCGATCACAGCGAAGGGTAGCGCCTGCTTGCGGTAATCGAAATTTTCAGGTCCTTCCCCGAAACCGGATCTCAACGCACAGACATACAATTCTCCGGCAGGCTTAAAACTCTTTGCAGCAAATTCGATCGCTCCGTTTTGAATGAAGAATTCAGTGGAATCGGTCTCCGCTTTGTCCCCTTTCTTCTTTTTAGCCAATACCGACTTCCCTTTTCCGGTAAATTGCCATTCAACTGAGCTGTTAAAAAAAGTATGCGGGATATGAACATCCTGCATCAGCCCGGGATCAACACGGAGCGTAAAATCATCTATCTGTTTATTAGCCCACCGCAAAGCCGGGGTGAGGAGGTAATCGATGCGGTAATGCTCATATACAGAGCTCGAAAGCTCCACAGTGTAAGTATGCTGAATGATATTGAGCCCTGTTTTGAAACGCGCCTTGAAATGATACACATAAAAGAACTCAGGTGTATCGCTGAACTCCAGCGATGCACTGGCCTGTGCGCTGGTGATGGCTTTGTACTTGCCATTCCGGAAATAAAGGCTGTCTTGCACAATGGCCACTTTATAGGGCAACTGTGCTCCATTCAGGGCAACGGTGAATTTTGAGATATAGGGATGTTGCCCGTTGCGCGGATACAGGTCTGCATCTCCGGCGGGCGGACTGGCTTCGAATCCTACTTCCAGTTCCTTTTCGGCTTTGGGATTGAAGAATTCGTAGTATACAGT
>JAGIAP010000358.1 GCA_017744805.1 Chitinophagaceae bacterium | reverse complement strand
TCGTTTGGCAGAGCAATACCTGATTCGTGCTGAGGCACGTGCACACCTCGATAACCTCGATGGAGCTAAAGCGGATATGTATGAGATCAGGAAAAGAGCCGGGCTGGAAGAACTGCCACGAACGCTGGGTAAGGACGATATCCTGCTTGCCATCGAAAAAGAAAGACAAATAGAATTGATGGCGGAATGGGGGCACCGCTGGTTGGATCTCAAACGTACCGGCAGAACAACAGCAGCATTTTCCACCATTCCTCTCAAGCAGCCATGGGCAGGCGATTATCAACTGCTTTACCCGATACCCGCTATAGAGATCGAAGCCAATATCAACCTCATTCAAAACCCCGGCTATATTCAATAACCATTTTCAAACTGTCGATCATGCCATTCAGCTCCCAACTAAAATACAATAACAGGTATGCCGCCATCTTGCTGCTGCTTTCCTCAGTGCTGCTGATGAACTGCAAAAAGGCGAGCCTGCAACCGGCCTCTGCTTCGCTGATCATTGCCAACGCTATTTCCGGCGTCACATTGCTGCCCGATCTTACCAATGGTGAACAGCCATTGTTCAAATATTCCAAACCTATCCAATACAGTCTCATCTACCCTCAGAACAATTATTTCTCTGCTTATTCCGGCATGCAGCGATTGAAGCTTTACCGGCAGCCTGATACCACCAGTAAAGACAAACCCCTGTTCGATCTGGCACTCGATCTGCCTGTAGGATCTATCTCCACGCTTTTCCTCGCCGGCACCAAAGAGGCTCCGGATACAGTTTTCAGCAGGGAACAATTACCGGAATTTGTGGGGAACGACAGCCTGGTAGCTCTCCGGTTCATCCATTTATCTCCAGGTCAGGTACCCATCTCCGTTAACCGGAAAGGTTTCGAAAATGGAGAGATCATCAATGGCCTTGACTATAAACAGGTCTCCGGTTTCAGGACGTATCCGATCCGTTTCGATTCGAAATACATTTTTGAATTCAGAAATGCAGTCACGGGAGAACTGATCTGCACCTGGGACTTTATAGGCATCTATGAGAGAAGCAGGTTTCTCAATCGCCCCTTCACCATCGTGTTCTCCGGCCTGCCGGGAGGTACAGGCGTGAATGCGAATAAAGCATTCTTTGTGCCGCATACAGCCTGGATCTGATAACCAATTCATTTACCTATCCATTCACATTTATGAGTAGCATTTTGAAAATCGAAAAGCTGTCGCACAAGTACAGCAGTTCCTGGGCTATCCGGGACATCAACCTGGAGATCGGTCAAACCGGCATCATTGGTTTGCTGGGCTCCAACGGGGCAGGCAAATCCACTACCATGAATATAGTTTGTGGCGTACTGAACCAGACCGAAGGAACAGTTTTTATCGATGGCATCGATACCAGGAAAGATCCTGTTCATGCCAAGCAGAAGATCGGGTTCCTACCACAGAACCCACCACTGTACACAGACCTCACAGTGGATGAATTCCTCTGGTATTCGGCAGAATTGAGGATGATGGAAAAAAGAAATATCCGCCAGGCAGTGGATGAAGTGAAAGAGAAGGTAGGCATCTCTCATTTCAGTAACAGACTGATCAAAAACCTTTCCGGTGGCTACCGTCAACGGGTAGGCATTGCACAGGCCATCATCCATAAACCTCAACTGGTAGTAATGGATGAGCCCACCAACGGCCTCGATCCCAATCAACTCATCGAAGCCAGGAAACTGATCAGAGAGATAGCGCAGGAGAGAACAGTGTTATTATCTTCCCATATCCTTTCTGAGATCCATATGCTCTGCAGGGAAGTGATCATGATCGAATCCGGGCGTATCATTTTTTCCGATACCATGGATGCCTTCAACAACTATATGCAGCCAAACAGCCTGCTGGTGCAATTCCTGAACCCTCCGCAGGCTGCGGAGCTGCAACAGGTGAAAGGCGTTCAGAAAGTGGAATACCTCACAGACAAACAGGCGCGTATCTTCTTTGACGGGGATCAGGATATTTCTGAAAGACTGATCCTTGCCAGTGTTCAACAGGAATGGCGCATCAGGGAGATCAACCTGGAGAAAGGCATGCTCGACGATATCTTCAAACAATTATCAACCCAATCCTTACACTAGATAGCCATGAAAATGATATTCAAGATCGCAAGAACAGAATTGAAGAATCTATTCTATTCACCGGTGGCCTGGTTCCTTACCCTGGTATTCATGATCATATGCGCATACTTTTATACCACAGTGATAGAAGGGGTGGCGCTGATCCAGGAACTTACAGAGAAAAATGTAACAAAAAGGCTGGAGCCTGATATGCCGCTGACACCCGCAGTTTTCCTGAGCGCCGGAGCTATTTTCTCACAGATCATGGAGCATCTCTATCTTTTCATTCCTCTCCTCACCATGGGAGTGATCAGCAGGGAAGTGAACAATGGAACGGTGAAGCTGCTCTACTCTTCACCAGTGACCGTGCGCCAGATCGTATTTGGGAAATACCTCGCGCTGATGGCTTACAATATGCTGCTGCTATTGATTGTGGGCATCTTCATGGTCACAGGCATTTTCAATATCGGGAACGCTGATATTGGATTGCTGCTGTCCGCCATGATCGGGTTTTACCTGATGGTTTGCGCATATACCGCCATCGGTATGTTCATGAGCAGCCTGTCTAGCTATCCCATCGTGTCTGCCATTGCCACTTTTGTGTTGTTGTTCATCCTGTCCCGGATCGGAGGGCTCTGGCAGCAATATGATCTGGTAAGGGACCTTACCTGGTGCCTTTCCCTGAGTGGAAGAACGGGCAAGATGCTGCAAGGGCTGCTTACTACCAGGGATATAATATATTTTGTTCTGATCACGCTCATGTTCCTGCTGTTCACCATCTTCAAGCTGAAGGCAGGCCGCGAACTGATCCCCTGGTACAGGAATGCAGCCAGGTATGTGGGTGCATTGGCGGTTGTGATCATAGTCGGTTATCTCACTTCCAGGCCGGGCTATGTAGGGTATCTGGATCTTACTGCCAGGAAGGTGAATACCATCAGCCCCATCACCCAATCCATCCTGGATAAGATGAAAGACGAAAAAGTGGAAGTGACCCTTTACTCCAACCTGATGGGCGGTGGTATCCACCGCACAAGACCTGAACATCGTAATGATTATATCTGGAATTTCTGGGAGAAATATTTCCGGTTCAAACCAGATATGGATTTCAAGTATACATTGTATTACGATGTCAGGAAGGGCGACAGCAGTATGTTCAAATGGATGCCTGGCAAAACCCTGAAAGAGATAGCCGTTGAGACCGCGAAAATGCAGAACACCGATCCGGACTGGTACATGGAGCCGGAAAAGATCAGGAAAATGATCGACCTGGAACCGGAAGACAAACGCGCCGTGATGCAACTGAAATACAAGGGGCGTTCAGTGTTCCTCCGCACCTTCGATGATGTAAGATTCTGGCCAGATGAAGACCATGTGGCCGCTGCATTCAAAGTATTGGTAGAAGGGAAGGGGCCGAAAATATATCATGTAACAGGCAATCTGGAACGCGATATTTTCAAGCGGGGAGAGCGGGAATACTGGAGCCATACCACCAGGAAAAACAACAGGGGATCACTGGTTAATCATGGCATCACCTGCGATACCGTTAACCTTTCATTCCGTGATATTCCTGCCGATGCTGATGAAGTGGTATTGGCCGATCCAAAAGTGAAACTCAGTGATACCGTTATCGGCCGTTTGCAGAACTATCTTCAGCAGGGAGGCAATATGCTGGTAGTGGGCGAGCCGGGTAAGCAGGAGATCACCAATCCCGTGATACAGCAGACAGGGGCGCAACTGATGCCGGGAACCATTGTGGAAGTGACCAACCAGGAAATGCCGCATATGATCTTCCCTTATTACACCAATGGATATACGTATTTGATCAAGGGCTTGCAAAAGAGCATGGCCAGGATAAGAAAAAAGCTTGAATTCGGAGATACCAGCAGGCAGCTCTTCCCCGGCGCCAGCGGCATCAGTTATGCAGACAGCGGATTCAAACCACATTTCGTATCTGTTACCAGCGGAAGGAATGCCTGGGTGAAAACAGGCAAACTGGTCACCGATTCTGCAGCTCCCCTGTTTGTTGCGGCAGAAGGGGATTATAAACGGGACTCCTTCAATGTGCTGCTGCCTCTCTCCAGGAATACAGGTAAGAAAGAACAAAGGATCATGATCGGAGGCGATGCCGACTTCCTGAGTAATCTGAGGAACAATTCAGGAGCCATCAGCAAGATCTACCAGGGTTGGCTGAACAGTGAAACATATCCCATATTCATTGTCTCCGATCTTCCCAAAGATAACAAAGTGAGTATCGCACATAAAACTGCTGTGGCAGAACGCTACTTCTTTGTATGGATCCTTCCGGCCGCCTTTCTCTTACTGGGCTCTATTCTCCTGATCAGACGCAAACGTCAATAAAATCCGACTACATGTACCTGTTAACCGATGAGCAAACGATAGAAGACCTGCGACTCTTTGGAAAGAAAGACGCACCGGGTATCTACGACATCTACAATAAAACGCATACCCGTGGCGCAGAGTCCGTGCTGGCGCAAATGTTCCGCCATCCATTGTCGGATCATGGGGAGATCAACCGGAGAAGCCATATCATAGAACAGTTTGCCGGTATTGGTACCGGCTTCCCGTTCGAGGCCGCCCTTTTCGATATGACAGAAAAATATCTGCTGGCGGCGGAAGAACAAAAAAAGCAGGGCGGGCATATCGCCCTGCTCAGCGAGAAGGATATCGCCAATGGCGTAACCGCTGTGATTGAGTTGGTGCAAAAGGTCAAAGCCTTCATCGAAAGAAAGGAAGTGCTTGCCATTGCTTCCTTCCAAAAAGAAAGGGATGCCATGGCAGAGCTCCTGGCCGATCCATCCCTGGAGCCTGTTTTGCGGGAACAGGGAAAAGGAAAACTTTCCTATGCAGCCACCACTGCCTACGACCAGCTTTTTCGCACACGTGAGAAAAGCAGGCTGGAGAAATTATTGTCGCTGGTGTATTGTCTGGATGTATACGTTTCAGTAGCCGCCGTTGCCCGTGAAAGGAACTTCATTTTCCCCAAAGCCTTGCCGGGATCGGAAAATGTGTTGAAACTGGAAGGCGTGTATCATCCTGAACTGGCAAAACCAGTGAGCAACGATTTTTCCATGAATGCGGCGCAGAATGTAGTGTTCCTCACCGGGGCCAATATGGCGGGTAAATCCACTTTCCTGCGTTCAGTGAGTACGGCTGTGTACATTGCGCATATGGGCTTCCCTGTTGCGGCAAAGTCTATGGAATTTTCTGTCCTGGATGGCATACTCACTACCATCAATTTACCGGATAACCTGGGAATTGGCGCCAGTCATTTTTATGCGGAAGTGTTGCGGGTGAAGAAAGTGGCCGCCGAACTGAATGCCAATAAATCTCTTTTTATCATTTTTGATGAAATGTTCCGTGGCACCAATGTGAAAGACGCTCATGAAGCCACGGTAGAGATCACCACTGCTTTCGCTGCAAAGAAGAACAGTTTATTCATTATTTCTTCCCATATCGTGGAAGCGGGAGAGCAATTGCAGCAACAGCCTTCCATTGGTTTCCAATTCCTGCCCACAAGGATGAATGGGCATATTCCCGAATACACGTACAGGTTGGAGAACGGCATCACGGCAGACCGTCATGGCATGATCATCATCCGCAATGAAGGCATTCTGGATATATTGAAGAATGGACAGAAAAGAGCGGCTCCTGCAAAGAGGATGCAACCACAACATTATTAATCAGCAGACATGAATTTCAATACAGATAAACAAACGGTGGATGAATTGAACCTGCTGGGTAAGTTCAGGCAGGGATCGGTTTACCATCTGTTCAATCAGGTAAAAACAAGAGGGGGAGAGCGGTTGCTG
>JAGIAP010000357.1 GCA_017744805.1 Chitinophagaceae bacterium | reverse complement strand
GGATAAGGGCTGCCGGCCTTTCAACTATGTTCAACTGCAGATCATACAGAGCAGTAAACACTTCCATCCTTCTTGCATCGATCATCGGACAAAGTATGGTAGAATTTTTTAATCCCGCTTTAATGCTGTACTCATCCCCATTTGGGAAAGATTGTTGGGTAGCAGCATAAGCCATCACTTTCAAAGTGTTCTCGGTGATCAGCGGGATCCCCAGTGCATAGCACAATCCTTTTGCTGTTGCCATGCCCACCCGGAGGCCTGTGTAGGAGCCAGGCCCCGCTGTAACAGCGATGGCCTGTAGGTCTTTTGCTGTATTTTGCGTTTCCTCCAGGATTTGTTTGATAGCGGATTGTATCCAGGCAGCATGATCACGCATCTGGTGGTTCACCATGGTCCGGATGGGCTTTCCATCATGGGACAGGCAGATGCTTCCGTTCTCTGTTGCTGTATCTATATTGAGGAGAAGGGCCATCAGTGATTGGGTTGTAGTGATTGAACAACTGTTTCAAGGGCCGGAGCGGGGGCATACCGGGCATCGGTCAGATGCAATTGTTGCAGCAGGGCATACACACGGTGCAGCCCGATCTTTTCACTCCACTCGAAAGGTCCCATCGGGTAATTGGTGCCGAGCTTCATGGCTATATCGATCTCTTCTTTGCTGCTCACTTCTGCACCCAGCGTGAAGTAGGCCTCATTGATGATCATGGCCAGCACGCGTGCCGTGATCATGCCGGAAACATCAGGCGCCGGTTGATATTGCCAGTTAAGGGCAGTGAAGATGTCTTTTACGGTGTTTTCGGTTATAGATGAGGGTAAGGAGATCTCTGCAATATCCCTCTTCAGCAATGTTGGCCAGCCATTGATACGGATAAAAGGATGGCGGATATCTGCTGTGGTGTATTCCACGGCATTCACCAGAACAGGTTTGGGCAAAAGCCTGGCCAGGTGCTGGTTCCTTTCCGGATCGTTACGGAAGAGAAGGTCAACATAGGCATCGGCATCCAGCATGGTGAGTGAGCTTATGGAATCGGCCCAGATAAAGGTGATATCCCCGGGGAATTGATGTTGCAGCCATTCGTTCTTCAATGTATCATCGGCCAGTATTGCGATCGTCATAACTAAAAACTTTCCGCAAAGAAAACGCATTACGGGGAATTATCAGGTGAGTGCAAGTGCTCTGGTTTTAATATTTTTGGACAATGGAAAAAAGAATCATCAATACACCGGATGCGCCCGCGCCCATCGGGCCTTACAGCCAGGCTGTTATGACAGGCGGCACTTTGTATATTTCAGGTCAGATCGCCATCAACCCTGCTACCGGCAATATCGAAGCCACTGATGCGGCTGGAGAAACGGAGCAGGCCATGAAGAACCTGAAAGCCGTTCTTACCGCTGCCCAGTTGGATTTCGGGCATGTTGTAAAGACCACCATCTTCCTCAGTGATATGGCATTGTTCCCTACCGTGAATGAAGTGTATGGCAAATATTTCACCGGCGATTTCCCTGCGCGCGAAACCGTGGCAGTAAAAGGATTGCCCAAGGGAGTGAATGTGGAGATCAGTATGATCGCTGTAAAATGATCAGGCAAGCCATTGTATGATCAGGTTGGGAATGCCGACGGCCACAGCAAGGCCATAGACCAGGTCCAGCCAGATCATACTTCCCAATGAGCCCAGGTAGATCAGTCCTACCAGCGGGTAGCCTGCGAGCTTCGTGAGGAGTTTCGTATCATCTTTCTTTATTTCTTTCCAGATCTCGGCAGCATCACCTGTGCTGGGAAAGGCATGCATGGCGATGGATACGCCCAGGTAAATAAGAACATAATGCAGGAAGTTCGCATTGTTCAGGGTGAACACAGGAATGGCGGCAGGTAAGGCAACCAGCGCGCCCAGCAGGGTATTCACCAAAAAAGGGCCCACGGCAATGAGGATGGTCTGCCACTTGTAAGGCGGGATCTCATGCAATACGAAACCGGCAGGATTGCCCACCTGGAAATATACTACCTGGAATACGGGTATCTTGAAGAGGCGGCAAAACAATTGATGCGCCAGTTCATGAACGATCACACCGGGACAAGTAGCAATGGATATGGCAATTCCTGGAATGAGCATAGTGGTTGTTTATTGGGTCCGGAAAGGAACTTTGCCATTGATCACATCCCTGGCATATTGTACAAATTCTCTCGAGGTCTCATTTTCGGAGACCCTGCATTCTTCTATCAATGCGTCCCTTTTTTGTTGTTCTCCATTGAAATGATATGCGAGTATCAATGTTGCGGTATTGTATGGATCCAGGTTGTCTGTTTCCACACTTTGCAGGGCCAGCTCGAGTGCTTCGGGATCTTTCTTCTGTTTCAGCCGGGTCCTGGCCTTTGAGGCAATGGCATAACCTGCTTCATTGTTGATGCGCAGGAGCTCATCGCAATACTTGTCTGCGCTGTCGTACTCGTTCATTTCTCTTTTGAGACTGGCCATCAGCCGAAGTGCGGGGAAATAGCCCGCATCGATCCTGAGAACATTTTTCAGGATACTATCGCAAGGCTTGAAGCGGTTCTGATCGAAGAGGACAGAGGCATAGGAGAAATGAGCATAGATATCATCCGGATGACTGCGTAAATATTTCTGGAAAGATGGATCGGGAATATTGTTCTGATGCACTTTCATCAGTTCTATCATAGAATCTTTGGGCACATAACTATTGAATTTCGCCATGGCGTCATCTACTTTCTGAAAGAGCAGATCATTGCCGATGGTTTTACCTACCAGTTTTTCTGCGATCACGGAAAAAGCAGAGAGGTCCATATTGTTGAATGCCGCCAATGCAAGATGGCACTGGATCTCCGTATTGTTGGGCATTTCAGCAGCGGCCTTTGTGAACTCGCGTTGGGCGGTGAGGAATTTTTTCTGGTTCTCTGCGCGCTTACCTCTTTCAATGTGGAGGCCCAGGGAAAGATGGGAGGGGAAACTGATGCAGCACCAGATCATTACCAACAGGATGGCACCCCCGAAGATCTTGATGAGTAAAGGCACCGGGTACCTGATAAATCCCTGTCTGCAATCATTGCAAAGCGGGGTGGGGTATCCATGAAGGATATCCGGTGCGCCACATTGTGAGCAACCGGCATCATCCGGATTTTCGTCCGGCACCTGGTAAAGAGAATTTTTCATACTGAAGGCTGAGAGTAGAACGTAAAAGCGGGGGGATTATTTTACCCGGCGTGTGGCCGTCGCTCGCCTCCCGTAGGCACGGCGAAATAAAAACGGGAACCCTAAGGCTCCCGTTGATGATATGGATCAAAGAATTGATTATTTCAATACGCCCAGTTCCTTACCGATCTTGGTGAAGGCGGCGATCGCTTTTTCCAGGTGATGCTGATCGTGAGCGGCGCTAATCTGAACGCGGATACGTGCCTGGCCTTTTGCTACCACAGGGTAGAAGAAGCCGATCACGTAGATGCCTTCATCCAGCAGTTTGGCGGCAAATTGCTGAGCTACCACTGCATCATACAACATGATGGGAACAATGGGGTGATCTCCGGGTTTGATATCGAAACCGGCAGCGGTCATCTGGCTGCGGAAGAATTTGGTATTGTTCTCCAGTTTATCGCGGAGATCGGTGGTTTCGGAGAGCAGGTCCAGTACCGCGATGGAGGCGCCTACGATGCTGGGGGCCAGAGTATTTGAAAAGAGATAGGGCCTGGAGCGCTGGCGCAGCATTTCGATCACTTCTTTACTTCCGGAAGTGAATCCGCCGGAAGCGCCGCCCAGGGCCTTGCCCAGGGTGCCAGTAATGATATCGATCTTGCCCATTACGCCGCGGTACTCGTGCGTACCTCTGCCGGTCTTTCCGAGGAATCCGCTGGAATGACATTCATCCACCATGATGGCGGCATCATACTTTTCTGCCAGTTCCACGATCTTGTCGAGCTGTGCGATGGTTCCGTCCATGCTGAAAGAGCCATCTGTAACGATGATCCTGTTACGGAGGGGGGCAGCTTCTATCAATTTGGCTTCGAGGTCGGCCATATTGTTATGCTTGTAGCGGAAACGCTGGGCTTTACAAAGGCGAACGCCATCGATGATGCTGGCGTGGTTGAGCTCATCGGAGATGATGGCATCCTGTTCACCGAAGAGGGGCTCAAATACACCTCCGTTGGCGTCGAATGCGGCAGCATAGAGGATGGTGTCCTCGGTGCCGAGGAATTTGGAGATCTTGGCCTCCAGTTCTTTATGGATATCCTGGGTTCCGCAGATGAAGCGGACGCTGCTCATACCATAGCCACGGAGATCAACATATTTCTTTGCGGCTTCTATCACTTTGGGGTGGGAAGAGAGGCCGAGATAGTTGTTGGCGCAGAAGTTCAGAACAGTTTTTCCATTGACGGTGATCTCCGCACCCTGGGGGGATGCAATGATCCGCTCTGTTTTGAAGAGGCCGGCCGACTTGATCTCTTCGATCTCCACAGCCAGTCTTTTCACTAAATTGTTATTCATGTAGCTAGTTTTTTAGATAGGGGGCAAAAATAGTGTAACATTTTCGATGTACCTTCGTCATATACTTCAAATGAGGAGTGCTATGTTTAGAAAAACTATTGTTCGCGTTACACTGGCCGGGTTACTGCTGGTAGCAGGCACCCTGATGGTGATGGCGGCCTGGGCGCCACGGATCGACAAGTCCGCGAGCAACTGTGAGGCTTCCAAAGTGGTGAAGGAACAGTGCGAATCACAGATCAAAGAGCAAGGGGAGTTCCTTATTTGGGAGACCTTGAACCGCGCACTGAACATCGCCATTCACTAACCCATTACATTATTATTTGAAAGCATATGAACCGTCTCCCTTTGAGGAGACGGTTTTGTTTTCCAGGTCGGCGGACCAAGGTGATTGGGTATCGGGAATAGGCTCGAAAAAATTTGTCCCTCCCTGTAACTTTCCGTCAGGCCGTTCGTATCACCTATCAACAAGTCTACATTTAAACAACAGCCTGGTCCTGCTTATGACCGAGAAAGAGTATAATGATTGTGTAAACATGTATGCGGATAACGTGTACCGGTTCATCCTGAAGAATCTCCGTCATGCGGAAGACGCGCAGGATGTGGTACAAACGGCGTTCGAGAAAATGTGGATCAATCGCAGTGATGTGGATGCGGCCCGCTGCAAGAGTTATCTCTTTACGGTGGCCTACAATCAGATGATCGACCACCTCCGGAAAAATAAAAGGATCAGTCTCAGAGAGGAATTCAGGGAAGAAGCGAAGGTTACCGACGGACAGGTACATAATACCCGGAAGGTGTTGGAACAGGCGCTGGCCCGCCTCAATGAAGTACAACGTTCACTGGTGCTTTTGAAAGATTATGAAGGGTATTCCTATGATGAGATCGGCAATATCATGGGGTTGAATGAAAGCCAGGTAAAAGTGTATCTTCATCGCGCCAGGATCCAGCTGAAGAATTATTTAGTAAGTCCTGAAAATGTTTTGTGATATGAACATTACCAGACAGAATTACGAAGAATGGTTGCTACTCTACGTAGACAATGAGCTCAGCCTGGCTGAGCGCATCATCGTGGATGATTTCCTGGCGGCCAATCCTGATCTTCAGCAGGAGCTGGAAATGCTGCAGCAAAGCACTTTTCAGCCTGATGAAGACATTGTATTCCAACACAAGGCATCCCTTCTGCGCAGTGACAATGGCCTTACCCTCACAGAAGAGAATTGTGAACAATATTTTGTTCTCTACGCGGATGATGAGCTCACCAATCAACAGAAAGCATCCGTAGAAGAATTCATTTATCATAATCCCCGCTTTCAGGCAGCATTTGAACTGATCCAGATGGCAAAGCTCAGTCCGGATCAGAGCATCATATTCCCCGATAAGAAATTATTGTATCGCACAGAAAAAGGGCGCCGGGTGGTGGCCATGCGTTGGTACAGGATAGCGG
>JAGIAP010000356.1 GCA_017744805.1 Chitinophagaceae bacterium | reverse complement strand
GAGACAGGTTATACTACCTGGTGTGGCCCATGCAAAGTGATGAGTAAGAATATTTTCCCTCAAAAGGCAGTTGGTGATTTTTTCAATGAAAAGTTCATCAATGTAAAAGTGCAATTCGATCAAACCAATGAGGACAACGAAGAAATAAAGAAATGGTATACCGATGCCGCAGCTATTGGAAAAGAATACAATGTTCTCGCTTATCCTACTTTCCTGTATTTTTCACCGGAAGGGAAGTTGGTCCATCTGTATGTTGGATCTACCAACACTGCTGAAGAGTTTGTAGACGCCTCCTCCAAAGCGCTTGATCCATCTACTCAATATTATGTAAAGCTGCAAAAGATGGTGGAAGAGGCCAAAGGAGACCCTGAAGCACTACGCAAACTGGTTCAGGAAGCACAAGAACAGTATGACGGTATCAATTCTGCTAAACTGGCTGAAATGTACCTGCGAACACAGAAAAACCTTCTCACCAAAGACAACCTGACCTTACTGAATGAGTTCACCAAAAAATCAACCGATTTCGGCTTTGATGTTTTTGTGAATCAGACTGAAAAAGTGAATGCCCTCATGGGGAAAGGATTTGCGCAGCAAAAATTCATCGGGATCATTTATGAGGAAGCAGGTGCCATGAAATGGCTGTCTTCCAGGACAGATTCTGCTTTTGCTGAGGTTTCCCAAAAACTCTACGACAAGTACCCGGCTCATGCAGAAGCCTTGCTGGCAAGGCTCAAACTGACTGTCCTTCAGATCTCGGATCCAAAAGGATTCCTGAAACAAGTGGGTTCCTTCGTGAAGAAATACAATAAAGACATTTACCCACAGGAACTAAATAGCTTTGCTACTTACGTTTGTTACCGGAACTCAGATCCTGCAATGTGGAAGCAAGCGCTCAACTGGAGTGATCAAATTTGTAAGGAAAATCCTTCTGCTGATTTCCTGTCGGTAAGATCATCTCTCTTATATCAATTGGGTAAAAAAGGCGAAGCCATCGCATTACAGAAACAAGTAATTGCAATACTGGAGAAAGAAGAAAAGAAATACCAGGTAAAAACGCAGCAGGATCTTCTGGCCAGGATGGAGAAGGGAGAGAAATTGTAGGATTGAAAGAAGGCAAAAAAGGAGGCGTGTGAATTACTCTCTAAGCGCCTCTTTTTTGGTGTGTAAATAGTTTCCAATTGGGCGATGTGTTTTGTAATTTTAGTGAGGAGCCGGTACTCGGTCCAAACTCAAGCCCTTCTTATGAAATACATTATTTCAATTTTTCTATTATTTATTGTTTATATCAGTTTCTCTTTCGGGAGGTACTCAAGAAAGAACTGCATCCTGGTCTTTTCCAAGACCTCCGGATTCCGGCATAGTTCCATTCCTCAAGGCAAGACAGCGATCCAACAACTCGGCAGGGAAAATGGCTTCAGAGTAGACACAACCGAGGATGCCTCACAGTTCAACCTTTCCAACCTGAAAAAATATGCAGCCGTCGTATTCCTCAGCACCACCGGCAATGTACTGAACGATCAGCAACAAGTGGATTTCGAACAATACATTCGGGGTGGCGGAGGTTACGTGGGCGTACATGCCGCTTCTGATACGGAGTACGACTGGCCCTGGTATGGTAAACTGGTTGGCGCTTACTTTGAGAGCCATCCTGCTCAGCAAGAAGCGATATTGATCGTAAAGGATCATCAGCATATCTCAACCAGGCACCTTCCGGAAGAATGGAAAAGAAAAGATGAGTGGTATAATTTCAAGGACATCAGTCCGGCAATGAATGTGCTGATCACCATCGATGAAAGCTCCTATTCGGGAGGAAAGAATGGAGCCTATCACCCCATGAGCTGGTACCATCACTATGATGGAGGCCGTGCCTGGTATACGGCCTTAGGGCATACCGAAGCATCATACTCCGAAGAGAATTTCCTGAAGCATTTATTGGGCGGTATTCAATATGCAACAGGCAGAGCAAAATAGTCTACTTCTATTTTGCTTCTGTGATCACATATTTGAAAGTGTAATCAGGCAGCACATAAGTGCTCAATCCACCGGGCGGCGATGCAACTGCATTGGGCGTCCAGTAATAATGTACCCGGATGCGCCCTACACTATATTCGAATACAATATTGAAATAATAACTCCTGGTAATGTCCAGGTAGATAAACGGCAATGGCGCCCAGGCATCCTGGCTACTGTAGGGTTTAAAGAATAGTTGTACAGAACCTTTGTCAGCAATTGACTGCGAAATCAATGGGGTATTGATATCTGCATATCTGGTGGTATAAAGAGTAGAAGTGCCTGTGTTGGTGGTAAATGCCCAGGTTGAGTTCCATTTCCAATCCGTATTGGTCAGTGTTATTGTTCCTGAGCGAACATTGGCATTGCCATCCTCGCCTTTAGCCCCGGCAGGCCCTTCTTTTTTGCAAGAGACAATAAATAGTAAAAAAATGTAACTAAGGAATAACCTGCCATTACGATATTTGATAACAGTCATCAGCATGCATTTTATTGGACATTCAATATATGGAATGGCCATTTTCATTTGAAGCCGGAATGAGTCGTTGGCGATTCCCGACGAGCCGGTGGCAAAGTACAAGGCAGTTTGAAAACAAGTATCAGACATGCATCTTGCAAGTTCCTGGAAAATATTGTTATTTGTCTGATGATCTCCTTTTACTGATCTGTTTTATTTTGAAGCATAGCATATGAAAAAAGCATTTTTTGGTAGTTACTGGTATTTCAAACTTGCCTTTGCAGGCACTACCCTATTTATATCGTCCTGTAACTTTACCTCGGGAAATTCAAATCATTTATATAGTCAGGCTTCTGACTATTACAACAGGAAAGAATATTCCGAAGCCTTTAAGCTCTATCAGAAGGCTGCAGACGCAGGCCATGCAGAGGCGATGAATATGGTAGGAAGAATGTATCAGCAAGGAGAAGGAACAACCCTCGATTATAAATCAGCCATGACCTGGTTCTTAAAAGGGAGTGAAGCGGGAAGCAGTGCGGCTATTTGCAATATTGGTTGGATGTATGATAAGGCAGAGGGGGTTCCGGAAGATAATACGAAGGCGGTGGCCTGGTATAAGAAAGCGGTTGATGCAGGCAGTATCACTGCTATCAACAATATGGCATGGATGTACCAAAATGGAGAAGGTGTAGACCAGGATTATCTTCAAGCCATGGAATGGTACAAAAGGGCAGCCAGAAATGGTCATGCACTAGCTAAGAACAATATCGGATGGATGTATGAATATGGAGAAGGCGTAGAAGTTGATTATGCCAAAGCGATGAGATGGTATAGAAAAGCAGCAAAGGAGGCTGTCCCTGATGCATTTTTCAATATCGGGTATATGTATGAAAATGGCAGAGGGGTAGATACCAATTACAAAAAAGCACTGGAATGGTATCATCAGGCAGCCAATAAAGACTACACAGATGCCATGAATAATATTGGTTGGATATATGAGCATGGGAAAGGCGTTGAAACCGATTATGCAGAGGCAATGAAATGGTATTTGAAAGCAGCTTCTCAGGGTAATGCAGATGCTATGAACAATATTGGTTGGATGTACGAAAATGGGGAAGGTGTTGAAGAAAATGATCAAACAGCAATAGAATGGTATAGCAAGTCTGAAAAAGCCGGGAATAGCGATGCCAGGGAAAATATAGAGAACCTGGAAAAGAAGCGAAAAAAATAATCTGCGGGAAGAATCGTATTCAAAACAAAAAAGGCTCACAATACTGTGAACCTTTTGGTGGAGAATACCGGAGTCGAACCGGTGACCTCTTGCATGCCATGCAAGCGCTCTAGCCAGCTGAGCTAATTCCCCATTTACCTGGCTGAATTCAGGAGTGCAAATATAGTAGCATGGGTGATAGTCACCAAATAAAAATAAAAAGCCGGTGCAGAAAACTACACCGGCCATAACATCTATCTATTGAGAGTATCTGCGATTACGCCTTTTTGATCGCTTCCACGTTGACATGAAGCTTCACCTCATCGCTCACCACTATGCCACCTGTTTCGGTAACAGCACTCCAGGTAAGACCGAAATCCTGGCGATTGATCTTGCCGGAAACTTCAAAACCTGCTACTGTATTCCCGTAAAAATCTTTTTGAATTCCACCGAACTCAACGTCCAATACTACTTGTTTGGTCACGCCTTTGATAGTGAGATTACCTGTCACTTCATACTCGCCACCACCCTGGTTGGCCAGGCTGACTGATTCGAAGCTCATGACAGGGAATTTTTCTGCATCGAAGAAATCAGGGGATTTCAGGTGACCATCGCGACCTTCATTGCCGGTATCGATGCTATTGATGTCCACGTTGAATTTCACTTTCGCATCGGAAAAATCTTCTTTATCAGATTCTACCGTGCCTTCAAATGATTTGAATTTTCCTGTAACAGTGGAAATTACCAGGTGCTTTACTTTGAAAGTAACTTCTGAGTGTGTTGTATCAATTGTCCATGTTGCCATAAAATCAAGTTTAGAATGTAAAATTAATGTCCAAACATCAAATAGAAAAGTTTATGTTGATTAATTAACATTATCATAGCATCGAAGCATCGATCCAGGGCTTATTCATTTGCCCAAATCCATTGATAGTCAACCTAGTTTGCAAGCATTCCCAACCAGTGACCTCCTCTTCCGGCTTCCCGGGCACATAAAAAAAGCCCTGACCCATAAGGGACCAGAGCTATTTGGAATATAATGTGGAAAGATGAGCGGGTTATTAATCGCCCCAGATCTCAGCTTCTCCCTTCAACCATTGTTTTACGTTCTCAGTGGTTACGGATTTGGGCCTTTCGATAGGCAGGCTGAGTGCACGATCCCAGATCAGACTGGCCATTACACCCAGTGCGCGGCTTACGCCGAAAAGCACGGTGTAGAATTCATATTCAACCATCCCGTAATGAACAAGCAGTGCACCACTGTGAGCATCTACGTTAGGCCATGGATTCTTGATCTTGCCAAGTGATTGCAGAATGGGTGGTACAGCATCGTACACGTTCCAAACTGTTTGTACAAGAGGATCCTCAGGCAGGTGTTTCTTACCGAATTCCATCTGGGCAGTGAAGCGGGGATCGGTTTTGCGGAGAACGGCATGACCATAGCCGGGCACTACCTTTCCTTCACTGAGGGTCTTCTTCACATAATCCTCTATCTGCGCTTTGGAAGGCGTTTCGGTTTTGAGCTCCTCACGTAACTCGAAGATCCATTTCACTACTTCCTGGTTGGCAAGGCCGTGTAATGGACCTGCCAGACCGTTCATTCCGGCCGCAAAGCTCAGGTAAGGATCGCTAAGGGCCGAACCTACCAGGTGCGTCGTATGTGCGGAAACGTTACCACCTTCATGGTCTGCATGGATGGTCATGTAAAGGCGCATCAGTTCCTTGAAGCTTTCGTTCTCGAAACCGAGCATATGCGCCAGGTTACCGGCCCAGTCCAGCAATCCGTTAGGTTGGATATGCTGATTATTCTTGTACTTTCTTCTGTAGATATAAGCGGCGATACGGGGAAGACGTGCAATAAGGTCCATTGCATCATCAAAGATCGGCTCCCAGTAATCTTTCTTATTGATACCCTCTGCGTAGCGTTTTGCGAAATTGCTTTCTGTCTGCAGGGCCATGATACCTGTTACGAACATGGTCATGGGGTGAGCAGTGATCGGCAATGCGTCGATAGCAGCAAACACGTGATTGGGCACATGCGAACGGCGCTGCCATACGGAGGTAACATGATGAACATCTTCTTCAGTGGGCAGTTCCCCGATCAGCATCAGGTAGAACAAGCCTTCCGGTAAAGGTTCGCTGCCGCCCTTGGCTTTAGGCAGTTTCTGCTGCAATTCCGGGATAGAATAACCACGAAAACGAATGCCTTCCTGCGCATCCAGGAGCGATGTTTCACTCACCAGTCCGGTAATACCGCGCATACCC
>JAGIAP010000355.1 GCA_017744805.1 Chitinophagaceae bacterium | reverse complement strand
GGGCTCCTGCGCAAAAAGATCGTCTGCCTTGATATTCCAGGTGCTGTTCTTCCCGTTGCGGAAATAAGCTTCTTTCTGCTCCAGCATGTCTACTCCAACATTGTACCATTGGCGGAAGCTGGTCATGAGGTTCCTTGCGCCATTACCATCGTAACCCGTACCATACCTACCTTTGCCATTGACGTTGGAAAAGCTCAGGTTAGCGCTGGCCGTTACCTTTTCGGAGATATTGTAGGAACCACTCACATTCAGGAGGTTCTTGGAGATACGGCTATTGGGCAGGATGCCCCAGTCGTCCGTGCGCGTATAGCCCATTTTGAAGAACCCTTTATCCGTTGCACCATCCATGAACACGGATTGGTTGGAAGAAACTGCTGTGCGGAAGATGGTGGATGGATCGTTGGCACCGGCCACCCAGGGGCGTGCTTTTTTGAAATAAGGAGAGCTGGGATCGAAAGCATCCCATTGGTATACCATGAGGTTGGGATCGTATTTAGCGCCGTAGGAAGCATCTTCCATCACGGGCGATACCAGGTCCGGCTTGCCGTCGCCATCCACATCCCTGTACAGGAATTTCTCTGTGGGATCTTCATACCGGCTGCTTGGAAAATAGCCCTGACCATATTCCTTCTGGTATTTGGGAAATGTTTTAGGATCATACTTTCCCAGGGTGATACTGCTGTTGAGCGTGATGCCAAGGCCCCTGTTAGCTTTCTTAGTGGTGATGAGGATCACGCCATTGGCGCCCTGAGAACCGTACAGGGCGCTGGCTGCAGCTCCCTTCAATACTGTAATGCTGGCTACATCGTCCGGGTTGATGTCCGCAGCGGAGTTACCATAATCATATCCACCCACCGCATTGTTCCTGTCTGCCGTTTGATTGGGGGTGGTACCCACTGCGTTATTGTAAGGGATCCCATCCACCACAAACAATACCTGGTTATTACCGGCAATGGATTTGATACCACGCATCACCACGTTGGTGGAAGCACCGATGGTATTGCCTTGCTTGATATCCAGGCCGGCCACTTTTCCACTGAGGTTCTGAATGAAATTGGATGTACGTGTTTTGCTCACTTCATCACCTGCTATCTGCTGCGCAGCATAAGCCACCTGGTTACGGCTTTTCCGCACTCCAAGGGCCGTTACCACCACTTCAGACAATTGAGCCTCGCCAAACAATAGCGTTACCTCCACCGATCCGCCGGATGCGGTGATGGTTTGTGTTTGATGGCCTGCCGCACTGATGGTGAGCTGTCCATTTTTCCTGATGGAAATAGTGAAATTCCCTGCAGCATCTGCCTGCACAATATTCTTTGTGCCTGTTTCAGTTATTGTAGCAAAGGGCACAGGCGCCCCTTTCTCGTTCTTCACGCTCCCCTTGATGGGCTGCTGCGCCCAGGCCAGGGTACTGATGAACAGAACGATCAATAACGATACAAATTTTCTCATAGATCGTAGAGTTTTTGAAAGTATTTTGATGCTTAAGACCGGCAAAACTTCAAAATCTCTGCATGAGGAAATCCTGTTTCTGACTGAGAACGCAAACGGATTCGTGAAGAAGAAAAATGATGGAATGAAAAAAGAAGGGGCCCGGGGCCAAGATCGCTGAATCCTTCACCAATAAAGGGCAATCAGGCTACCGCTATTTTCATTCTCTTCCCGTCCTGAACAAAGTATCTTTACCAGTATGAAACGATTTATTCTTGCCGCTACTATCTCAGCAGCAGTTTCAGCCCCTGTCCTCGCTCAAACGATGGATGAAATGTGGGACAACCGGGCTAACGGAAAGGAGCATCCTAATATCAAATGGTTCAAAGAAGCGAAATTTGGTATGTTCATTCACTGGGGCCTCTACTCAAAGATCGCCGGTGAATGGAAGGGTAAAAAATATTATGGTAGCGGAGAATGGATCATGAGCCAGGCAAAGATCCCCGTTAAGGAATATGAACAGGTGGCTGCCAGCTTCAACCCCACCGGCTTCAATGCTGAAGAGTGGGCGCAACTGGCCGCCGATGCCGGCATGAAGTATATGGTGATCACCGCCAAACACCATGAAGGCTTCTCGATGTATGACTCCAAAGTCACCCCCTTCGATATCAAAGACGCAACCCCATACGGCAAAGACCCGATGAAACCCTTATCAGAAGCGGTCCGCCGAAGAGGCATCCGGTTCGGGTTCTATTATTCACAATTCCAGGACTGGTATGAGCCCAATGGAGGAAAGAACAGTTGGGATTATGACGAATCGAAAAAGAACTATCAGCTTTACTATCAACAGAAAGCCATTCCCCAGATCAGGGAGCTGCTCACGCAATATGGGCCGCTCGGCATTCTCTGGTTCGATACGCCTGGTGGGATGACGAAGGAACAGACAACCCTCTTCATCGATTCCCTGCGGCAATTGCAACCCGGCTGCCTCTTCAGCAGCCGTGTAGGACATGGCCTCGGTGATTACAAAGACCTGGGCGATTCAGAGATCCCGCCAGCCCCCGTTCCCGGCGCTTGGGAATCGCTGTACACGCATAACGATTCATGGGGGTATATTCAGCACGACCTCAATTTCAAAACACCCGAAGCGCTGATCCGGTTGCTGGCGCAGGTTGCTTCCCGCGGCGGCAATCTGCTGCTCAATGTTGGTCCTGATGGCAATGGCCGTATTCCGGAATACAGTATCCGCTACCTGAAGGAAACAGGCAAATGGCTGAAGGAGAACGGCGCTTCCATCTATGGCACCACCAATGGCCGCATCCCTGATCAACCCTGGGGCGTAAGCACTTCAGCACCTGGCAAACAGTTCCTCCATGTATTGCATGCGCCCGATGATCGCAAACTTTTCGTGCCCCTGCAATCGGGTATCGGTATCACCAGGGTATACCTCTTGAAAACCAGGCAGCCGCTCAGTTACACGCTCAAAGGAAAGGACCTGACCATACAATTGCCCGCTTCCCTCCCACCTTGCGCCGATAATGTAGTTGTGATGGAATACAAGGGTGAGATACAGAATTATACCCTGAGCCTCCCCGTTACTGTATCGTCCCATTTCGATCAAAACCAGCTCGAAGCTGTGCGTGCTTCGCTGAAAGGGAATGGCAGTATCAAAAGCCTTACCTATAGTCATTATTACGGCGACTGGAAACACACTACCTGCATCACCGATGTGAAGGACAGCACCGATGAGATCCGCTTCAATATGCGCATCACGGACCCCGGCGATTATCGTATCATCCTGGAATACTCCTGCGAACCATCATCCGCCAAACAGGAAGGCGTGCTGTATTTCAATGATCAACCTGTTTATTTCAGAACACTCAAAACAGGCAGTTTTGAAAAAACAGCGCCGTTGCTATTCATCAACCATATCGCCGGCATCGTGACTGCCAAAGCCGGCGATGCGGTAATCCGCATCAGGCCTGCTTTCAACGGCAAAGAGCTCTTTAAATTAAGATCTGTTATCATAGAGCCGGTGAAATAAATGCGTAAATCCCTGGCGGGCGTGCATCGAAAGCTGCACGCCTTTTTTTATTTCCGGCGCCGGATAAATTGAGTAATTTTCCTGTTGAATATATTCCATCAATCATGAATATCGATATACAACCCATTCTGGAGAATGATCGGATACTGCTCCGCCCACTGACCCCGGCAGATTTCGAGGCCTTGTACCAGGTAGCTTCTGATGAAAAGATCTGGGAACAACATCCCAAGCCCGACCGGTACAAAAAAGAAGTATTCAGTAATTTCTTCGATGGCGCCGTTGAAAGTAAAGGATCTTTTATCATCATCGACAAATCAACCGGTGAATTCGCAGGAAGCACCCGGTTCTACGATTATGACAAAGACAGCAACAGCATCAAGATCGGGTATACCTTCTATGCCACCAAATACTGGGGACAAGGATTCAACCCCATGGTGAAAGCATTAATGATGGATCATATCTTTCAGTTCGTCGATACCATATACCTTGAAGTGGGGAGCTACAATAAGCGCTCACAGATCGCCGTGGAAAGACTGGGAGCAGAAAAGATCCGGGAAGAAACGATCGCCTATCACGGAGAAGCGCCCAGGCCGAATTTCGTGTATGCGATCAGGAAAGAAGATTACCTCAACGGAAAAACAAAGGCATAAAAAAAGCGCCCTCCAGGGCGCTCTTCAATAGCTTCAATAGCTTGCAATGAAATACTATTTGGCTTTATAAATACCGGTGATGGTGTGGTTGCCCCTGGAAGAAGTGAAGGCATAGGTCACTACCATTTTATTGCCACTGACCTCTTTGACCGTTACCACCTGCGGCTTTTCCGTATCATCGTGTTTGCTGGTGATCTGTTTGGTAGCAGGATCGAATTTCCAGTTGCCTACTTCTTTTCCATTCGTTTCCTCTTCATCACATTTGGAAGAGCCGAAATCTTTGAGGAGCTTTCCATCACTCTTGAACATCTCTGCATCATCGAGCTCACATTTCTCCAGCATCACACGGATATCCGTATCCGCTTTCCCATCCATATTCAGATCGATGGCAGGTTCCACCACAGAGGATTCAAGCACCCAGTATTTGTCGGCAAAAGCAGTTTGCGTTACACCACTACCAGCCGTTTCAGCGGCCGGCTCTGTTGCTGCGGGCTGATCGGCAGCTACTTTCTCTTTGGCTTCGGCCTGCTTTTCAGTTTCGTTGGAATTACAGGCTGTACTTGTAAAGATGATGGCCATTACTGCCATCGAAGCGATCTTTCTATTCGTTTTCATGGCTCAATGATAGCCAAAAGCTGCCTTACTTCCCCCTGCCGGAGCGGCGCCCGTGCATTCATCACTACTGAACTGCCGGAAAACCGGCCTGAACAACAAAAAATATCCGGCCGTCATCTCATGAGGTACATTTTTCCATAACCGTTGGTGAAATACCGGTCGGTATCATCGGATCCTGCTCTGTATTTTTCCATTTTCCTGCCATTCATGGTACTGACTACCCGGTAGAGGTATACACCATTTGCCAGTCGCTGGCCGTACTGGTCTGTACCATTCCATTTGAATTCGGTAATATTCCTCCCGATATGCAAGGGACCTAATTCATCCTTCGTGATCTCGCGTACTACCTTACCCGTTACCGTGAGCACCTGGATCTTGATATTGGTGGGGACCTCACTGCCGGTAAGTGTGAACACGAAAGCGGTGGAGGTGCTGAAGGGGTTGGGATAATTGAGCAGGTTCGAGATCATCGGTTTGGAGATGATACGGAAAGATATACGGTAGCCCAGGGTGCCTGCCCTGTTACCGCTTCTGTCCTTCGCTTTCACCAGCAGTTCGTATTCATCACCTTCGGATTGGTTCCGGGATATGAACTCAGGAAAGAAATCGATGGTGGCTGTATTGTTGGCTCCACTGGCAGCCGGCGTGAACCGAAGGGTATCATTATCGAAATAATAATCCTTTGTGCTGCCATCCGGGAATTTCACTTGTACGGAACCGGTAGAGGTATCGTTCAGCAGCATATATTTCGCTTCATCTTTCAACCTGATCTGGATATGAGGCCTGGAAGAAACGATATCCCTGTTGATGATCCGTACGCCATCGAAAGTAACATCCAGTAAAGGGTTCGTATAGTCCGGCCGCACATGGAAATCGCGGAACAGGATATTATTGAAATGATACTGTTCCGGCTGTGCATGGTCCGGGTTGATATCCAGCACCAGGGTATTGTTACCTGGGAACTCTTTGGTGTCTATCCGGAAACGGACCATGGCTGTATCCCCGCCTGCAAGATCTTTTGCTTTCTGAACGGGCAATTTACGGGCAATATTATTCCTGTCTATCACACTCAGCTTCACCAGCAGACTGTCTTCAAATTTAGTCTGCGTAAGATTCCTGAATGGCATCGCGAAATCCAGTATCTCTCCCACATCCACCGTATCGCGGGCGGTATAGCCAAGATTGGGGGCCAATGCCCCTTCCGGCACGGGGGTATACAATAC
>JAGIAP010000354.1:5767-5978 GCA_017744805.1 Chitinophagaceae bacterium | reverse complement strand
TCCATCAGCAATACCCGAATATCGAGCTCACCCTCGTGAACCGTAATTCCGAGAATATCCTCAAAGCATTGCTGGATCACGAGATCGACCTCGGCATCACCGAAGGCAAAAAACAACTCACTGCCGTGAAGTACACTTTCTTCATTTCCGATGAAGTGGTGCCGGTCTGCAGCGCCAG
The DNA here is from genome assembly GCA_017744805.1 of Chitinophagaceae bacterium. Classification (GTDB taxonomy): domain Bacteria; phylum Bacteroidota; class Bacteroidia; order Chitinophagales; family Chitinophagaceae; genus Pseudobacter. The sequence goes on along the minus strand of JAGIAP010000354.1, from coordinate 5,800 downwards.
AAGCTCATTGGCAAAAAAGAAAACCATTCACCC
>JAGIAP010000354.1:3824-5757 GCA_017744805.1 Chitinophagaceae bacterium | reverse complement strand
ATACCGGTAGCGCTTCGCGAACGAGGATCAGGTACTTTACAGGCCGTCACCGAAGGATTGCAGAAGAACAAAATGAGCATTGCGGATATCCGCCATAAGATCGTGCTGGGCGGTACAGAGGCATTGAAGAATTTCTTACTCGATGATACCTGCCTGGGCTTTTTGCCCCTTCGCTCCGTGGTAAAACAACTCAAGAACGGAGAGCTGATCAAACTCAATATCCCGGGAATGAGCATCCAGCGGGATTTCTACTTTGTACAAAGACGTGACTCTGAAGCGGACAGGATCAACCAGTTATTCATGAAACTGGCCACCCGTTATAACAAAAAGTTATAGCGTATAAGCAAACAGCATCAGATGCAGTGCAGCGACTCACTACTTTTACAGGGTCATTAGCGAGTAATAGTGAGATTATGAAAGTAGTACAACAACACAGCACATTAGCCCGGCTGGTATGCACAAATTGCGGAAATGAGTTTTCCATCTTTGAACCCCAAACATTTTCCCCTTGTTGCCAGCAGCCTCTGATAGCGAAGTATGATCTTCCTCAGCATCTTTCCCCAACAGAATTGTCTGGCAGGTCTGCCACCATGTGGCGTTATGCTGAAATGCTACCTGTACTGGACCCGGAGAATATCGTCAGTTTGGGAGAAGGCTTCACTCCGGTCATCTATCCCAAACGCCTAACCGAAAAATTCGATCTTCCGTTTTTCCATATCAAGGACGAATCAGGAAATCCTACAGGGTCTTTCAAGGCAAGAGGGATCAGCGCCGCCGTGAGCAAGGCGAAAGAATTTGGATTTGAGGGTTGCATCGTTCCCACGGCTGGTAATGCTGGTGGCGCAATGGCTGCTTATTGCGCGGCAGCGGGCATGAAAGCGATAGTAGTGATGCCGTCTCATACGCCCGATGTATTCAAGGAAGAATGCAGGTTGTATGGCGCCGAACTGATACTTGTAGATGGATTGATCAGCGACTGCGCCAAACGCGTGGCTGCCCTCAAACAAGCCCTCCCTTATTTCGATATCTCCACCATGAAAGAGCCCTACCGGCTCGAAGGAAAGAAAACCATGGGATATGAAATTGCCGAACAATTCAATTTCGACCTTCCTGATGTGATCCTCTACCCCACTGGCGGTGGCACAGGATTACTGGGTATGTGGAAATCCTTTGAAGAGATGGAAGCCATGGGCTGGATCGGCTCCAAACGACCACGCATGATCGCCGTGCAGGCGGCCAATTGCCAACCGATCGTAGCACGGTTCGGGGGAAAGATACGCTCCGTGAAGGAATACTCAGGACAAGCCTCCCTGGCAAACGGCCTGGCAGTGCCCTATCCTTTTGCTGAGAATATGATCATGCAGGTACTGCAAGAATCAGGCGGACTACCCGTTGCCATCAGTGATGAAGCGATGGTGGATGCCGTGAAACTGATCGCCCGCGAAGAAGGTATGCTGATCGCTCCTGAAGGTGCAGCGCTCTGGGTGGCTTTGCTGGAGTTGATTGAAAAGAATATCATTCACAGGGAAGAGAATATATTGATGCTGAATACAGGCAGTGGATACAAGTACCTGCAAAATCTATGATGCCATATGGGCTACAAGCAGTAGCTTTACGATCAGAATAACCTGCTCATGCTCAAAACTTCAAAGAAAAAAGATCCTGAAGGCAGACCATTACGTGTATACGCCGCCATTCTGGCGTTGGTGATCGTGATCGCTGTTTTCTTGTATTTCAATCGCGATACACCCATTCCCAAAGAGATCAAAGACGCTGTTTCTACCGAAAAAACAACGGACTCCGTTTGGACGCTCAATAACGCCAATCGCATTTCGCTCAAAACACCGGATGGGAATATTTTTATCCTGGAAAAAGATCAGGAAAAAATAAAAGAATTCTCCATAAATGGAAAAGTATTGTCCCAGGCAAAGGC
>JAGIAP010000354.1:0-3814 GCA_017744805.1 Chitinophagaceae bacterium | reverse complement strand
GCAGGCAATTGACTTTGTTAAAACAATCTTCTACCATGCAGGAAAAGATATTCGATCAGGAATTCTGGGATGAGCAATATATCAATGAAACAACGGGATGGGATATCGGTTATCCATCAACTCCCCTGAAAGAATATATCGATCAACTGAAAGACAAGAATATACGGATACTTATTCCTGGTTGCGGCAATGGCTATGAGGCTGTATACCTTTTGCAACAAGGGTTTCAGCAGGTAACGGTGATTGATCTGTCTCCTGTTCTCACCCAGCGCTTTACAGAAAAGATGCAGCAGTATTCAGGGAAGGAACTAACGGTGGTGACTGGTGATTTTTTTGAACATAAAGGCCAATACGAACTCATCCTGGAACAAACTTTCTTCTGTGTATTCCCACCTTCGCTTCGCGAGAAATATATTGTAAAAGTGAAAGAATTACTGACGCCTGGTGGCACTATCGCAGGCGTTCTGTTCAACAGGGAATTTGGGTCGGCGCCTCCATACGGCGGTAGTATGGATGAATACAAACCCATCTTTCAAAAGCACCTTGATCTGATGAAGATGGAGCCCTGCTACAACTCCATCAAACCAAGGCAGGGCGCAGAATTATTTTTTATTGCGAAGAAAAATTAGCGGAACTCACGGATCACTTCGATCTTTCCTACTATATGCGCATTGAATTCTTCCAGTTCTTCTGCCGGCACCCAAAGCTCATTATGGATCTCTCCACCCACATTCTGCACTTCATATTTCTTCAAAAAATCTGCGTCCACTGCAAACTTCGTTACATAGCCTGAACCAGAAGCGGGTACATTCCAGTCCCTGGCGATCTGAATGGCATATTCCTCATTCATCACCGGGTAAAAAATAGGTTGCTCCAATAACCGTGGTGGAAATTTGGTAAACCCCGATGCCTCGATCAGCGCCAATTCCTTCGGCCCTACCGGGCGATACAAAATAGTTACATTAATGCTCATACAGGAGAGATGTAGTTAATAGTAGTATTCCATAAATCATTAGCAACCACCTCCACAAACCGATCTGCCTCCCCGGATAAGAAAAGGCAACCCGAAGGCTGCCTCTATCCTTAAATAAATTCGTTCAATCATTCATTCTCACACTGCCGGCTCCTGCTGGCTCAAACAATGGAAACTTCCCAATCCCCAAATGATCTCCGTACTATCGATCCCCACCACCTTTCTTTCAGGGAATGCTTGCTGAATAATCTGCAAAGCCATATCATCCGCAGCGCAACGATAAGTAGGAACGATCACTGATTTATTAGCGATATAGAAATTCGCATAAGAAGCAGGTAAGCGCTGGTCCTCAAACTCAACAGCCGCAGGCATCGGCAGCTCGATGATATTGAGCTGCTTTCCATTGAGCAGCCTCATAGACTTTAGTTGACGCAGATTTTGCTGCAGCAACTCATAGTTCTCATCTTGCTTATTGGTTTCCACAACTGTCAGTACTGTATCCTCATTCACAAAGCGGATCGTATCATCGATATGACCATCGGTATCATCACCCACAATTCCTTCATCCACCCAGAGGATCTGCTCTACGCCATAATAGTTACGGAGATAGTTCTCGATCTGTTCCTGGTTGAGATGCGGATTCCGATTGGGATTGAGCAAGCAAGCCGTTGAAGTGAGCAGGCTTCCTTTTCCATTGAACTCAACAGAGCCACCTTCCATCACGATACCGGGATTATAAACCGGAAGCCCATAATGCTTCGCGATCAGGGTTGGGATCACATCATCCTGATCGAATGGAGGATATTTTCCGCCCCAGGCATTGTACCCCCAATCCACTACCACTTTCTTCTGTTCAGCAGCAGGATTGATGAGGAAGGCCGGACCATGGTCCCTGCACCAGGCATCATTGGTTGGGTGCAGGAAGAATTCCACCTGCTTCATATCCACATTGGCCTGAAGCAAATGTTTCGTGGCAAATGCCTGCATCGCTTCATCCACCACATTGATCCGCACTTTTTCACTGAGGGCAAGCTCTTTTACGAACTCGCTGTAGTAAGGATAGATGTCATCGATCTTACCGGGCCAGCTTGCTTCTTTATGAGGCCAGCTCAGCCAGGTAGCGATATGGGGCGCGAATTCAGCGGGGAATACATAGCCCGACTGTGCAGGAGTTGTTGATTCCATGAAGGTTGATTTTATGCTGCTGTGAACAGGTTAATCTTCGTCGATAAATCTTTTGGTGATCGGTTGGTAAGAATCGATCCTTCTGTCGCGCAGGAATGGCCAGTGCGTACGGTAGCGATCGCTCAGCGCGATATCCAGCTCCTGCACATGGATCTCTTCCTTATCATGGGAAGCCAGGTACAGCAGGTTACCGAATGGATTAGCCACAAAGGAACCGCCCCAGAATTTCATGGCGCCGTCCTGTTCCAGCCCTACCCTGTTCACACTCACCACGTGTACGCCATTGGCAACGGCGTGACTGCGCTGAATGGTCTGCCAGGCATTGTACTGCTCGCTATTGGTAGCTTCGTCCTGTGAGGTAGCCCAGCCAATGGCTGTAGGATAGAGCAGGATCTCTGCGCCCATGAGCGCCGTGATGCGTGATGCTTCAGGATACCATTGATCCCAGCAGATCAGTACGCCGATGGTAGCGAACTTTGTTTTGAAAACTTTATACCCGAGGTCGCCGGGAGTGAAGTAGAATTTTTCGTAGTAAGCGGGATCATCAGGGATATGCATCTTGCGGTACTTACCCAGATAAGCGCCGTCTGCATCTATCACTGCGGTTGTATTGTGATAGATACCCTGTGTTCTCTTTTCAAACAGGGACGCGATGATCACCACGCCTTTTTCCTTCGCTACGCTCTGGAGCGTTTCGGTGGAAGGCCCGGGGATCGGTTCTGCCAGTTTGAAGTTCTCATAATCCTCCACATCACAGAAGTACAGTGAAGTGAAAAGCTCCTGCAGGCATACGATCTGTGCGCCCTTGTCAGCCGCCTCTTTTACTTTGGCTACTGCCTTCTGAAGATTTTCTTCTTTGCTGGCGGTGCAGGTCATTTGCACCAGCCCTACTTTTACTTTAGACATGATGGTTTATTCTTTGCTTTTTTGAGGTTGCAAAGGTATAAAAATGCAGGTATTTCTGCTGTTAAAATGCTGTAATCAGCCCGGGGCTAGGCAGCGGAGCCCATCTGCTTCAGGAAGGCCACATGAGATGCCACCGCATAACGAACGCGGGGATACTCGATGTAGTTGATTCCGTATTCCTGACAGGTCTTACGGATGATCTTGCTGATAGCAGGATAGTGTACGTGAGATATTTTGGGGAAAAGATGGTGCTCGATCTGGAAATTCAATCCACCTACCAGCCAGCTCACCAGTTTGTTATTGGTAGCGAAATTGGCAGTGGTCTTGATCTGGTGAACAGCCCACTCGTCTTCCAGTTTGCCGGTCTTTTCATCGGGCATGGGGAAGGCTGTGTGCTCAACGGTATGAGCCAGTTGGAATACGAGACTCAGAACCAGGCCAGCCACCAGAGTGAAGATCAAAAAGCTCACCGCCCATTTCAGCAGACCTACCACCATGATAGGCAGAACAACGAACATGAACAAGTGCAATGCCTTGAATCCCCAGAACACCAGGTGATCGGAAAGTTTCATTCTCTTCAGGGGCATATTGCCGATCTTGCTTTTGAAATATTTCTGATAATCCAGTACAAAGATCCAGAAGATGTACAATAAGGAATACAGGAACCAGAAATAGATATGCTGATATTTATGGAGCTTGTATTTTTTCTGTGTGGTGCTCATGCGCATCCAGGGCTGGATATCGATATCG
>JAGIAP010000353.1 GCA_017744805.1 Chitinophagaceae bacterium | reverse complement strand
GAAAAGGCATCGAGAATATGACCTGGGGCGGTGTGCGGGAAGACAATAGCTTCGGCACCCATGAATTCCTTGGGCTTTGTGAACTGATCGGCGCCGATCCCTATCTCGCCATCAATATGGGAAGTGGATCAGTACAGGAAGCCATGGAATGGGTCCAATACGTGAATCACCCCAATGGCAGCAGTCAACTTACCGACCTGCGCCGGCAAAATGGAAGAGACAATCCATGGCATGTAAAGTACTGGGGCATCGGCAATGAATCCTGGGATTGCGGCGGCAATATGACAGCCGACTACTACGTGAATGAATACAAGAAATATGCAACCCTGATGACCAGCTATGCCAACAGCGAAGGACTGTTCCGCATTGCAGTAGGACCAGGAACGGAAGATTACAATTGGACCGAGACCGTCATGAAAGAAATCCCTTTGAAAAGATTTGAAGGCCTTTCCATTCATCACTACTCAGTGATCAACTGGTCGAAGAAAGGCTCTGCAACCCGTTTCTCCGAAGAAGAATATTTCAGTACGATGGAACAGGCATGGCGAATGGAAAGACTTGTTACGAAGAACAGCGAGGTGATGGATAAATACGATCCCACTAAAAAGATCGCCCTGATTGTGGATGAATGGGGTGGCTGGTATGATGTGGAGCCCGGCACCAACAGCGCATTCCTGTACCAGCAGAACAGCATGAGGGATGCCATGATCGCCGGCCTTACACTCAATATCTTCAACAATCACTGTGATCGGGTACGGATGGCCAACCTGGCGCAGACCGTGAATGTGCTGCAATCCGTGATCCTTACCAGGGATGAAAAACTGGTGTTGACCCCCACCTACCATGTGATGGAAATGTACAATGTTCACCAGGGTGCATTGATGCTGCCACTGACCATCACCAGTAATAATTACGAATTGAATGGGAAGAAGATCCAGGCCATCTCCGCCTCTGCTTCAAAAGACAAAAATGGAACGATCCATATCTCACTGGTGAATATGGACGCTAAGAGATCCCAGGATATCGATATCGATCTCGGCCCGGTAACAGCTAATACAGTCACCGGCCGCATATTGCAATCCAGACAATTACAGGACCATAACAGTTTTGAGAGCCCGGAAAAAATAAAACCAGCAGCATTCAAAAAAGCAACACTGAAAGGAAAAAACCTGAACGTAAGCCTGCCGCCATTTTCCGTAGTGGTGCTGGAGTTGAAATAGTTCCTCCGGGAAGGATACAACCGATTGCATCTTTTATTTCAATTTTCAAGAAGATCCTATGCCCGGGCTGATCAACGTGCGAAAATCCTATCTTCTTAAAAAACCTTTCGCCCCTCCTCATGTAATTGTAAGAAGCGACGGCAGGCCCTAATTCGAAAAGCGCCATAATCCTTATCCTTAAAGAATCCCATAAATAGTTCCTTATGATAACGATCACTTATCAATCAAGTGTAGCACGCAATGACCAGGTAAAAAATATCCATCCAAAAAAGAAATTTGTAATTCGGGATTTTTTATTGACTTTTATGCAACCGATTGCAATATATGAAGGAAAAGAAAGACGTTACGATCTACGATATTGCCCAGAAGCTATCCCTCTCCTCGGCCACCGTCAGCCGGGCACTCAAAGACCATCCTGCCATCAACAAGAACACCCGCAGGAAGATCCAGCAGACAGCCAAAGAGATGGGCTACCGGGCCAATACGTTTGCCAGCAACCTGCGCAAACAAAAGACCAACACCATCGGTGTGATGGTGCATGAGCTCAATTCCAATTTCATCACCTCCGTGCTCGCAGGCATCGAACAGGTGACCACCGAAGCGGGGTACGACCTGCTTATCGCCCACTCTTCGGAAAGTTTCCAGAAAGAAGCCGCCAATGCCATGAACTTCTTCCACAAACGCGTGGACGGGCTCATCGCCTCCCTTTCCTTCGACACCGAAGGACTCGATCATTTCCAGGTATTTGCCGAAAAGAATATCCCCGTCATCTTCTTCGACCGGGTGGAAGAGAACAGTGAAAGCACCAAGGTGATCATCGATAACTACAAATGCGGCTACCAGGCCACGGAGCACCTGATTGAACAGGGCTGCAGGAATATCGTGCTGGTAACGGCCAATCTCAAAAGGAACGTGTATGCTCAGCGGCACAAAGGCTATGCCGATGCCCTCTTCGATCACAATATCCCGTACAACAAGGAGCATGTGCTGATCAAAGACCTCAGTGAGCAATGTGGTGTGGAAGCAGCCCTGCAGATCCTTCAAATGGATCCCAGGCCAGACGGCGTTTTCATCACCAATGATTTCTCCGCGGCCGTTTGTATGCAAACGCTGAAAGAAAATGGAGTCCGCGTGCCGCAGGATATCGCCATTGTAGGGTTCAACAACGATGCCATTGGGAAGATAGTAGAGCCAAAGCTCACTACCATCAACTACCCCGGCAGCGATATAGGGGAGATCGCTGCACGAAACCTGATCAACCACCTGGAAGGATTATCGGATATCAGGCATACACAAACGGTGGTGGTGAGATCCGAGCTGATCATCCGAGAGTCCTCTGTCAGACAAACCTGATTGCCGTCAATAAACCGACTGCTGCATTATGAAACGATTCGCTTTTGTCCTTGCCATGCTTTGCACTGCCTGCTGCCAGGCGGAAACCGGCTATGAGCTCTGGCTTCGCTACCAACCTATTGCCAACGCGCAATACCTTAATGCCTGCAAATCACTGATCCGCTCCTATGAAGTGCATGGCACCTCTCCCACTTTACAAGCAGCCAGCGCTGAGCTGGAACGCGGACTGAAGGGCATGCTCAGGATATCCTTACCCCGCACCAATCCGGGCTCCATCATACTAGCGAAACCGGAGCATCTTCTTTCCTTCCCCAACACGATCAAAACCACCCTGCAAAAAACAGGAACGGAAGGATTCATTATCAAGACCATTTCCATCGATAATAAAAAACGCATCCTCATCTCCGGCAATACGGACCAGGCGATCCTTTATGGCGTATTCCATTTTTTACGACTGATACAAACAGCTCAAAATATCCATTCGCTCGATATCATTTCCATTCCCCGCAGTGCTTTGCGATTGCTCAACCATTGGGACAATCTCAACCGCACCATCGAAAGGGGGTATGCCGGTTTTTCGCTCTGGCAATGGAACAATCTGCCTGCCTGTGTTGACCAGCGCATCATCGATTATGCGCGCGCCAATGCCAGTATCGGCATCAACGGCACAGTGCTCACTAACGTCAACGCCAATGCGCTCATCCTCACTGATCCATTTTTACAGAAAGTAAAAGCGCTGGCGGATGTGTTCCGTGTGTATGGTATCAAAACCTACCTTACGGCCCGCTTCAGTGCGCCCATCGAGAATGGGAATCTCAAAACTGCCGATCCACTCGATCCCGCCGTCAGGGCATGGTGGAAAAAGAAAGTGGACTCCATCTACCAGTTGATCCCCGACTTCGGTGGCTTCCTGGTGAAGGCCAATAGCGAAGGACAACCCGGGCCACAGGATTATGGCAGAACACATGCAGACGGGGCCAATATGCTGGCTGAAGCGCTGGCGCCACACAATGGTATCGTGATGTGGCGGGCATTCGTCTATAGTCATACATCGGAGGATCGCTTCAAACAGGCATATGAAGAGTTCAAACCACTTGACGGGAAGTTCAATGCTAACGTGCTGGTACAAGTGAAAAATGGCCCTATCGATTTCCAGCCCCGGGAGCCCTTCTCCCCACTCTTTGGTTCCATGCCTGGCACCCCGTTGATGATGGAATTCCAGCTCACCCAGGAATACCTGGGGCAAGGCACGCATCTGGTGTATGAAGCGCCCCTTTTCCGGGAAGTGCTGGATGCCGACACCTATGCCAATGGCAAAGGAAACCCTGTAAGCAGCACCCTGAGCGGGTTTGCGGGTGTCGCCAATATCGGGAACGATCTCAACTGGTGTGGCCATCCCTTCGCCCAAAGTAACTGGTATGCATTGGGCAGGCTAAGCTGGGATCAGCAGCTAAGCAGTGAGGAGATTGCCAGGGAATGGATCAAACAAACCTTCACCACCACGCCTGCCTTTGTAGAGCCCGTACTCGATATGATGATGCACTCCCGCGAATGGCTCGTGAATTATATGACGCCCCTCGGACTCACGCATATCATGTATAACGATCACCATTACGGGCCAATGCCCTGGGGCAACTCCCTCGGCAGGCCGGACTGGAACCCGGTATACTATCACAAAGCCGATAGCGCAGGGATCGGATTCAACAGGACCAGCTCCGGAAGTAATGCGCTGAGCCAATATGCAGCGCAAGTCCGTCAACAATTTGAGCAGATCGATACTTGTCCGGATGATTATTTACTCTGGTTCCATCACGCATCCTGGGACCATACCATGCAATCAGGCCGCAGCCTCTGGAACGAGCTTTGCTACCGTTATCATACAGCCACTGATTCCGTAAGGCAAATGCAGCAACAATGGAAAAGCCTCAGGCGCTTTGTGGATCCCGAACGATTCAGGCATGTAGAGCAGTTGTTAGCCATCCAGGCCTCGGAAGCAGCCTGGTGGCGGGATGCCTGCCTGCTTTACTTCCAGACCTTTTCCCGGAAGCCATTCCCTGCAGGCTATGAACCACCGGCCCATGACCTGGAGTACTACAAGAATTTACATATTCGCTTAACTTACTGAGAACATGAAAAGCAATAACCCAAAAACAGCTATCGTAACAGGAGGAGGCTCCGGCCTGGGATTGGCGATCGCTGCTGCATTCACAAAAAAAGGCATCCGTACAGTCATCGTAGGAAGGGATGAAAAGAAGCTGAAGCAAGCGCAGCAAACGCTCGGAGAACTGTGTCAGATCAGGGCGCTCGATCTCACCAACCTGGCGGCATTACCAGAATTGGTACGATCCGTTGCCGGAGAGCTGGGATCCATCGATATCCTGGTGAACAATGCAGGCATCAACCAGAAAAAAGATTTCACGGAAGTGACCAATGAGGATTTCATCGATATCATCAACACCAACCTGGTAGCGGTTTTTGCGCTGAGCCGTGAAGTGGTGAAGCAGATGCTGACGCAGGGATCGGGCAGCATCATCAATATCAGCTCCATGGCGGCACAGTATGGCATCCCCAAAGTGATCAGCTATTCAGCCAGTAAATCCGCCATCGATGGCATCACCCGGGCCATGGCGGTAGAGTTGTCACCCAAAGGCATCCGCGTGAATGCCATTGCCCCGGGCTTCATCTATTCGGAAATGACAGACAAAGCACTGAACAGTGATCCGGAAAGAAAAGCAAAAGTATTCAGTCGAACCCCGATGGGAAAAATGGGACAGCCGGCCGATATTGCAGAAGCCGCGCTCTTCCTGGCAGGGGATTCGGCCCAATTCATCACCGGCGTAGTATTGCCTGTGGATGGCGGTAACTCGATCGGATTTTAATTCAACAGTTATCATCCAGCATTGAAAAGACCTGTACTACATATCATCCTGATCGCGGCCATGGGCCTGGCTTTCAATATCGCAAAGTCGCAAAGCCTCATTGCGGAACGAGCGGGGGACAATACTTACAGCCTTTCCGCCGCAAGTATCCAATTCGATCCCAATGATCATCTGGCCGTTCAAACGGCCGCTAAACTTTTGCAGGAAGACATTTTCAGGATCACGGGGCAACGGCCTGAGCTCAATCCTTCCCTATCCAATGGCCCCCTGATCATCATCGGGAGCGCTGACCGATCAGGCATTATCAAAAAACTGGTCGCCGGCAAAAAGATAAACCTAACTGCAATCAATAATCGCTGGGAGGCATTCCAGCTCACTTCTGCAAAAGATCCTACTGGTAAGAGGCCTTCCCTGGTGATCACCGGCAGTGATGCGCGGGGAACTGCTTTTGGCGTATTTGAGCTCAGCAAACAGGCAGGCGTATCGCCCTGGTACTGGTGGGCCGACGTGCCGGTCAAAACCAGGAAAGAGA
>JAGIAP010000352.1 GCA_017744805.1 Chitinophagaceae bacterium | reverse complement strand
ATAATTCTCAGCATTTGAGCCGATAGCGGGAATGCAATGCCCAGTGCATTCCTGCCACCCATAGCAGTTTTTTGCATAAATTGTGAACAGTTTTGGTTGTTTAAAATCGGTAGTCACACCATTTTGGATCAGCCCAAACTTTTGGCCGGAAGTGTTCGCCCACTTCCGGTTTTTATTTGCCCGATCAGCATCTTTCTATTTTTATTATTTTTTACTGCTAATTCCCGGGATAAGGTTCAAAGCTCCCTGGAAGGAAGGATGGTCAACTTCTTTCCTTCCAGTCTGTATTGCACTTTCAGTTTCTGTAGTACGATCATCAATCCTTTGAGTGGAATATCTTTAGACATTTCGCCACCCAGTGTGATATCGGGAATGCCATTTTCATAAACAACTTCAATACCGTACCATCGTTCCAGTTGGCGCATCACATCTTCCAGTTTCGATCCTTTGAAATTGAAAAGCCCGTTTTTCCATGCCGTCACTTTTTCCAGGTCCACTTCTTTCTCTACCCTGATCTTTCCGTTGACCTGCGCCTGTTCACCGGGTTTTATGATCACAGACTCGTTGCCCTGCTTCACTCTTACGGAACCATCGATCAAAGTAGTATTCAAACTGGCTTCATTGCTATAACCGCTGATATTAAAATCCGTTCCCAGCACTTCCACTTCTGTGGCATTGCCAACGCTTACAAGGAAAGGCATCTTTGTATTCCGTGCCACTTCAAAATAAGATTCACCCGTTACTTCCACTTTTCTTTCTGTGCCCTTGAAAACCGTAGGATAGCGTATTGAGCTGGCAGCATTCAACCATACCCTGGTGCCATCCGGAAGCGTCAATTGGAACTGGCGTCCGATGGGTGTTGACATGGTATTGTACACGATCTCGTCGCCTTTTCCATCATAGAACAGGGCCCCATCGATCACTTTTGCGGTGGCCCCTCCCTGCAAGGCTACCACTCCGTTCTGAATGGTATCCAACAATACCTGCGAGCCATCGGCCAGGGTCAGCAATGCGCCCTGACGGCCGGGTTGCACTTCCACAGGTTCATTCCCCGCCAGCGTATCGTTTTCTTTTTTATTGGTCATAAAAAAGTAAATGCCGGCTCCGGCCAGTAGGGTAAGACTGGCTGCAGCCGCCCAGGCCCACCTGTATTTCTTTGCAGGCTTCATGGGTATCACCGCAGCTTCTTCATTGTCATTACGCGCATTCTCCAGCACGCGGTTCAGCAGGCTTTCCCATTGCAGAGGCTGATAATCCGCTGCCGGCGGGGATTGCAGCACCAGCTCCCTGCATGCGGCAGCAACGGCTTCTCCCCCGTCATCAGTCAGCAATAATTCCTGCAGCTCGTTTGTTTCCAGTTCCGTCAATGCATCATTGAGATAACCGGTAACTAAATAGACGATCCTTGAATTCTCCATGGATGTTTGTTTCTGGCAAAGCGATATTGTAATGGGTATAGGTAAGGCCTGACTATTACAAGACCGGGGTTTTTAGATTAAGGACTAAAGGCCCCGGGATTTTTTTTCAGAAAATGATAGGAAAAGAAAGAAAAGTGGACAAACCATTCTTCCGGATATGCTGGCGGATATCTTTCAAAGCCTTTACCAGTTGGTTTTTGACAGTGTTTTCGCTGAGCTCCAGTTTTTCAGCAATCTGTGGAAGGGAAAGATTTTCTTCCCGGCTCAGGATATATACCTGGCGACAGGCAGGGCTGAGTTGTTCCACCGCATCGGTAACCAGGCGGACCGTTTCTTTAAGAGCGATATATTGTTCCGGCGTCAACGGTTCCTGGTTCCGTTGCCGGATGGCTTTTTCCATCAGCCTGTTCTGCCGGGCCAATTTTTGAAGATAGGTGGTGGCTTCGTTGGAAACGATCCGGACGATATACGCTTTGGGATTATCCACTTCTGCCAGTTTACGGCGATGTTTCCAAAGCCTCAGGAATACCTCTTGCAGTATTTCCGCCGGATCGTGCAAGCCCGACACCAATTTCACTACAAAAGGCAAAAGCAATTTATTGTAATGATGGAAAAATGTACGGAATGCGTCTTCATCTCCCATCGAAATGCGTTGGAATAATTCCCGGTCCTGGTATAGCTGGTCAGTGGTCAATAGGTGTAAACTTATTTCCTGTGTCAGCTACAATATTAAATAAAAAATGACGAGCAGACTTTATCAATAATCTGCCTGTCCGATCTCCAGCAGATCGAAATTCCCTTTATCATTTATCCTGAACTTGAAGAAAGTTTTGAAATCGCCCCAGGCATCGCTATGGAATTTACCGAAGACGGATAGACCATCATCCTCCACCTTATCGATACTGGTGAATCTTTCATGGCCGATGGCCTCGGCAGAGAAGGTCTGAAAATCACGAGGATGACCATCATCCAGCAACCTGGCATCCGGAACGAAGAATGAAAGCCAGGTTTTGCGATCACCCTGTTGCCAGGCTTCAATGGCTTCTTTCACTGTTTGATTGGTGAGCTTAGTGGTATCCATTTTTATTAGTTTGATGATTTGAAGATCAGCTCATTGATTGGCGCCGCCGGTACCCGGCGGGGCTTTGCTCCGTATGCTTCTTAAAATAATTACTAAAATGGGAAGCTTCCAGGAATCCAAGCCTGGCAGCCACTTCCTTGATACTATTGGCTTTGTTTTGCAACAGTACTTTCGCTTCGGCAATGGTCTTGTCCGCGATCCAGGCACTGACAGACTTTCCGGTCTTATTGCTGATCACGCTGCCCAGGTAATTCACATGCAGGGATTGTTTGTCGGCATAATCCTGCACACGTAGCTGCGTATCAGTTTTTCCGCTGGCAAGTTCCCTGAAATGCTGCTCCAGGTTTTGCTTGAAAGTCTTCACTATCTGTGAGCTGCGGTTACCTTCATAGATCGGATTGTAATCCTGGAAAAAATATTCTTTGATCTTGAAGAGGACCGATAACAATAAACTGCCGATGAGCTTGTTCTTGTAAGGCGAGCTGCCATGATATTCCCGGTGAATGATCTTGTACAATTCCTCTATCACCTGGAACTGACCGGGCTGCAACACACGTGGTTCAATGGTTTCGGTAAGCAGAAATGAGAGATCCCTGAATACATCGGAATGCACCTGTTCTTTCAGGAAGGCTTCGGTAAAAACTACCAGGCAGGCGTCTTTGAGCTCATGCCATTCAAACATCCTGAAATTACCAGGGTTGGTGAAGTAGACAGTCTGAGGCTGCATATTGAAATGCAGATCGTCGATAGTGTATTTCCCGAATGCTTGTTTGATGAATAGGAAACTGAAGAAATCAGGACGGTAGCCAACAGATACCACCGGCATTTCCTTCATAATCTCCTGCAAATAGAGAATGGAAAAACCTGCGCTTGCATCGATCTGTTCATGGGAAAGTCCCATGAGATCATAGAGCTCATTCAGGTCTTTTACCACAAGATTTCCGGAAGCCATGAAGCTAAAATAGACAATTCCCGTAAAAGAAAGATGGCTGCCCGTTCAGCACCGGACAGCCATCTTTCGGATCAACCTGCAAAAAATTATGCCAAGGCTCCGTTGATACCGATGGTTTGTCCACTTATCCATTTTGCATCATCGCCTGCGAGGAACACCACCACTTTGGCAATATCAGCCGGTTCGCCGATACGGTTGAAAGCATTGAGAGCAGCAAGACGGCCGATCATCTCTTCAGATTTCCCCTTTGTGAATAATTCTGTATTCACGGGGCCGGGGAGTACTGCATTCACATTGATCCCCCTGCTGCCCATTTCCTTTGCGAACACCCTGGTCATTTGTTCTACTGCGCCTTTACTCGCCACATAAGTAGCATATCCAGGCAAAAGCATACGAGTGGTGCTGGAAGAGAAATTGATGATGGTGCCTTTATCCGCCAGTTTGGTTGCCGCTTCGCGAAGTGTATTGAAAGTGCCACGGACATTGATATCGAACTGCCGCGTGAATTCTTCATCCGTAGTATCCCTGAGCAACTTTGTGATCATGATACCGGCATTGTTCACCAGCACATCGATCCTGCCAAAATGCGCGATGGAATCATCGAAAAGCTTTGTTACATCGGCGGACCTGCTGATATCAGCCTGCAAGGCGATGGCCTCTCCTCCTTTGGCACGGATCTCTGCCACTACCTGTTCTGCTTCAACCTTACCACCTGCATAGTTGACGATTATTTTGGCTCCGGCATTTGCCAGCTCCCTGGCCACTTCTGCGCCAATTCCCCTGGAAGCACCGGTTACCAGGATCACTTTGTTATTGAGTGTGCTCATAGAATTGTAATTGATTTGATAACACAAAATTGCCCAATTATCCGGTGGTACAACGTACAAGTATCACAGCAAGGATTACAAAATTCCAATCAAATAAGGCCTGAGGTATTCACCCCAGGCCTTTGTTACCGCATCAAGGTTGCTTTATTTGACCCAAAGCCCCCATTTGTTATCGAACTTATACCATTTGCCATCAGATCCTTCCCATTTCCATTCGGGCACTTCACTCCATGAGTTGCCATCTGTACTCCATACCAGTTTGCCTTCATGGATCTTGAGCCATTTGCCATCTTTATCGGCCCATGCCCCATCACTTACCGCTGCCCATTTCTTTCCATCGGTACTCCACCAGAGGCCACCTTTTTTGTCGAGCTTGTACCAGTAAGTTTTTCCATCTTTCATGCCGGGCCATGTACCGGTCCTGGATTTCATCCAGTCGCTTTTTACAGTTGCCGCCGGAAGGTCATTGTTTGTAGGTGTTGTAAAACTGCTCATCACCAGTGCTACCGGCAGGCAAAATGCCAGTACTAAAATTGACTTTTTCATATATCTCCTGTATTTAGATGTAATTGAAAATTATACAATGAAAGGATCCACAATGGCCAGTACATCGGCCTTGCTGAGTGGCTCATCAAATGCTTCCGATGCTGCCGCTACGGAAACTCCGGAATTACCGATATTCACAATATTGACGCCAGCCTGCATTGTAAGGTCTTCCCCATTATAACTGGCTTGCACAGCCGCTCCGATACTTCCGGTATCTTTTCCGGTGATCCATGGTTTAATGGTGGTATTGGCCAGCAATGCCCTGCGCATGCTCCTGATATGCGATGCATGCCTGGCTTCCACTGAATGGATCTGCAGTGCAGCAGTGAGGATATCATTGTTTTCCATTAACTCACCAGCCTGCCCCTTGTATGCGCGAACACCTGTATCCTCAAAAGTTTGGGCCACGGCCAGGAATAAGGTGTAATTGGTGAACACGTCTTTGAATGGACCATTATTACTTCCATTGCCTGCCGAGAAATCGAAATTGGGTTTGGCTACGGGTGTGGCGCCCAGTTGTGTGATCACCCCTTTCAGCAATGTCACATGTGCATTCTCGTGATCCCGGATGGTTGTGATGGCTGTGAGGGGGGCACCTGCAGGGATGGGAGCCATGACCACTCCTTTTGTGTAGAACTCTGCTTCCAGGTATTCCAGCGTAAGAGCATATTGCAATACAGCAATGATGCCAGGCGTATCGCGCCCATAGGCTTTTTTGAACAGGCTCCCCAGCGCCAATGGCAATGCTGTAAGGGCCAATACACGGCCGGTACGGGCAAACTGCTGCATGCTCTTCCTTCTGGTATCCATCCGTTCAAATACTTCAGGATCCACTTTTTCAAGGCGATTGAATATTTCAAAGAAATTCATGGTCGTGATTTTAAGAAGTGGGTAAATTGGATGCGTTCACTTTCGTTTTCAGAAAAGTTGCTGCCGTGCTCAACACTTCAGAAGGGGATTTGGCAAGATCAAGCCCCTGTGCGTTCACAACGGAACTATCGGCGAAGCTGCCATTGCTCAGCAGGTCCCGGATATAAGCTGCATGGCGGGCCTCCACAGACACGATCTTTCCGGCCAATTCCAGGTAGGCTTTGGTGGTAATAAGCTTGCCGGCCCCATTGTAGGCAGCTACGCCCAGGTCTTCAAATGCCCTGGCCGTATTGAGC
>JAGIAP010000351.1 GCA_017744805.1 Chitinophagaceae bacterium | reverse complement strand
GTGTGGCAGTGGATTCCATTTCGGCATTCTCCTTGAAGCGGCGGGCCGTTTCTTTCACTACGGCGAAGGCTTCCGGAAGGATCTCTTTCAGTGCTTCTTCAATGGCTTTATTACGGTCTTTGCGGAGCTTGTCCACTTCCTGGTAGAGAGCCTCTTTGCCATTGATATCGCTGAAGGGCAGGGCTTCCGCGTCGGCGTTCAGTTTGGTGATCTGGTCGTCGATAGAACGGAGATGTTCACTGATACGCGCTTTGAACTCCTGGGTTTTGTTCCTGAGCTGGTCGTTGGAAAGTGACTGGTAAGAGCTAAAATGCTGATTGATCTTTTCAACCAGAGGAAGGAAGGATTTGATATCTTTTTCCGATTTACTGCCTCCGAAGATCTTGGAAATAAAACCTAACATGTTATAGCTAATTGTTTAAATTTAAAAGAATCACCTTAACCTCACAACGGTTCCATGTGCACAGAGGGGAGGCAGAGGAGCCGGTGAAATCCGGATATGGTTGTCAAAAAGGATGCTAGCCTTTGATAACTAGCCAATTTGACAGGATGCCAAAGGTAAGAAAATAAAGTTTTGGGTGTATTGATAAAAAAGTTAGTATATTAGCGCTAAATTTATTAGTCTATGTCTCTCGCTGGTAAGAATCTCAAGTATCTCCGCAAGTTACGCGGATGGACCCAGGAAGAATTTGCCACCAGGCTGGGAATCAAGAGATCCCTGCTGGGCGCTTATGAAGAGGAAAGGGCTGAGCCCCGGATCGAAGTGCTGGAGTTGGTGGGCGATATTTTCAAGTTGACCCTGGACGATCTTTTGCTGAAAGACCTGGGGGATACGAAGGGAAGTTATCTCAGCAAGCGCCGTGCGCAGAAAATGGCAGCAGGCAGTGCCGAGATACAGTTTGTTCCGGTAAAAGCGGCAGCCGGTTATCTCGCGGGCTATGCCGATCCCGAATTCCTGGATGAGCTAAATACCTTCACCCTCCCCATGCTGGCGCCCGGATCTTACCGTGCATTCGAGATCATCGGGGATTCAATGGCCCCTACTGCCAGCGGATCCGTGATCGTTTGTGAGAAAGTGGATGAGATCGATGATGTCCGGAATAACAACACCTATATTGTGGTCACCCGTAATGAGGGCATCGTGTACAAACGGGTCATGAAAAGTAACCGCACCAAGAACAAGCTCACCCTCATCAGTGACAATGTCACTTACCAACCTTATACCATTAACTCCGAGGATGTGCTGGAGCTCTGGAAAGCAAGCTTTATCATGGGCAAGGCCAACCAACAACAGCGTTGGGATGTGAACCAACTGGCCAGTATGGTGAATACCCTCCAGGAGCAGGTAAGTACCATGAAGAAGAAAATGAATTGACAGGCAGCAGCAGATCATTCAATGTTTTTGTCTTTAATAGCATAACGGTCACCGTTACCTACGAAGAGAAAAATCTGCTATGATCAGTATCGTGCACGTAAGTCTACGATGATGGTTGGTTAATGAACGTTTTGTGGTTTGGGGAATTTACGCGGAATTTTCCGATCGATAGGTTAACTTTGCACCCCCAAATGCCAACATGCGACTAGTACTAACTGCAATACTGATCTTCTCCTGCATAGGTATGCACCTGCATGCCCAGAAGAAAATTACACAAGCAGTCAAGTCCGTTTCCGCCATCCATATCGATGGCGTCCTCGATGAGGAGGAATGGAAGCAAGCTCCCGTTGCTACTGAGTTTATCACCAATGGCCCTGTGTATGGATTACCTGCCAGTTCAAAAACGGAGGTACGTGTATTGTACGACAATACGGCCATGTATATAGGTGCTTACCTCTATGACGATCCGGCAGCGGTCCGTCGCCAGTTCACTGCCCGGGATAATGAACAACGGTCAGACGTCGATTACTTCTCCGTTTTCCTGGATACCTACAATGATCACCAGAATGCCTTCCAGTTCCTGGTCACTGCGCGTAATGTGCAAAGCGATGCCCGGGTATCTCCCAATGCTGCCACCGGCTTCGGCGTGTATGGCGATCTTACCTGGGATGCAGTCTGGGACAGTAAAGTAAGTTTTGAGAAAGACCGGTGGGTGGTAGAGATCAAGATACCTTTCTTCGCCATCCGGTTCCCCAGCAAGGATATCCAGGACTGGGGCATTCAGTTCCTTCGCTTCAGTCGCCGGAATAATGAGACCACTTTCTGGAATCCTGTCAATCCCAACGTGACCGGTTTTGTGCTGCAGTTTGGGCAATTGAAAGGATTACATGAGCTAAAGCCACCACTCCGGTTGAGCTTCTCTCCTTATGTGAGTACCGGCTATCGTGCTACGCCCCAACTGAACGACAAAGGCCAGTATGAAACACTCAAGAGCGGAGGCATGGATGTGAAGTATGGCATCAGCGAAAGCTTTACCCTGGACGCCACGCTGATCCCGGATTTTGGACAAGTGATCTCCGATGATATCGTCAATAATATTACCCCTTTCGAGATCGAGTTCAGAGAGAACAGACCTTTTTTCACGGAAGGCACAGAGCTCTTCAATAAGGCTGGGATCTTTTACTCCCGGCGGATCGGGAAGGTGCCGGACAGATATGAAGAGATCAAGTACAATGCCCGCTATGGCGCTTACCCGGGTTTTACCCTGCGGAAGAACCCTTCTGTAACGCGCTTATACAATGCCGTTAAATTCTCCGGACGGACCGACGGAAACCTGGGCGTTGGCATTTTCAATGCCATCACGGAGCCCGTGAAAGCCAGGCTGACCAATGATATTGATGGAAAGGACTCTTCCATCCTGTCGGAACCATTGGCCAATTACAATATCATTGTGCTGGATCAGGCATTGAAGAACAGGTCCTATATCACATTCACCAATACCAATGTGATCCGGGAAGGCAGGGAGCGGGACGCCAACGTGAGCGCACTCGATATTGCCCTGTACGATAAGAATAACCTCTATGGTCTGGTTTTGCAGCCCCGCTTCAGCATGATCTTCGATAGCGCCGGAGGATACAATGGTTTTTCCAACTATGCTGAGTTTGGGAAAGTGAGTGGCAAATTGCAATTCAAGGTCAGCAATGAGTTACAGACTGCCAAGTATGATCCCAATGATCTTGGTTTTCTCATGGCGCCCAACCGGTTTGCCAACCGGGCGGAAATGAGTTACAATATTTACGAGGCCTCAAAATGGTTCATCAATCAGAGCTATGGTATTTCGGTCGAGCAGCGTTACTTGTTCAAGCCTTTCCTGTTTGAGCGTACCCGCCTGGAAGCATTTGGATTCTGGATCTTCAAGAATTTCTGGGACCTGAAATTGTCAGTGGATATTGGCCCGGGCTGGTACAATGATTATTTCGAGATGCAAACCCCGGTAAGTCTATTGTCTACACCTCGTCAACCGCTGAAGAAAGCTCCCTATCATTCCTTTTTCTCCGATGGAAGCACCGATAGCAGGAAACGCCTGTATATGACCTGGAGCCTGGGGTTTGCAGAAGGTCCCTTACCGGATGATCCGTTCTATAAGATCGAATTATCGGCGCGATACCGTTTCAGTGATCGGTTCTCCCTTACCGCTGGTTATGCGAAGCAATACGATAACGGCCAGTGGGGATATGCCTTCTTTCGTGATGGAGCAGGGGATGAGCCCGTATTGGCAAGAAGACAGTACACCGATATCAGCACACAACTGAGCGGTATCTATAATTTTACGCCCAGGATGAATATCACTTTCCGCGCCCGTCATTTCTGGAACAGGTTACTCAATACCAATCTCTATCATATCAAGCCGGATGGTTACTGGAATGAGCGGACCGACCTCACGCCTTCAGATTACAATGTCAACTACAACGCTTTCAACCTGGATGTATTCTATACCTGGGATTTCAGGTTGGGCAGCCGTATCATTCTCGGATGGAAGAACTGGCTGAGCCACGATTATGAAGAATATATCAATGGCGCGCAGTATCGCAATTATACCCATAATGCCAGGCGCATATTCGCCACGCCGCATGGCAATGAATTCACGCTCCGTTTCATTTACTTTTTGAACTACGAGCAATTAAAAAAGAGGAAATAAGGAAATGGGTGGGCTTCCTAGTTAAGCCCGTAAATATCCTTTGCTACCCTGAAGGTATTGCAATGCGCTTCCACGATGGTTCTCACATCCGGTGAATAACCGCCGCCCATGGCCACTGTACAGGGAATGCCCCTTTGCAGCAGGGCATTGAAAACGATCTCATCCCTTTGTTTACAGCCTTGCATGCTCACTTTGAGCTTTCCGAATCTATCCGTTTCGAGGATGTCCACACCTGAGAGGTAAAAAACGAAATCGGGTTGTACCTGCTGCAATAATGTTTGCAGATTGGTTTGCAGCAGCCCGAGATAGAGGTCGTCGTTGGTGCCATCTTTCAAGCCAATGTCAAGATCACTTTGTTCTTTGTGGAAGGGGTAATTATGAGCGCCATGCATGCTGAACGTAAAAACTCGGGGCTCATGCTGAAAGATGCTGGCGGTGCCATTTCCCTGGTGAACATCCAGGTCAACGATGAGGATCTGTTTGGCCAGGTGCCGGTGCAACAGGTAATTGGCCGCTACTGCAAAATCGTTGAGCAGACAAAATCCTTCTCCATGGCCGGCAAATGCATGATGCGTACCGCCTGCTACATTGAGCGATACGCCATTTTCAAATGCATGATGACAGCAGTCGATGGTTCCCTGTGTGATCACGAGCTCACGGAGCGTGAGTGCGGGTGATTGAGGGAATCCGATATGTCGTTGTTCTTTGGCGGAAAGGGTTTGCTGGTGCAATCTTTGGAGATAATCATTCTCGTGGGTGAGCAGTACGATTTCATCAGGGCAGGTAGCCGGTCTGAAAAGATTGGCGGGTTGGATACTGCCTTCATACAACAATTGTTCGGGGATCAGTTCGTACTTGAGCATCGGGAAACGATGGCCTTCTGGAAGCGGATGTGCATAGATGGGATCGAAGGCGATATGAAGGGTGGGGGATGACATTACCGGAACTGCATCACTTTTCTGTCAACGATCGCAAATACTTTCTCTCCTTTCGATGGGCTCACCATGGCCAGGCCGGTGAATTCACTGAATGCGGGAAGGATGCAATGGGTGGCCGTGAAATAATAACAGGGGAATGAAAGCGACTGCCTGCCTTGTCCGGATATCCTGATGCCCGGGTGCAGGTGGCCGGTGAAGAAATAATGATCACTATAGCTCTGTGTATCGGTTTCTTCCGGATCATGCACAAACCCGAAAAGATTGTTGAGGGAGAGGATATTATTGGTGACAGTGATATTGCTTTGCTGGTACCATTGATCGTGAAGGATATCGTGGTTGCCGCGGATAAGTTTGATATCGATCTCCGGAAGATCCTGCCGCCATTTTCGGAACAGCTCCAGTTCCTTGTTCTCGCGGCTATGGAAAAGATCACCTACAACGATAAGCTGCTTTGGCTGAAAGTATTGAAGTTGCGAGATCAGCCTTTGCAGGTCTTTTTTGTATATGGCCTGTGGCACAGGGATCCCGTGTTTCCTGAAATGCCCTGTTTTGCCGAAGTGGAGATCGGCCAGGATCAGCGCTTTCTCTTCTTCCCAGAAAATACATCTTTCCGATGAAAGCCAGAGCTGTTGCTGCTGAAGGGAGTATGGTACAGGGGGCTGCATTGGTGGGCAAAGTTAGGGGAAATGTTGGTGGGGGTGAAGAAGGTTTTTGTGCGATAAAAAACTGCTGTGAAGGGCTTGATTTGAAGTATAGGGGAATTGACGCAATAAAACAAGCGGGAAAAAACCCGGAGGTTTTTGAAAACTGGTTGAGGAGAGTACTCGTATATGCATGCCACTTTTAATTAATAATATTTAGTGTATGCATGTATGTGAGTTTATTGTAGATGAATTGACCGAATGTGTAAGAGCAGTAAAAGGCGGAACTGTAATCCAAACTGAGGTATTGCCAATGACTTTGGATGTTGTCAAGAAGATTCATATGAAAGACGGGTGGTGCTTTAATTGGGAAACAGAATTTAGAAGGGAATGCTGTCAATTGTTC
>JAGIAP010000350.1 GCA_017744805.1 Chitinophagaceae bacterium | reverse complement strand
GCCCCAAGCTCCATGCTATGCATGGCCCTTTTTTTGAAACCGGGAATTACGATACATATTTTCTAAAGTTCCGTACTCCCTAAATTCCTTTATATTATGGCAAGACTGATCATCATTTCGAACCGTTTACCTTTTTCCGTAGATCATGATGGTGACCAGGTGACCATCCGCCAGAGCTCGGGCGGACTGGTATCTGCTATCAAAAGCTATTTCGAATCCGACACCGCCAAAAATTCCAATATCACGGAAAAAGTATGGATGGGCGTAGCTGACTTCTCAAAAGATGATTTTGAGAAAGAAGTGGTGCCTAAACTGGACAAATACGATTTCACCGCAGTGCCACTCTTCATAGAAAAAGCACTGTACAAGGATTACTATAATGGATTCGCAAACTCAACACTATGGCCACTTTTCCATTATTTCCCTTCCGTGGTGGAATATCATTCGCATTATTTTGAAGCCTATTCAAAAGTGAATGCCCTCTTTGCCGAAACATTACTGCCCATGATCCGGCCCGATGACGTAATCTGGATACACGATTACCAGTTGATGTTGTTGCCGGGAATGCT
Source organism: Chitinophagaceae bacterium (assembly GCA_017744805.1). Classification (GTDB taxonomy): domain Bacteria; phylum Bacteroidota; class Bacteroidia; order Chitinophagales; family Chitinophagaceae; genus Pseudobacter. The sequence goes on along the minus strand of JAGIAP010000350.1, from coordinate 5,512 downwards.
TCGTGCAAGGGCGCCCAAAGCCACTATCGGCTTCTTCCTCCATATTCCGTTCCCCAGCTATGAGATATTCAGAACATTGCCCACGGAATGGAAAATGAACCTGCTCAGGGGATTGATGGGGGCAGACCTGGTGGGATTCCATACCTACGACTATGTAGAACATTTTGTACAATCTGTTCGCATGGTATTGGGAGCAGACAATAGTTTCCGCAGCATCCAATACCAGAACCGACTGGTAAAAGCAGACCTTTTCCCCATCGGCATCGATTATAAAAAATTCAGTAGCGCAGCCAACGATCCTGAGGTTCAGGACCTGCGAGCAGAAGTGACAAAGAATTTTGAGGGAAAGAAGATCATTTTTTCCGTGGACAGGCTCGATTATACCAAGGGACTGATGGACCGCCTCATCGGGTTTGAATATTTCCTCAATCAATATCCCGAATGGCAGGAGCGGGTGGTGTTCATGCTGAACGTAGTGCCATCACGAGATGATATCATGGCCTACACCAGGAGAAAGCGCACCATCGAAGAAAAGGTCAGCAGCATCAATGGGAAATTCTCCAGCATCAGTTGGCAGCCGGTGATCTACCGGTACATGCACCTGCCATTCAATGAACTGGCGGCGCTGTATCAATCCGCCGATGTAGCATTGATTACGCCCCTGCGCGATGGAATGAACCTGGTGGCCAAAGAATATGTGGCCAGTACCGTGAATCAACGGGGCGTACTGATCCTGAGTGAACTGGCGGGTGCCGCCAGCGAGCTCAATGAAGCTTTGCTGGTGAACCCTACTGATGTGAAGGATGTATCCAACGCTATCAACAGGGCCCTCACCATGCCCATTCCTGACCAAAAACAAAGAATGGCGCTGATGCAGAAACGACTGATCGATTATGATGTGATCCGCTGGGTGAACGACTTCCTGGATCAGCTCGTGAATGTAAAAGCAGAACAGGCTAAACAACAAACGAAATTGCTGGACGATACGATCACCGATCATATCCATGAAGAATACCAGATTGCTACAAAACGGACCCTGCTACTCGATTATGATGGAACACTGGTGCCATTTGCGCGCCTGCCGCAAGACGCCAAACCTACCAAAGAATTGCTGAGCACGCTTACCCGGCTGGCTGCCGACAAAAAGAATGAAGTAGTGGTGATCAGTGGCCGCGAAGCGGCAACACTTGAAAAATGGCTGGGTAAACTGCCCCTTACCCTGGTAGCAGAACATGGCGCCAGCTATAAGATGAAAGGAGAGAGCTGGATCCATTCGGAAACGGTATCCAATCAATGGAAAGAAGAGATCCGCCCCGTGATGCAGACATTCGTGAGCAGGTGCGTGGGCTCCTTCGTGGAAGAAAAAAAGAACACGATCGCATGGCATTACCGGAATACCCATCCAGACCTGGGTTTCAGCCGGAGCCGAGAACTGATCAACAACCTTAATATGCTGCTGCAGAATACACAACTGCAGGTGATCGATGGTAATAAAGTGGTGGAAGTGCGAATGGCAGGTGTAGACAAGGGCGTGATGGCCAGAAAGATGGTGCAGGAAATGGAACCAGATTTTGTACTGTGCATCGGTGATGATACCACAGACGAGGATATGTTCAAAGCGCTTGGTGAAAAAGCGTACACGATAAAAGTTAGTAACGGACCTACGGCAGCGCAGTTCACAGTACTTTCCCAACAGAATGTACTGCCTTTGCTGGAAGAGCTCACGCTGCCCTTAACTAAAAAAGAATATGCCGGTTCATAAGTACAATCTGGGCATCGTAGGCAATTGCTCCTACCTCGCCTATATAGACACAAAAGCAAACGTGAAATGGATGTGCCTCCCCAGGTTCGACAGCAGCTTCCTGTTTGGATCGCTGCTGGACGAAAACAAAGGAGGACAGTTCAGTATTCAACCTGCTACCGACAATTATACCAGTCGCCAGTTCTACATCCCCAACACCAATGTGCTCTGCACTGAATTCACAGCATCCGATGGGGTGTTCCTGGTGGAAGACTGCGCCCCGCGAATGATCGTTCATGAACGGCAGTTCAGACCCTTGATGCTGGTGCGGAAGATCAAGCTCATCAAGGGAGAGCCTGCCATACGGGTCTGTTGCCAGCCCTCCGGCGAATATGGACAACTTACTCCTGAAATGTATACAGGCAGTAACCATATCCGTTATATGGGCTTTGAGCAACAGGTGCGGCTGACCACCGATGTGCCGCTCACCTGGATCATCAAGGAACAACAGTTTGTTCTGGACCAGGACCGCTACCTGGTGCTCACCTACGGAGAGCCCCTGGAAGCCCCCCTGAAAGAAACAGCGGAAACCTTCCTGAACCAGACCATCAAGTACTGGCAACAATGGATCAAGAGCTCCTATATCCCGGATATCTACCAGGATGAGATCATACGCTCCGCCCTGGTATTGAAACTGCACCAGTACGAGGATACAGGAGGCATCATCGCTTCCGGCACAACCAGTCTTCCTGAATTCCACGATTCCACCCGCAACTGGGATTACCGGTATTGCTGGTTCCGTGATGCCCACTATACGCTCAAAGCATTCAACCAGATCGGTCACTTCGAAGAGCTGGAAAAATATTTCGATTTCATCCAGAATATCCTTCGTAACAACAACTCGGATACCCTGCAGCCCCTGTACAGCATCACGGGGCAAAAGGATATCGAAGAACTGGAGATCGATCTGAAAGGCTATATGGGCAACAGGCCTGTACGCGTCGGCAACAAAGCCTATGTGCAGGTGCAGCATGACGTGTATGGCCAGGTATTGGTAAGCCTGCTGCCTTTGTACACAGACAAGCGTTTGACCTTCGCCAAAAAGAGCAGTTACAAAACCATCGTTCCCTGGCTGCTGGCCCAGATAGAGCGTACGCTGGTATTGCCCGATTCAGGATTATGGGAATTCAGGAATACCGTACAGGTACATACCTACACATTGCTCTTTCATTGGGCAGGCGCCAAGGCCGCCTTCAAGATCGCACAGGTGTTCAACGATGTGGAGCTGATGAAGAAAGCCGATGCCATCGCCCGCGAAGCGGACAGGCTCCTGGACACTTCCTACGATAAAGTAAGAAAAGTGTACCCACAGGCCATCGGTACGCCCAACCTGGATGCCAGCACACTCAGTATGATCACCATGGGCTATATCGATCAAAGCTCAGAAAAAGCCAAACGACATATCGCTGAACTGGAAAAAGAATTGCTGGCCGATCATGGTCTTTTCTATCGGTACAAACACTATGATGACTTCGGGTTCCCGGACACAACCTTCCTGGTATGCGCTTTCTGGTACGTGGATGCACTGGCCTGCGTAGGCAGGGTGGAAGATGCCATCCGGAATCTCAACCAACTGCTCAGTTTCAGCAATCACCTGGGCATCTTCAGCGAGGATGTAGGCGTAGATGGTTCCCAATGGGGCAATTTCCCGCAAACCTATAGTCATGTAGGATTGATCAATGCCGCTTTACGGATCTCCAGGAAACTGGACAGACCAGAATTTCTATAAGCGCTTATATAAATAAACAGTATTATCTTGCGGTAAATAATCCCTGCATGGCAAGCACCATTTTCACCAATATCAGGATACTCGTCAATACGCGCACAGAGAGTCATTTGCTGTACGGAAAAGAACTGGCATCACTGCCCTGCATCGAAAATGCATGGTTGCTGGTGGAAGATGATACCATCGCGGCTTTTGGCAGCATGGAAGAAATGCCTTCTTCCTACAGTTCCGTAAAAGAGGTGGTGGACGCAAAAGGTGGACTGGTATTGCCCGCCTGGTGCGATAGCCATACGCATATCGTTTTTGCCGGCAGCAGGGAAAATGAATTTGTAGACAAGATCCGCGGCCTCAGTTATGCAGAGATCGCGGCCAGGGGAGGAGGCATCCTCAATTCTGCAGGCAGGCTACGGGAAGCCAGTGAAGATGAATTGTTCAACCAGGCCTGGCAAAGGCTGGAAGAGATCAGCCGGCAAGGTACCGGCGCCGTGGAGATCAAAAGCGGTTATGGGCTAACGGTAGAGAGCGAGATCAAGATGCTGCGCGTGATCAAAAAACTGAGAGAGAAAAGCCCCCTCAGCATCAAAGCCACCTTTCTGGGCGCACATACCTATCCCCCCGAGTTCAAAGAGAACCACCAGGGATATATCGATACCATCATCAATGAAATGTTGCCCGTGATCGGCAAAGAGAAACTGGCCGATTATATCGATGTATTCTGCGAAACAGGATTCTTCTCTCCGGAAGAGACCGCCACTATTTGCAGGGCAGGCATGGATTACGGCCTCAAACCGAAGATACATGCCAACCAACTCAACCTTTCTGGCGGAACACAGGTGGGAGTGGCCCTGGGCGCCATCAGCGTGGATCACCTGGAAACCATGGACGACTATGCCATCCATACCCTGGCTGCTTCCAAAACCATCGGCACCCTCTTGCCTACGGCCGCTTTCTTTTTGCGCATGGCCTTTCAGCCCGCCAGAAAACTGATAGATGCCGGATGCGCCATCGCCATCGCCAGTGATTTCAATCCCGGCTCTTCTCCCAGCGGGAATATGAACCTGGTACTGGCCATGAGTTGTATCCAAATGCGGATGCTGCCGGAAGAAGCCATCAACGCGGCTACCCTTAACGGCGCTTTCGCCATGGAACTGGGACAGGAATTGGGCAGCATCACCATCGGAAAAAAAGCTAATTTGCTTTTAACCCGATCTGTGCCGTCAATAGCTTATCTTCCCTATGCATTTGGATCACCACTGATCAACAGGGTGATGATTGGCGGTAACTGGATCAGTTAATAGCAATTCGATAGCATGGCGTTTAAAAAGAAAAAGAAAGTAGATCCCGTATATGCCTTTCTCGAGAACAGTCCGGCAGTGTCGGTAAGGGACAGGGAAGGAGCATTGAATTATCTCGTATCCTTCGTGAACCTGCTTCGTCCAAAGCCTTCGGACACCGACGAGCAGACAGATCAGAATTTCACCACCGTACTGCGGTTATTGTATCAGTTCCCGGCCTCGCTCAATGCGCTTCGCACCGCTATTATCGCGCAACTGGTGAACAGCAACCTGGTGCCCATGTTCACGGAAAGCGGCATCACCGTGTCCCGTGGCGTTGGCCGCGAGCTCTATGCCAGGCTAAAACATAAATTCCTTCCTGCCTTACAGGACCATAACGATTTCCTATACCTGCTGGACCGGATCTTTTACAAGAAACAGGACTACCAGTGGGTAGAAGCCATTCCCCGCGAACGATGGATACAGTTCTTCGAGCTCATCAAATTGCCGCTCAGTGCCAACGAGCCCGTGATCATCAACCAGGCCATGGTGTCCCTGCAAATACTGGGCGCAGGCGTATCCCAACTGGGATGGGAGAAAGAGATCATCACCAATGCTGGCATCAAATGGATGCAAACGGAAAATCCTTTCGAAACACAACAGTTCCTGATCTATGAATTGAGGGAGCTGGTACTTAACCAGGCGCCTGCG
>JAGIAP010000034.1:9739-22870 GCA_017744805.1 Chitinophagaceae bacterium | reverse complement strand
GATCAGCACAGGGGCCAGTGTGATCACCAGTATGGCATCCACGATCATGATGAAGGTTTTGGTCCAGGCCAGGGGATGGAACAGTTTGCCTTCCTGGCCGGTGAGCATGAACACGGGCAGGAAGGAGGTGATGATGATCACGGTTGCGAAGAATACGCCACGGCTCACCTGCTTGCTGGCGCCTTCGATCACTTTGAGCCTTTCCTCTTCGGTGATCCATTTTTCTTTTTTTATCTTTTTACTGAACCAGCTCATAGTGTAGTATTTTTTTGTTGATCCTGCCATTGGGCATACCGTTCTGCAAGATGCTTGTAAGCATTCTCACTCATGATGATGCCATTGTCTACAATTACACCGATGGCCAGCGCGATACCGGTAAGGCTCATGATATTTGAAGTGATGCCGAAAGCATTCAGCAGAATGAAGCTGGCAGCCAGCGTAATGGGGATCTGGATGATGATGCTGAGCGCGCTTCTCCAGTGGAAAAGGAAGATGATGACCACGATGCTGACCACGATCATTTCTTCTACCAGCGTACGTTTGATGCTTTCAACGGACTCCGAGATCAGCTCCCCGCGATCATACACGATATCGAATTTCACTTTTTGCGGAAAGCCTTTTGCCACTTCTTTCATCTTCGCTTTTACACGATCGATCACGGCCGCTGCATTCTCTCCATAGCGCATCACCACGATACCGCCTACTCGTTCACCTTCACCATCCTGATCGAAGATGCCGAGGCGGGTTTCGCCGGTCATCTGTACTGTGCCGAGGTCGGCAACGCGGATGGGAATGCTGTTCTGATTTTTGACGGGGATATTCCCGATCTCTTCCATGGATTGCAGATAGCCGGAGGTCTTGATGATATAACCGATATCGCTGAGCTCGAATTTGCGGCCGCCAGACTCGTTGTTATTGGAGCGTATGGCGTTGATCACTTCGGTTACAGATAGCCGGTAATAGAGCAGTTTGTTGGGATCGAGGGTAACCTGGTATTGTTTCTGAAAGCCGCCGAAACTGGCGATCTCACTCACGCCTTCAACGTTCTGTAAGGCAAATTTCACATACCAGTCCTGCAATGCACGTTGCTCACCCAGATCCATATCCGGCGCGTCCAGGGTATACCAGAGGATATGGCCAACACCTGTGCCATCGGGGCCCAGTTGGGGAGTTACGCCTGCGGGCAGTGAGCGGGTAACGGTACTGAGCCTTTCCAGTACACGCTCACGGGCCCAATACACGTCCACATCATCGTTGAAGATGACATAGATAAAGCTCATGCCGAACATGGAAGAGCCGCGTACATATTTGATCTTCGGGAGGCCTTGTAAATTAGTGACGAGGGGATAGGTGATCTGGTCTTCTATCAGTTGCGGCCCGCGTCCCATCCATTCCGTGAACACGATCACCTGGTTCTCAGACAGGTCGGGAATGGCGTCTACAGGGTTCTTCTTCATGGCGAAGAATCCCCAGACAAAGAGAACGGAAGCCAGCAGGAGCACGATGAACCGGTTCCTGAGCGACCACTCAATAATGCGATGTACCATAAAATGGATTTCAGAAAAACGCTACATGAGTATGCATGGGAGCATCAGGTCATGAAGCCTTTAAAATGGAAATATGGAATTCGGGAAAATGGACAGCATAGCAAAGCAGGAGGTTGCTGTTAGCTGCACGGGAAATATATCCTGCGGGGGGAAGCAGGTATCAAACGCGGAAATTACAATGAAGGAGATGGAGCTGAATGGGATGTATCAGCGGGGGAGCATGACTGAAGGGAAGCTCCGCTTCATCGTTCAAAAAATATACAGAGGCGATCTCAAAGAAGGGTGCAGCAATAGTTGCAACGGGCTGAACGAAATGGAACTGGCCTTCAGCGGATTTCTGGTGATCTTTTTCCAGTTTTACCATTCTGTGCTCATCCTTGCAGCAAGGCTTCTTGCATTTGTTCTCTTTTTTTGAAGCGCAGCCATTGCAGGGCTTTTTATCATGGTCACCTACCTGGATATCAACCAGTTTTCCCTTGCAATAATGCAAGTGTACCGTGGCGCCGGCGGAGCTAGCCAGGTAAAGAAAAGCCAGTATGAAAACCAGTAGTTGTTTCATGCATAACAAAAATAGGTAGCCTGCCACAGCAACTGTTACATAATTATGGAGAAGTTTATAGAATTATGTAAAAATGGATCAGGTAAGGTGCTGATCCCGGTGCTCATTGAGCCATTTCAGTAGCAATTGTATCTCTGCCTCCTGATCGGTTTTCATCATGCCTGCTATTTTTTTGATGCCGGGGTCTGTACCATATTGTATGATCAGGTCGGCCATCTCGATGGCGGCCTGGTGATGGTGCACCATCAGGGCAGCGAAATCATTATCGGCTTCGCCGGTCAGTTTTTCCTGCGCCGCATTGAGGTCCATATTGTCCATCGCCTTCTTCATGGCTGAATTGAAAACAGGATTTTCCGAATGCGGCATGGGCCTGTTATTATTCAGGAATAGTTGAAGGGCAGCGATCTCTTCTTTCTGCTTTTGGATCATATCGCGGGCGATGCCTGCCAGGGTAAGGTCACGGCCATCCTGCAACAACCGGTCTCCCATACTGAGCGCTCCGGCATGATGCAATTGCATCATGCGCGCAAAATGGTTGTCGGGGTCACCATGCAGGGATGCATTGTCCATTTCTTCCATCATGTTGTGCATGGCGGCCATCATATTGTTTGGGTGTTGTTCATGCGTTCTCATCAGACCAGGTTTTCAAGGACCGGCAAAAAAACCGTACCAGCCTCATAGAAAAACCCGGAGTGGAAATGCATCTACAAATGGGAGCTCCCCAATGCCTTATTCACGGCAGGCGCCACTTTGGAGCCCAGCAGTTCGATGGCATGTAATACCTGCTTATGCGGCAATGTGCCTACACTGATATGCAGCAGGAACCTGGTAAGGCCAAAGAGCTGGTGATAGTGGAGGATCTTATCCGTCACTTCATTGGGGTCTCCAACAAGCAATGATCCATTTTTGGAACGAAGGGCCTGGTATTGTTGCGGGCTCATGGGAGGCCAACCGCGCTCACGGCCCAGTTGGGTCATCACCTGTTGATAGGGCGGATAGAATTCCAATGCAGCCTGATCCGACCCATCGGCTATATATCCATGTGAGTGTACGCCGATCTGCATTTGAGAAAGATCATGTCCTGCTTTCTGGTATTCTTCTTTATACATATTCACGAGCGGCACAAAATGTTCCGGGGATCCGCCGATGATGGCGAGGGCCAGCGGAAGGCCGTATTTAGCAGCACGAATAACGGATTGTGGTGTTCCACCAACGGCCACCCATACGGGCAGTTTTTCCTGGTAGGGCCTTGGATACACGCCCAGGTTACGGATAGCGGGGCGATGCCTGCCCTGCCAGCTCAGTTTTTCCGATTTCGTGAGTTGGATGAGGAGGTCCAGTTTTTCCGCAAAAAGCTCATCATAATCATCGAGGTCATATCCGAAGAGGGGAAATGATTCGATAAAGGAACCGCGTCCTGCCATGATCTCAGCCCTGCCTTCAGACAGCAGATCGAGTGTGGCAAAATCCTGGAAAACGCGAACAGGGTCGTCGGAGCTAAGGACGGTAACGGCGCTGCTCAGTTTTATCTTTTTCGTTTTAGCGGCAATGGCGGCAAGGATCACGGCAGGCGAGGAGGCAACAAAGTCCGGACGATGGTGCTCACCAACAGCAAATACATCCAGGCCTGCCTGTTCCAGCAGCACAGCTTCTTCCAGCAGATCAGCCAGTCTTTGCCGTGCAGAAATGGTTATGCCGGTGGATGGGTCGGGAGTCCGTTCTACAAATGTGCTGATGCCTATTTCCATAATTCTTGATTTTGTATGTAGCAACAATCGCCAACCGCTAATTGTTCAAACATCGATAACGGTGATCAGTGCAAATATCTATATTTCAATAATTCCACTTTTCCTGAAATTCCACATGTAACCACCAATCTATTTACTTGAAATGCATGACAATATCAGCCTGTTGACAATTCATGCTCTTGCAGCGTAACAACTGGCTACGAGCAGGGAAGGGAAATCGGGCAGTGACAAAAAAGCCGCGTATACACAAAGCAGTTATTCACGGAGAATAAATATCGAAAAGGCTCGGGCCCGGCCAGTTCAGTTATTGTCCCCATCTTCATTTACTGCAGTGATCCATTAAGTCACTTCACCATTTCAAATCCTGGTTGCTACAACGAGACTTTGCGGCTTGGGTTGGGCTGATCGACTTTTCAAATCCTCGCCGCAACGCTTTTTGGAGGATACGGATTTCAGGAGCCTTATACCGGAGATTGATTGGAATACTGTCAAACTATGTACTTGAGTGAGGAGATCATAAAAGTTTGGTGCTGAAAAGAGTTGCTTTCATCATTTCACCTGCCGCACTCTCAACCCTTCAGCGGCGAGGGGTTTGAAATGGCCGGCCGACGAAACGTAAGCGATAAAGCCGGGCTTTGTACCACAGTCTTATCCATCCAACTACAGTTCCATTATATTCCACTGCGGTGGTTCGTTTCGTCAGCCGGGATTTCAAACCCCGAGTCCGCGCACATAAAATTCTGCATCCATTTTAGCCTTTAATCTATAATTTTATTCTTTCAACCCATGCCCTCTGAACTTCTACATACCAACCCTGAACTGCTGAGCCGTATTGCAACAGGTGACCAGGAAGCTTTCGCCGTTCTGCACCAGCAGTACTGGGATGAGGTATATTCACTGGCGCTGGCCTTTCTGAAATCTCCGGACCAGGCTGAGGATATAGTGCAGGATGTATTCCTGAAGCTATGGATCAAACGGGCAACCCTTCCTTCCATCAACGAATTCAGGCCTTATTTCATGGTGATGGTCCGGAACGAGATCATCAATTATCTCCGTCAAATGGCGCAGCGGAACAAGAAGCATGCGCAATATGTTTCAGACAATAGCATAAACCCTTCACAGCTATTTCCTGCAACCGATTCAGATACGGCAGCCATCATTAAGAAAGCTTTGAGTGAGCTGACCGAGCGGCAGATGCTTATTTTTTCCATGAGCAGGGATGAGGGGCTTTCTCATGAACAGATCGCTGAAAAGCTCGGTGTGTCGAAAAAGACCGTTTCCAATACCATTACCTTCGTGCTCAATCATCTTCGTACAACCCTGTACCAGCGCGGCTTGATGGCATGGCTTCTCTTGACTGTGCTAAAGAAATGATCCGGGAAAACGATCATTATGGCAGGGCCGCCAATCCACTTTTTCCTTCTTTAGAAAATATTTTCAAAAAAACAGAAAAACAGACGGGTGTTCCTTCTCCTTTTTACGTGGTAGGTACAGAAGGACCAATTTTTACCCATGAGTACCCATTCAACATCTTTTTTGCAATTACTGACCGGCTATCTCACGGATGAGCTGGATGCGGAGCAGCATGATCTTTTTATGGAAATGCTGCAATCCCCGTCCAATCAGGAGCTGCTGGAACAGGCCATCGATACGCTGACGGGAGAACGGTCCATCAGGGGAGCAGGCAATGCCATTTTGCAGGCCCGCAGCCTCCGGTCATTGCAGGAAAAGATAAATGGACAAATGGATGAGCCCGTGGTACCGGTCAGGCGGATCAATCAAAAATGGATGGTGGCGGCGGCTATTGCAGCCATCGTAATCTCCTTTACCTGGTTATGGTTCAACGGTCAGAAAGGGAAAAACGATAATCCCGGAATGGCGGTAGCAAAGAAAGATGATCTCGATCCCGGAAAGAACGGGGCAGTGGTTACCCTGGCAGATGGCCGGAAAGTATTGCTGGATGCGCTCTCTGACGGAACCGTAGCCAATGAGAAAGGCGCTGAGCTGACATTGAATAACGGAACACTGAAATACAACGTAAATGATCTGCCCGCGGCTGCGCAGGGCTTCAACACTGTAAGTACGCCGAGGGGAAGACAAATACAACTCAGCCTGCCCGATGGCACGCGTGCCTGGTTGAATGCAGGATCATCATTACATTTTCCCACTGCTTTCAGTGGCACAGATAGAAAAGTGGATATGACCGGTGAAGTGTTTTTCGAGGTGGCACAGGATCCTGCTCATCCATTCAAGGTTACAGTAAATGAAGGCATATCCGTGGAAGTATTGGGAACGGCATTCAATATCAACGCCTATACAGATGAGCCTTCCATCAGCACCACCCTGGCGGAAGGATCCGTAAAAATGAACTACAAAACCCAATCCATCATACTGAAGGCCGGTCAGCAGGGAATTGCTGCAAATGCAGGCGGGTTGCGGAGTTCCGATGTGGATGTTTCGGAGATCACAGCCTGGAAGGACGGTCGTTTTGAGTTGTATGGGAATATCAAAGACATTATGCGCCAGTTGCAACGCTGGTACAACATAAACGAAGTGGAATACATCAGCGGAACCGAGAACATGATGCTGGTGGCCACCATTGCCAGATCGAAAAAACTCTCCGAAGTACTGGCTATCCTCGAAAGAACGGGTAGTGTGCACTTCACCATCCTTGGAGACAAAGTGATCGTTAAGCCTTAATCTTTACCTGGAACAAAAAAAAGCCGGAAGTGTTGGAGCCACTTCCGGTGAGTATTGAGTTACCAATTTTCAATTTGTTGGAATTGAGACCAGCAGGCCCTTTCAGGCTTGCCGGGAAAGTATTGTATAACCCAAAACTGTACAAAAGTATGCATTTAACTGCTTATTGTAAAGCCGCAGGAAGAAGGCCACGGCTCTTACAATCCAAAACGGTACTGATCATGAAGTTTACTGCTATCTTGTTACTCAGCGCCTGTCTCCAGGTATCTGCCAATGGATTCTCCCAGCAGGTGACCATGAAAATGCGCGACGCGTCCCTGAAGGATGTGCTCTCGGTTTTCAAGAAACAAACAGGTTATTTCTTTGTGTACGACCTGCAACTGATCCGCCAGCAACCCCTGCTGGACGTGAATTTCAGGAACACATCCCTCACGGAAGCACTCAATACCTGCTTCGAGTCCCTGCCCCTGGAATATGAGATCACAGACAAAACGGTGATCATCCGGATGAGGAGGATGGTGCTCAATCCCGATCTCATTATCGTAAACAATATTTCCATTAAAGGAAAAGTGGTGGACGATGGAGGCAAACCCGTGGAAGGCGCCACCATCACCCTGAAGGGCACCAAAAAGGGAACGGCCACCAATGCACAGGGATTGTTCTCACTTTCAGATATTCCCGCTGATGGAGTGCTTGTCATTTCCAGTATCGGATTCGAGAAAAGAGAACTGAAGATCGGTGGTCGTGCAGACATCGGGACCATTACGTTACGGGCCTCTGCCGAAAAAATAGAAGAAGTGGTGGTGACCACCGGCTTATTCAAGCGGCCGGTAGAGAATTTCACCGGCGTGGCCACTTCGGTTTCCGGGGATCAACTCAGGAACGTGAATGCGATGAGCGTTTTCGATGCCCTGAAAATATTCGATCCTGCCATGAGGGTTCCTGATAACCTGCAATTCGGTTCCGATCCCAATCGTTTGCCACAGCTCAGCATCCGCGGCACCAATAATTTCCCGCTCCAGGGAGATCCCGGTATTCCCGCTTCAGGAGCGGATTTCATGGCAGCCTGGCAAAGCAACCCCAGCATGCCACTGTTCATCCTGGATGGCTTTGAAGTGAGCCTTCAAAAAATATACGACCTGGATATCAACCGCATTGCGCGCATGACCATCCTCAAAGATGCCGTAGCCACATCTGCCTATGGCTCACGCGCCGCCAACGGAGTGATTGTAGTGGAAACCAAACAACCACAGGCAGGAAAGCTCACCGTTACCTATACTAATCAGAGCTTCATCACAGGCCCTGATCTCAGCTCTTACAAATTACTGGACGCATCTGGAAAACTGGAAGTGGAACAAGCGGCAGGCATGTATAACGGAGGCTCCAGGCCGGATTATCAATATTATTACGACAAGCTCTATGCAGAAAGGAAATCTGCCGCGGAAAAAGGGACAAACACCTATTGGCTTTCACAACCTTTGCAGACAGGTTATGGTCAAAAGCATTCTCTTTTCGTGGAAGGTGGCGATCAGCATATCCGGTACGCTGTCAACTTCGGTTACACCAACAACAAAGGTGTTATGAAAGGCTCCGACCGCAGCAACTACGAGGGAGGCATGAATATCAGTTACAGGAAGAACAATATCCTTATCCGTAACCAACTCACTGTTACGGGTAATCGTTCCAATAATTCACCCTGGGGGGATTTTTCTACCTACACAAAACTGAATTCTTACTGGAGCCCGTATGACGAAAATGGGAATATGCAAAAGATCCTGGAAAGGATGCAGTCGCCAGGTGGTGGCCCCGTCACTATTGCAGTGAATCCAATGTACGATGCCACTATCGGCACCGTGAACAAGAGTCGTTATTTCGGATTCAATAATAATACATTCCTGGAATACAAGATCAATGGCGGTTTCAAGCTCACCGGCAAACTGGGTATCGGATCACAGGAAGATCAGGCCGATGTATTCCTTCCGGCTGAACATACTTCCTTTGCCACCATTACGGATTTCAATTCTCCCGATTATCTCAAACGCGGATCCTATACGCGCACCAATAGTAATTTCTTCAATTACGATGCAAGCCTGACCCTTGATTACAGCAAATATATCGGGAAAGGCTTGTTGTTTGCCACTGCGGGCGCCTCTGCCGCTCAACAACAAAGCACGGCCACTTCCATTATCGTCCGGGGTTTTCCGAACAGTAACCTGGATGAGATCTATTTCGGGAAAGAATATCTGACCAATAGCCGGCCAACGGGTCAGGGCAATACCTCCCGCCGGATGAGCCTGTTCTCCAGTTTCAACTATACTTATGACCGTCGTTACCTGATGGATGTATCGTTGAATATGGACGGTTCCTCACAGTTCGGATCTGAGAATCGTATGGCGCCATTCTGGGCGGTGGGCCTGGGTTGGAACCTGCATGAAGAAAGCTATATGCGCAATCTGGTGCAGAGTGGTATCATCAACCGGCTGAAATTCCGTGCAGGCCTGGGAACCACGGGTAGCCAGCAGTTCCCGCCCTATATGGCCAAGAGCACCTATAATTACGGCACCACACAGGAATACCTGGGAATGTTCGGCGCCAACCTGATCACCTACGGCAACACGGCCCTGAAATGGCAGCAAACGCTGAAACAGAATATCGGTACAGATATCACGATGTGGAAAGAAAGGATCGTGTTGCGCCTGGATCTGTACCGCGAGATCACCAACGACCTGCTGCTGGATATGAACGTACCTCCTTCACTTGGTGTGAGCGCTTATAAAGAGAATATAGGAAAACTGCTCAACACCGGCATGGAAGGAACGCTCACGGCCTTCATCATCAAAAAAGATAAAAAGTCCATCTTCTGGAATGTGATGGTGAATGCCATTCACAACAAGAATAAGATAAAAGAGATCTCCAACTCTTTGAGAAAGATGAACGCAAAGAATGATGTGATCTCCGGCTCTTCTCAAACCAGGCCACTGCCTCGTTATGAGGAAGGCCAGAGCGTAAACGCCATCTGGGCTGTACGTTCAGCGGGTATCGATCCCAGTACCGGGCAGGAAGTGTATATCACCAGGAAGGGAGATCTCACTTATGTATGGAATGCCGCCGACAAAGTGATTGTGGGTGATGCGCTCGCTACCGTCAGTGGCAACCTGGCTACACAATTCAGCTACAAAGGGTTCCAGATCGGTATCTACGGTAGTTACCAACTGGGTGGAAAACTGTACAATCAGACCCTGGCAGACAGGATCGAAAATGCGGATATCAAATTCAATGTGGACGAGCGCGTACTGCTGGGGCGCTGGAAAAAGCCCGGAGATATCACTTATTTCAAAGGGCTGGCAGATATCAACGGCAGAACGGTGACCAGCGTTACCAATGCCACTTCCCGTTTTGTACAGCAGAACAATTTCCTGGAGCTGGAAAGCATTTCGCTTTCATACATTATTCCTGAAAAGTTCTCTTCCCGTGTAGGGTTACAAAATTCCCGCCTGGGTTTCCAGGTGAACAACCTCACCAGGCTGAGCTCTATCCAGGTGGAGCGCGGATTGTCTTATCCTTTTGCAAGGAATTTCACATTCATTTTGAATACAAGCTTCTAAACCAACTGTTATGACCATACGCACAAAATATTTAGGATGGCTGCTACTGGTGTTGTTATCTGGCAGTGGCTGCAAGAAATGGCTGGATGTAAATCCAAAGACCAATGTTACCCAAGACAAGCTCTTCAATAATGAACAGGGCTTCAAAGATGCACTGGTAGGCGTTTACACGCAACTAGCATCCCGCCCCCTGTATGCCAGGGAGCTCACCATGGCCTTCATGGATGTATTGGCCCAGAACTACAGTGTAACCTCCAATTTCCATATTTACAATAAGGCAAGCCAGTACAATTACACAGATGCTGTTACCCGGTTGAAAATAGACAGTTTCTGGATCTGTGGCTACAAGGCCATCGCCAATATCAATAACCTGCTGGAAGCCATCGATGGAAAACGGGACATTTTCAAAGGCGATAATTACAAGATCATCAAGGGTGAGGCACTCGGCCTCCGTGCATTGATCCATTTCGACCTGCTTCGATTATTCGGTCCTGTTACTGCTGCCGGTGAAGGCGCCACTGCCATTCCCTATATGACCCAATTTGCCATGGTAGTAGAGCCCGCCAAAACAACCGGAGAAGTGTTGAACCTTTGCATGAAAGACCTGAATGAAGCCACTGATCTATTGTCGGTGTACAAAACGGTGGTGTATGGAGTGGAAGATCCTTTTCTTTCTTATACACGCAATCACTTCAACTTCTGGGCCGCCACCGGGCTCAAAGCCAGGATCAGCCTGTGGCGTGGCGATAAGACCAACGCTTATGCTTATGCTCAGGAACTGATCAAGGCAGCGGTTTTCCCCTGGGTGAGCCAGAGCAATATCAGTGTAGGCGTAACCGATGCCTCCCGCACTTTCCCTACAGAGCACCTCTTTGCCGTGTATGTGAGTAACCTGAAGGATATCAATACAGAGCTCTTCCGCGCTGCTGCCGGAACCAGCAATGTACTCACCAATTCTACCACCTTCATCAACAACCGGTTCGATATTGCCAGCGGAGGCACTACTGATTACCGTTATGCTTTCCTCTGGAAAACAGATGGCACATCGTCCACGAAATATCCGGCCAAATACCTGATAGACGATCTTCAATATGCCGGAAGAGGGGAGTGGAGGGTTCCCGTAATTACATTATCGGAAATGTATTATATAGCCGCGGAAGCCGGCACCAACACGGCAGAGAGCATAAGTTTATTGAATGAAGTGCGCGCCCATCGCGGACAGTCGGCCCTACCCAACACACTCACAACTGAACAGATCTCCGCAGAGATATTCAAAGAGTATAAAAAAGAATTCTACCAGCAAGGCCAGTTGTTCTTCTACTACAAAAGGTTGAACAAGCCGAATATCGAAGGTTACGGACAACCGGTGGGTGAAGCCATCTATGTATTGCCCAGGCCCAATGATGAAATCGAATTCAACAACTAACAAAGCAGTATCATGAAATTCTTTCCATATATCTGTATTGCACTGGCATGCTGGGCCTTGCTTTCCTGCAAGAAAAAAGACCTGATGTCTTTTCAATCCGGCGACAAAGTGTATATCTATAAAGACATCCTGACCATCAATAACGATAGTCTTATTTACTCGTTCGCAGTAAGACCTGACGACCTGGAATTTGACACCATCCGCATTCCTATACGCATCATGGGAGAAGCCAGGCCCGTTGACCGGAAAGTGGACTACGAAGTGGTGGCAACCAGTTCTGACGCCAATCCGGTGAACTATGAACTATTGCCTGCCAGCATCCCGGCCAACCAATTCAGCAGTGTAATTCCCATCCGGCTGATCAGAACAGCCGATCTGAAAACGAAACAATATACCCTGGTGATCCGTATCAAAAGCTCCGGTGATCTTTCGCCAGGCGTGGATAACCAGATCAGCTACCTGATACGTATCAACGATTATCTCACCAAGCCTGTTTCCTGGAAAGACAGCTATTTTGGCACTTACAGCAACACGAAATTCGCACTGCTGATCAGGGAAACAGGATATATCACATTCAATGGCCTCGGAGAGAGTGAGCTCCGATGGATCGCCAGGGCCACCAAAAATGCAATCCTGGAATGGGAAACGGAAAATGGCACTACCATGCTGGACGAGAACGGTGTGCCGGTAGTGGTCCCTTAATCTGCAGGCAGTTTTACCAAACAACTTTCATTTATGAAGAAGATCATTCTAACACTTACCATACTTACAGCATTCATTGCGGGTTGCTACAAGGACAAAGGCAATTATACATTATCGCCCATCAATGTGCTGAAATTGTCGGGCTCCATGCCCGACACCATCGTGATGCTTCAGATGGATACACTTTCCATTACCGGAAAAGTGGACCAATCCATTCCGGTCCCGGAGTCTAAACTGAAATATCAATGGAAACTTTTCCCCGCTGCCAATGCAGCTTTCTATGTTGACCTCGGTACTGAAAAGGATATCAAGGCCGCCATCAAAGTGAATCCCGGCAATTACCGCCTGCTTTTCAGCGCCATCGATACAGAAACCAATGTTCCTTATTTCAAGGAATTCTATGTGCAGGTGAACAGTATCCTCAGCGAAGGCTGGCTGGTGCTGGAAGACAGGCCGGATGGCTTCCCGGATATCGCCATCATCCAACCAACAGGGCTGATGTTCCATGATCTGTACCGCCAGGCAAATGATGGAGAGAAATTGCCTTCGGACGCCTACTCCGTGCGTGTGCTGAATCAGATCACTGTGCAGAATGTATTCGTGCTTGCACAAACGGATGGAATAGAACTGGACTATGCTGGTTTCAAGAAATTTGGAAATGCGGCCAGTTGGTTCTTCCAGGCGCCTCCGGTGATCAAACCTGAATCCTATTTCTACACCAAACTGGGTGTGGCCGCTTTCCTCGTCAATAACGGAGATCTTCATACGTATGCATTCCTGTATACCGGTCCTGCCAAACTGGGTGCACCTTTCAAAGGCAACTGGCGCATTTCAAAATATGGAA
>JAGIAP010000034.1:2089-9729 GCA_017744805.1 Chitinophagaceae bacterium | reverse complement strand
AGTGCCAGGGCTATCATCCGACGATGCTTATTTGTATGACGACCTCAATCAACGCTTCCTGGTGCACAAGAGCAATGCGCTCAATACATTCTCGAATCCTGCAGGCTCTGCGTGGGACATGAATAATGTAGGAAAGCAACTGATCTATGCCGGTGTCAGCACTACCGATTATTACAATTGTGTAATGAAGAACAATGGAGAAGATAAATATTTCATCTATCGCGTATTGGTGAATGGCGCTATCCCTGCGGCCGAGATCTATTCAGTGGACAATGCCCCCGGGTTCAGTACAGGAAAATTCTACCAGAGCTCCGGTCTTTACAATCATATCTACTATGTGAATGGCAGCAATGTGTACTTGCTGGATGTTCCCGCCAGAACGGCCAGGTTGGTGTACGCCTTCCCCGTCGGGACCGAGATCACGGCAATGAAATTGAAACAAAGCCAAAGCAACTTGTTATTCGTTTATCCGGACGACAACAAAACTGTATCTGTAGCTACCTATGAAGGTGGAGAAGGAAAAGTGTACACTTTCTCCGTGAACAATACAGGGGATTTCGTCAACAATACTTACACGAATGTTTATACCGGTTTCGGCCGTATCCGTCACCTGGAATTCAAAAATAAAAAACTATGAGACAGTTTTTCCTGAGTGCAGCCCTGATAGCTGCGCTGCTCTCCCATGCAAGCGCACAGACCAAAAGAAAGGATGATCCTTTTTTCAAGAAATACGAAAAGACCTTTTCGAAAATAGACAAGAAGATACATTCACTGGATAAAGAACTGGTGGCAGATACCGCCAGGATGAAAAACGATACTGCTTTCCGTAACCAGTATTTCAGGAATAGTATGGTGCTCCGCAAACAGCGGCAGGAAATGGAAAAAGAGTTTGTCAGCAAGTACCCGAATTCCATGATCAGTTATGACCTGGTGCGTAAGCAACTGGGCAAATCTTCCAATATCGACAGGATCAATCAAAGCCTGAGCGTTCTTGGGCCTGACGTAATGAAGAGCGCTGAAGCGCAGGAATACCTGCAGGAAGTGGAAAAGATGAAAACGGTAAGCATCGGCCGTGTTGCGCCCGGGTTCAGCATGGCGGACACTGCGGGCAAAATGGTGTCGCTTTCAGACTTCAGGGGACAGTATGTGCTGGTTGATTTCTGGGCCAGTTGGTGCGGCCCCTGCCGTGCAGAGAACCCGTATGTGGTGAAGGCTTTCAAACAGTTCAGAGAGCGCGACTTCACCGTATTGGGCGTATCACTGGATAAGGAAGGAGCCAGGGAAGCATGGCTGAAAGCTATCCATGATGATGGCCTGAAATGGACACATGTATCCGATCTCAAATGGTGGAAGAATGCAGCAGCTCAAAAATATTGTGTGTCCGGCATCCCTTCCAATTTTCTGATTGATCCCAACGGAGTGATCATTGCGCGTGATCTGAGAGGGCAAAAGCTGATCGACACCTTAGAGAAAAAACTCCCACCGGCAAAAGATTACAGGGCTATCAGCAATGATATCCTGAAGCTGTCCAAAAAGATCATGGAGCAGGAATCATCTGCAGCAGGACGAACCTATTTTGATGAGATATTCAGCAAGTACCCGGAAGCTGAGCACAAACAGGTACATTATGCGTTTGAGCTGGCCCGTTATATGATGGCCCTCGCTTATATGCAGGACAATCAGCCCGCAGCGCTGGAGATACTTGGCCAGATCAAATACGATCTCACCCGCAAGCAGGCTGTACCGGCAGTAGCTAAGAAGATGATGGAAGCAGGAAGGCTCAAAGATGCGGAAACACTGCTGCTTTCCGAGATTGCCGCCAGCAAGGGGCCTGATGGCGTTGTCACCAATAATGACAGTTACTATATCATGAGCGTGAATTACGCCAATGTGCTGTATAAAGAAAATCGATATGAAGAAGGCTTGCAATGGATCCAACCAGCCGCAGAGCACAAATATGTAAAAACGAACGAAGAGCAGGCCTTGTATGGCCAGTTATTGGAAAAGAATAAAAAGACACAGCAGGCCTTTGATCTTTACGCCAGGCTGATCCGCGAAGGGAAAGCGAACGATGCAGTGAAAGCCGGGCTGAAAAGCACCTGGACCGCCCTGGGGAAAAAGGAAAAAGAGTACAAAATATTTCTGAAGTCCCTGGCCGATACCCTCACCAAAAATGCAGCCAACAGCATTCATGAATTGGAAGTGAATTACCCGGCGCCAATATTCGCTTTACAAACCCTGGCAGGTAAAAACGTGGACCTGGCCAAACTGAAAGGCAGGGTAGTAGTATTGGATTTCTGGGCAACCTGGTGTGGCCCCTGCGTAGCCTCCTTCCCTGTAATGCAGGCGGCAGTTGACAAATACAAGGGACAAGCGGTGGATTTCCTTTTCATCAATAGCTGGGAATCTCAACCTGAGGAGCAAAAAAGAAAGGAAATAGTGGAAAAGTTCGCTGCCAAAAAAGGATTGCGTTTCGATATCCTGATGGACACTCCCAAAAGCGGGGACCCCATTAAATACGATGTGATAGAACAGTACAAAGTAAAAGGCATTCCGGCCAAATTCATCATCGACAAGAAAGGGGTGGTAAGATATGCCCTTACCGGGTTCGACGGGAATTTTGATGCATCCCTGGTGGAACTGAGCTTGCTGATAGACAAATTGCAGAAGGAATCAGTATAACCATGATCTCTGTAACCTGACGATAGTCAGACGGGGGTTGACCGAAATGGTCAGCCCCTTTTTAATGTGGATAAAAAAAGGCTTTGGCACTTGGTTGGTACTAGTGCAGCACTAAAACGATGTGTTTTAAACGGGAGCCCGCACTTGAACATCGCTTGAACATAGCTGTTTTGGCCCTTTTTGAACGGGCGATGCCACTGATACAACGCTCCGGCAACGCTGTTTGGGCGCTTATCCTTAGTTTGATTATTTTTACGGCTTAATCCTGTTTTCAGCCACTTGGTTCATAGTGAATTACATAACGACAAGGAATTGTTCCTGCTGATTGCCGCCGGGGATGAAACTGCCTTCGCCAGTATCTTCCATAAGTACAATGTACAATTGTACCCCGCTGTGCTGAAGATCCTTAAATCGCAGGCCGAGGCCGAAGAAATTGTACAGAACACTTTCCTGAAATTATGGCTCAACAGGCATCAGTTGCCTGAAGTGGACTCACCCGGGGCCTGGCTTACCCGCATCGCGTCGAACCTGGCGCTGAATGCGCTGCGCGACAAGGCTACTTATCATCGCCATACCGCCATTGCAGGCCAATCGATGGCGACAGAGGAGGGGGAACCGGAGCTCCACCTCAACGCCAGAGAGCTTAAAAACCTGATCTCCGAAGCGGTGGAACTGATGCCAGCCGCCAGGCAACAGATCTTCAAAATGAGCAGATATGAAGGCCTGAGCCGCCAGGAAATTGCACAGCAGTTGGGACTGGCAGAAAGCACGGTCAAGAATCAACTTACATCCTCATTGAAATTCATACAGGAATATCTTATTAAGAAACATGGTATCCACCTGCCTTTGATCATTTTCCTGCTATTCTATTAAAAAAAATTACCGGGCCCGATAGGACCAATTTTCCCGGGCCGGGTCAATTAACAGACCGTCCTATTAAATTTCCCTTTATGGAAGAAAAAGAATTCTACCAATTCTTATTGGAGCGATATGCCAATGGAACTGCTTCTGATGAAGAAGTGAAAGAGTTATTTGCCGAATTGGAAAAAAGGAAAGATGATCATGAATGGGAGGAGATGATCAGCCAGTACATTTTGAGCACGGCAAAGGATGAGCAATATAATGAAACTCACTGGCATCCGATGATCCAGGGGATCATTTCCACTCACAAAGTGAGGAAGATGAACTGGAAGCGCTGGTTGGCGGCAGCATCGGTAATAGTAATGGCATCCGCCGCTATCTACCTGTTCTATCCAACGGGAAAACAGGAAAACAATACAACTTCCGCCTCCAATGAGGTAAAGGATATCGCCCCCGGTAAACAAGGCGCCATCCTTACCATGGCGGATCATTCTCAGGTATTGCTGGATACTGTCAGGGATGGCGCTGTGCTGGCGCTAGAAGGTGGCGCCAGGGCCAGCGTGATCAATGGCCGTATCGTGTATGATGCCAAAGGATCGGACATGGTGTACAATACCATCTCCACACCCAAAGGAAGACAGTACAGGGTTACCATTCCCGATGGAACGAATATATGGTTGAACTCGGGCAGTTCTGTTCGCTATCCTACTGCATTCACCGGTAACGAAAGGGTAGTGGCCATCACTGGCGAAGCCTACCTGGAAGTGGCGAAGGATGCAAAAAGGCCTTTCCGGGTTACCCTTCAAAACAATCATTCGATACAGGTACTCGGCACCAGTTTCAATGTGAACGCATATGAGGATGAACCATTCACCAGAGCAACACTCCTGGAAGGTGCGGTAAATGTGCAATCCGGTGGGCAGTGGCAAAAATTACTCCCCGGGCAACAGGCGCAGATGAGCATGAATGAGAAAATAAAAGTGGTGGACGTGAGCCCGGACCAGGTAATAGCATGGAAAAATGGACTATTCGATTTTACAGGAAAGGACCTGCCATCGGTATTGAGAGAGATTGCCCGCTGGTACGACCTGGATGTGGTGTACGAATCTGAGCCCGGAACCACCGGGATAGTTGGAAAAATGCAAAGGAGCCTGGCGTTATCGCAGGTGATGGAAACCCTGAAGGACCTCGATATCCATTACAGGATCGAAGGAAGGAAACTGATCATCTCAAAATAAAAAAACGGATCGCGTTTGCAGCGCGACCCGTAAGGCTTTGGCTAATCAGTATTTATAAATCTGCTGTTCCGGTTCCAATTTCGACCCTGGTCCGGTGAAGCAAAACACTAACCAAAACACATAACGAAGTTATGAAATTAATTGCACGTCCCGGCCCGGGCTGTGTGCAGGCAGTTCATGTTCCGCACCAACCTGGGCTGATGTCCAAAACTATCTTAGTTATGAAGCTAACTTTGATCTTGTTAACTGCTGCCCTTTTTGCCACTGCCAGCAATGGGCTCTCTCAATCCATCACGGCCAATGCCAGGAACTCCACCGTAGAGGAAGTGATCGCACTGGTAGAAAAACAGGCCAACCTGGTTTTCATTTACAAGAAAGAGCTCCTGAAAGATGCTCCCAGGATCAACCTCAATGCCAGCAATATGCCGGTAAATCAGTTCCTCATGCTCGCATTCAGGGATCAGCCTTTCACCTGGAGCATCCGTAATCAAACAGTGGTGCTGAAGAAACAGGAATCTTCTTCAAAACTTAGTATCCTGCCTGACGAACCTGAGCAGGATATACCTGTCACCGGCCGCGTGGTGCATGAAGGCAAACCGGTGGAAGGCGCTTCCGTACAACTGAAGCCTTCCGGGATCGGCACCACTACCAATGCAAACGGTGTGTTCCTGCTTTCAAGCGTGCCTCCAGGAAACTATACCTTACAGATCACCAGTATCGGCTTTTCCACTTTTGAAAAAAAGATAATTGTAAAGAATGCTCCTGTAAATATCACCTGCAATATGGAATTACTGGTGAAAGTGCAGGAAGAAGTAGTGATCTCAACAGGATACACGGCCAAGAAACCAGGAGAGCTTACGGGTTCTGCTCAAAGGATCTCCGGTGATGATCTCCGAAAAGGTCTGACCACTTCCGATCCCGCCTCCCTGCTGCGCGGCAGGGCTACAGGTTTGTACATATCGGAACAAAATGCGGCCGATCCCAATAGTAGCGGTGGACAGATCTTTGTAAGGGGACAAAGCAGCATAGCCGGTGTGGGTGTTGACCAGGTAAATGAGTTTGTAGTGCCATCCTTGAACTATGGCCCGTTGATCGTCCTGGACGGCGTGATCATGCCGAATCAGAATCTGAAAGAACTGGTAACACCACTTGAAATCCAGGACATCACTATTCTCAAAGACGCCGCCGCTACAGCCATTTACGGCTCCAGGGCTGCAGCAGGCGTACTGGTGGTGACCACCAAAAGAGGCCGTGCAGATAGAACAAGAATTATTGCAGAAGCAAAATATGGTATCAACAAACCTAACCAGGGACGCTTGAAATTCCTGAATGGGCCTGATCTGTATGCACTGCAAAAAGAATACTACACGCAGGATTATTCCATCAACAATGCCGGTCTTTCTCCTGTATTCCCCACTTTGAACGATTACCTTACTTACAGGTTACCAGCAGAACAGGATGTAACCAATTCCTACGATTGGTCTAAATATGCATTTGTAACCACCAATACAACGGAGGCTAACGTATCGGCCAGCGGAGGTAACGACAGAACGAAATTCTATATGGGCGCTACCTATTACAACGAGCAATCCACCGGAGTAGCCTCAGGCCTTATCAGGAAAACCTTCCGCCTGAACCTGCAAAGCAAGCTCACAGAAAGGCTCACGGCCAGTATTTCCATCAATGGGATCTTCAATAATGGAAAACGAGACCCTGGTGATGTTGCAGGCTTCCAGATCTACCAGATAATGCCCTGGGCCAATCCCTACAATGCCGATGGCTCCATACGCCAATCCCTTCAGTTCAAATTGGGTGGCGCACAGCGGGAATCAGATAACCCGATCTACAACAGGCAGTACAATAGCAATACCTTGCAATCGCAGTTGCTGTTCGGCTCTGCAAAACTGGATTACAGGATCACCGATTGGCTGAGCATTTCAAGCACCAATTCAGGGAATCTCAATTACAATAAAAATGTACAGTACATAGATGTCCGCACCTATGGCGGAGGCACGGTATTCTATGCACCCAAAGGCTTCCTGGGCACCAGTACAGGCAGTCTGCAATCTTATCTTACCTCAAATCAATTGAACTTCAGCAAACGCTTTGGTGAACATTCATTACGTGCATTGGCGGGAATGGAATTCGGGAAAACGACAGTGGAAGACATACTGGTGAACGTGAACCAGGTACGTGCAGGGTATCCCGTTATATCATTGGGCCGCCAGGTGGGCGGCGCATCCGATCTTTCCATTTTCGGCATCCCTACTACCAAAGCCGGAAATATTGAAGGAGGGAAAGATGTAAAAGCGGTTTATTCTTTGTTTGGAGAGGCAGGCTATACCTACAAAGACCGGTATAGCCTCAGCGCTTCGATCCGTACAGATGCGAGTAGCTCTTTCGGGCCTGATAACCGTTACGGAACGTTCTATTCAGGTGGCGCAGCCTGGGTGCTGAGCAAGGAAGATTTCCTGCAGAAAGCGAAATGGCTCACCTACCTGAAATTGCGCGCCAACTATGGCACCAGCGGTTCCCAGTTGGGAGATAATTTCCTGACGAGAACGCTCTATGATCCGCGCTATACCTATAGCGATCAGGGCGCAGCCAATATCTCCGTACTGGGCAATCCCAATCTGAAATGGGAGATCACCAAAACAGTTAGCGGAGGCGTGGATATGGAATTCTTCAAACATATTACAGCGTCGGTGGATATTTATACAAGACGCTCGGAAGACCTGTTACAAAAAGTAATGCTGCCGCCACTTTCCGGCTTTCCATCTCAATGGCAGAATGCGGGGACTGTGCAGAACCATGGAGTGGAGTTGCTGATCAATTCGGAAATGATGAGCAGGAAGGATT
>JAGIAP010000034.1:0-2079 GCA_017744805.1 Chitinophagaceae bacterium | reverse complement strand
GCCTGGAGCATGTCGTTCAACTTCACCTATAACAGGAATAAGATACTGAATGTGGCGAATGATTCACTGAAACAGGGATATTACCCGCAGTATTCGTACTATATGTACAAAGGCGATGATATCAACTCCATGAAGGCTGTAAAGTATGCCGGTGTGGACCCGGCGAATGGTATGCCACTTTTCGAGAAACTGATCTTCGATGAAAAAGGGAATAAAACAGGAGTGGAATATGTGCATACGCTGGCAGAAGTGGACGCTGCTTCCGATAACCGTCAGTTCCAGACCATCGGGTCTTATCAGCCAAGGTATTTCGGCGGTCTTACCAATACATTTACCTACAAACAATTCTCACTGAGCATACTGATCACTTACGCTTTGAAATATGTGATCAGGGATAATCTTGCTGAATCCATGCAGGGCAGGAGGATCACATCCATGAACCAACTGGCATTCAGGGGCCATCAAATATTGTGGACAGAGCCCGGCCAAACCAATGCCAATGAGCCCTCCCTGTATTACAATTCCACTGCGGATTATTTTGGTTCAGACAAGTATGTACATGATGCCAGCAACGCTTCCCTACGCAATCTGCGCCTGAACTATGATCTGCCGGCGCCGGTTTTGAAAAGGATCAAAGCATCCACATGTACATTTTATATCAGTGCGGACAATCTGTATACACTGTATTCCAAAAAGATCATCACTTCCAGCCCGGAAGGCCCTTCGGTGGGAGAGGCGCAGGATTTTGGCAATGGCGGAGGCACGCTTGCCATTCCCCGCAGGTATGTATTGGGCGTACAGGTAACCTTTTAGTAAGAACTAATCATATTACAATGAAAAGATCATTCATCATATTCTATATTTCGATACTGGCCGTGGGCTGCAACAAACAGATCGATGAGATCAGGCCCCTGATCAAGGTGGATCAGGATGGGGAATTATCCTCTGTTGCAGGCATCACAGAAGCAACTGTAGGCAACTATTCCATGCTGCGCGAAAACGGGAATGCTTCCTACGATGAGCCGCTGTTGAATATTTCAGAAAGCCGGGGCAATAACGTTACCCTTCGGGTATTTGGGCCCATAGAAAAAACGACAGATGCATTCTTCTACAGAAATAACACTGGTGCATCACTTGGGTTCAGTAACGATCTCTATCGTGGTTCCTTTCAACTGATCGTAAGCGTGAACACTGCACTGGAGGGAATAGAAAAATTCGAGAATAATGGATGGGCTTCCCTCACTGAGGACGAAAAGAATACGATCCTGTACGCCAAAGGAGAAAATATATTCCTGAGGGCTTTCACTTATTTCAATATGATCAGGATCTACGGCAAACCCTATTATCAGAACAGTGGCAATAATCCGGGCGTTCCTATCAAGAAAACAAGTGCCTTGAATGATCTTCCTGCTCCGTCCACGGTGAAAGAAGTGTATGCATTCATCACCAGTGAATTGAAAACGGCAGCGCAACTGATGAAAGCGCCGGTGGTGAAGACCAATAGTTTTTCCAGCACCGCGGCGGCATGGGCCTTGTTGTCCAGGGCTTATTTGTACATGGGCGGCAGCATCGCCAACCCTGACCCGGCCTTCAATGAGGAATCCGCTACCTATGCTGATAGCGTGCTCAATCATACGGGCAACAAATATGAGTTGTTGCAGGGAACCGATTACAATAACCTGTTTGCAGATGATCAGTCGGGCTCCATCGGTCGCGCCAAATTCGCTGCCAATAAGGAGATCATTTTCGCTTTCGATAATCTTACGGGCAATACGCGTATCGGCATCATGTACAATTATGATGCTATCTATGATATGGGGGCCATCTTTCTACCTTCCGCCGACCTCAAATCCTTATTTACGGCACAGGATATACGAAGTCATTTTTTCAGGACCAACCCGGCCAATGGATTGGTAGAAACCACCAAGTACCTGGTGCTGTTGAATCAATTGCTGACGAGGGTGCCGAATATTTATTTCAGAACAGGGGAGATATACCTGAACAGGGCGGAGGCTTATGCCAAACAAGGCAAGTATGCATTGGCGAAAGCCGATCTCAAAGCGATCCATACACGCGCCG
>JAGIAP010000349.1 GCA_017744805.1 Chitinophagaceae bacterium | reverse complement strand
AGGGTCTGACAGTTCCACGGACGCTACCATTCCTGAATTGGCATATGGATTATTCCTTTTGGAAGGGGACCACCCATTTACCACTAGTTCGCCTTCCTGGGTGGCTGCGGGAGCGATGATGCCTCCGGGGCACATGCAGAAAGAGAACACGCCCCGTTTATCCACTTGTTGAACCAGGCTGTAAGAGGCGGGGGGTAAGAATTCACCTCTCGCTGGACAATGATATTGCAATTGATCGATGAGCTGTTGCGGGTGCTCGATGCGAACACCGAGAGCAAATGGTTTAGCTTCGATCAGAATCTTATTATCATGAAGCAGTTGAAAAATGTCGCGGGCTGAATGACCTGTTGCGAGTATCACGGCATCACCGTGGAACGTATCGCCTTTGGCGGTGGTCACCCCTTTCATGATACCATCGGTGATGAGAAAGCCCGTCACTTTTTGTTCGAAGAGAAAAAGCCCTCCGCAATCGATAATGGCTTCACGGATAGCGGTGATGATCTGCGGTAATTTATTGGTACCTACGTGAGGATGTGCTTCATACAAAATCCTTTCATCTGCACCAAATTGGACCAGTAATTGAAGGATACGATTTACATCACCGCGTTTATTACTCCTGGTATATAATTTACCATCGCTATATGTTCCTGCGCCTCCTTCTCCGAAGCAGTAATTGCTTTCGGGGTTCACGATACCTTCCTTGTTCATTTGCGCGAGATCCCTTCTTCTTGCGCGGACATCTTTACCTCTTTCCAGGATGATGGGTTGAATGCCAAGCTCAATTAGTTTCACTGCAGCAAATAATCCTGCTGGCCCGGCTCCAACTATCACTACTTTATTGGGTGAAGCCGATACATTGCGTAATGGAATGGTTGCGGGTGGCGTGGGATGGAAAGGTTCATTCACGAATGCAGTGATGGTAAGCTGTATCCATGTCTGGCGGCCACGTGCATCGATAGAGTGCTTGCGGATCTGAAAGCCTGTTATGGCAGTGGGTTGAATGCCGAGATGTCTGGCGGCGTACTTGTGTACGATGTCATTGGAAGCGGCTTCAGCCGGTTGGAGCCTGAATGTAAATGTTTCTTGCATGGTGTCAGGTAGTTAACCTAAAATACCTTTAATATGTCTGGGTATTTAATTACCCGGGACTGCAAAAGTAATGCATGCAGTGGCAATAAATGTCAAACACAGAAAGACAAAATAATTTGTATTTGTGCAGATTTCTTGACAATAAATATTGTAAAAAAGTAGAAGTACGTATTGCAGGTTTTTGCAGGACGGGAAAGCTTTTAAGGTATAACAATTTTCCATTTGGAGTATGTAAAAAAAGAAAAAAATATTTTCCGGGAGTAGTTAAAAAAAAGAGAGGGAAAATAGAGTTCGTTTCAAATAATTTGTATCTTCAATGACATCGGTCATTAGTTATTTTTCCATGAAGAAATTGTGATCACAGATCCCGAATGTCTGGTGATTTCTTCGCCCTGATTTCCTGCAAAAAACCACTTGCGAAAATGGTCCCGTTCAATGGCAGCAAGATATCCGGCCGGAACAATTGTTAGTGTAATATGTTTCGCGGTGTTGCTCATTTATCTCTGCTACCTTACAATAAAAACGAGTGAAGAGCTTCGGTTTAGTTTAGATCGTATCAAACGGTATTAGGCGGACAGGTGATGGAATCTTTTCCACATCTCATTTAAGTGTTGACAAAATTTTTTCTCTTAAACAGCGATTAAAATTTAAGCGGGTCAGTTCAAGCTGATCAGCAGGCTGCGTCTGTGTTTATGCTAATTGTGATGTTTAATTTGCTGTAGCTAAATGATGTAGTAATTCCTAAAAAAACAAGTGAATAAAAAATTTTTTTATCCACAGGAAATTTAGATATTCGCACCCCTGCTCAAGTTTTTTTGATGATTTAGTAAAGAGCGATCTAAGATCCTGTGAAGAATTTTTGCGGTTGGCATGATTAAGGCATATTCATAACTCAACATAAAAACTGCTTGTTGAATAATGGCAAAATCTTTTGACAAAGTTTGGAGCAATTGTTTGGAAATTATCAAGGACATAGTTGAGTGGCAACATTTCAAAACATGGTTTGAACCCATCAAACCAGTTGAGTTAAAAGAAAACATATTGGTAATCCAGGTACCCAGTCAGTTCTTTTATGAATACCTGGAGGAGCATTATGTGAATTTGTTGGCAAAGACTTTGCGTAGAGTGCTTGGGAAAGAGGCCAGGTTGGAATATCGTATCATGGTGGATAGTGGTAATCACTCCAACAAACCATTGACGATGGATGTTCCTACTCATGGATACAAGACATTTTCCAGTAACGAAATGGACTTTCCACTCATCATACACAATCCGGTCAAGAATCCGTTCGTAATTCCGGGATTGAAGAAAATGCAGATCGATCCGCAGCTCAATCCTATATATACGTTCGAGAATTTCATTGAAGGAGACTGTAACCGTGTTGCCCGCAGGGCCGGCAAAACAGTGGCTGAGAAACCCGGCGCCAGCTCATTCAACCCGCTGGTGATCTATGGTGGTGTAGGCCTGGGCAAAACCCACCTGGCACAGGCTATCGGTAACGAAACAAAAAGAATACAACCTAATAAGGTAGTATTATATGTAAGCTCCGAGAAGTTCATCAACCAGTTCCAGGATCATAGCCGGAACAATGCGATCAATGACTTCATCCATTTTTACCAGCTCATAGACGTGCTCATCATCGATGATGTGCAGTTCTTCAACCGTGCGGAGAAAAGCCAGGATGCCTTCTTCGCCATCTTCAACCACCTTCACCAGAGCGGAAAGCAACTGATCCTGACTTCGGACAAGCCGCCGAAAGACCTGGAAGGTGTTCAGGAGCGACTCCTCAGTCGTTTCCGTTGGGGGCTCAGCGCCGATCTGCAGGTGCCCGATTACGAGACCCGCATCGAGATCCTGGAGCGTAAGATGAAGAACGATGGCCTGGAAATGCCCCGCGAGGTAGTAAAATACCTGGCCTATAATGTGAACAATAACGTGCGTGAACTGGAAGGCGCATTGATCTCATTATTGGCACAATCTTCGCTGAATAAGCGGGAAATTGACCTCGATTTGGCAAAAAGAGTACTCCGTAATTTCGTGAAAACCAGCAGTAAAGAAATTACCATCGAGACAATCCAGAAGATGGTATGTGAGTATTTTGATGTTCCCTATGATAAGCTGCTGCAGAAAACCCGGAAACGGGAGATCGTACAGGCTCGTCAGATCACTATGTACCTGGCGAAGGCATTCACTAAAAATTCATTGAAAACCATCGGTGAACATTTTGGTGGAAGGGACCATACTACCGTGATCCATTCCTGCCAGACCGTAAAAGACCTGATGGATACTGATAGCACCTTCCGCGAAAGCGTGATGGAGCTCCAGCAAAAGGTTCAGCTTGCCGCCATGTAATAACTCACATAATTGTATAAAAATAGATCCCGCTCACTGAGCGGGATTTTTGTTTATGGTCAGTTGATTATGTAAATCATTCATTTAATTGAGAATAAAAAGATTGAGTTGTTTGGAATTTGAAATTATTCCACTTATTTTTGCCGTCCATTAAGCGAAAGCGATAATGATTCGGTGAGGTGCCTGAGTGGCCGAAAGGGCCGGTTTGCTAAACCGTTGTACGAGCTTAAACTTGTACCGAGGGTTCGAATCCCTCCCTCACCGCACAAAAAGGTTCATAAAACGAAAGTCTTATGAACCTTTTTTTATTTTCCCTTTTGCATCCATCTCCTCCAACCTACCTCTCAGTTTTTCCACCACCACTTCCAGCTCTTTTTCATCCATTGCAGCAAAGCCAAAACGAAATGCGTTTTGTTCTATATCAACCCTAATGATCCTTAACTGTGGATCCTCCATCAATTGCCCCACAGAATATGCCGGCAATAATTTGATCCAGATCGCCATACCTCCCGAAGGAAGGTTGTACTTTATGTATTTGTGTAACCTGCTATTCAATAGCCCAGCCAGGAAATCCCTCCGCTGATGATATATCTTTTTTGCTTTCTTAAGATGTCTTTTTATTTCTCCATTTTTTATAAGTGCAGCGAGCGCATTCTGCATATACCCATCGCCGCCAGCGTCGATCATTCGCCTGAGTGCCGTACAATGAATGATGAAGTTTGCTGGAGCCACCATGAACCCTATTCGAAGTGAAGGATCGAGGATCTTTGAGAACGAACCGATATAGATCACGTTGCCTTTATGATCACTGCTGGCCAAAGGCAGATACGGAGACGATGTATAATGATAATCGTAATCATAATCATCTTCGATGATTACAAATGAATACTTTCTGGAGAGCTCCAGTAATTTCATTCTCCTTTCCACGCTTAGTGTTACCGTAGTAGGATAATGATGATGAGGAATGACATACACCGCGGTGATCGTTTTCTTTTTACAAATGCTTTCTATACTATCAGTATCGATCCCGTTCTCATCCACCGCCACTTCTATAAGCCTGGCACCTGTTTCTGCAAATGTTTTATTGGCGACAGGATAATTAGGTTTTCCTGCAATGATATTGGAGCGGTTATTTAGTAATAAACGGGCAGCCAGATAAATGCTCATCTGTGCGCCATGGGTAACGAGTATATTCTCACCGGAAATTGTCAGTCCTCTGGTTTCGGACAGATACTGAACCAGTTCTGTTCTTAGTGAAATGGTACCCTGCTCTGTTCCTGCATGTGCATTCTTGATGGCAAATTTCCTGGAGGTATTGGTCCGATACGTTTTCAGCAACTCATCTATCGGCGACAATCGCACATCTGGATATCCATCATCGATGATCATTTCAGGGATGCCGGCAGCCATTGGGCTCTTAACAGGAGCTGATACTTTTTTGAAAGGAAGCTGGAAATTATTCTCATAGGATCCGGAGGGCTTCGAGGCATTCCATCTCTGGGCCTTAAGCAAGGGAATGCGAGCCGACACCGTTACCTGCTTTCTCGGAATGATACTGATCCAATCCTGTGCATGCAATTCTTCATATGCCGCAATCACCGTTTTCCTGTGAACGCCCAATATCCGCGACAACTCACGGGTACCGGGCAGTGGAGTGCAAGCCTTCAATATGCCTTTCCGGATAGCATTGGTAATAGACGCAGCTATCTGCCTGTAGACAGGTGATTTGCTCTCTTTGTCAATAATGATGAGATGTTCGATTGGTAGCATCTGGACTACTTGAATATTTAGATCTGGATCATAATGGTAGTCCAATATAAAAATATTTTTGTCTCCATACATCAAAAATCATCATTATGGATTACAAGATCAGGAAGGCAAGTTTGGAAGATTTAAACGATGCTGCTGAATTATTCAATCTTTACAGGATCTTCTACCGGCAGGAATCCGATGTAGAAAAAGGAAAAGAATTTCTCAAGGAAAGATTGCTGAACAATGAATCAGATATCTTCTTAGCCATCGTAAACAACAAGGCTGTTGGCTTTGTACAACTGTATAAATTATTTCACTACACAAAATTGCAAAAGCAATGGTTGCTAAGCGATCTGTTTGTACACCCGGATCACAGAGGCAAAGGATTGTCAGTAGCATTGATAGACAGGAGCAAACAATGGTGCGAAGAAACCGGCGCTTGCGGGTTGATGCTGGAAACGGAAAAGACCAATGATATCGGCAATTCATTGTACCCCCGTTGCGGATTTGAATACGATGGAGCGCATAACTATTATCATTGGTGGAAATAATGATTGTTGCAATTCTGCTGATGATCCAGTCATTACTCCACCGCCTTTTGCAGATGAATCGAGTAAAATTGTCAGATTCATCGCATCGAATAAGCAAATTTCGATTATCTCAAATTT
Organism: Chitinophagaceae bacterium; assembly: GCA_017744805.1. Classification (GTDB taxonomy): domain Bacteria; phylum Bacteroidota; class Bacteroidia; order Chitinophagales; family Chitinophagaceae; genus Pseudobacter. The sequence continues at coordinate 246 of JAGIAP010000349.1, read as the reverse complement.
AGATGTAAGCACCAAACTGTTAATCGGGAAAAAGACTTTACAGTTTCGATATGTGATCATTCCTGGTGGAACGGTTGCCAATAGCTTGCCGATCGACTGGAATAATTATGGACAAGTGAAAGCGCAATTAAACCTGAATAATTAAGAACTGAGATCTTCCAATAACGTCTCCATTTAAAAAGGTGGAGACGCTATTGGAATCATACCTCCTACTTCTCTGCCAATCGCTTCATGACAGCCCCCTCT
>JAGIAP010000348.1 GCA_017744805.1 Chitinophagaceae bacterium | reverse complement strand
ATGCCGGGGCTGCAGGAGGCTGGCTGGATTATCTCGGTTACCCATTTGCGAGAGGGAGGATATTCGATGTATGTGAAAAAGATGAAGGGCAGTTCAATGATGCGGCACCTGTATTCTGGGCCAGCGGTGCGGCCATGTTTGTGCAAGCCGGGCTGTTTCACAGTCTGCACGGTTTCGACGAGTTCTTTTTTGCCCACCAGGAAGAGATCGACCTTTGCTGGAGGATGCAACTGGCGGGCTACCAGGTATATATTTGTCCGGGCTCCGTTGTGTACCATGTTGGTGGTGGCACTTTGCCGAAAGGCAATGCCCGCAAGGTGTTCCTGAATTTCCGCAATAACCTGGTAATGATGGCCAAGAACCTTCCTGCCGGGCAGGCATTTATCAAGATCGCCTGGCGGTTTTGGCTCGATGCTGTTTCTGCCTTCAAGAGCTTACTGGCGGGAGAGGTCACTTATTTTGTAGCAGTTGTAAAAGCGCACTGGGCATTTTTATATTGGTTATGTGCACATAAGAAAATGGACAGGACAGGGTTAGACAAAAGAAAGCCTTTACAGGGTTATTTGCATAAAAGTGTTGTGTGGGCTTACTTTGTGCAGGGTAAAAAAACTTTTGTGAAAATTGTTTCACCAAAATGCTGATTTTTTTGAACTGAAGTATTACTTTTGCAACGCAATTCACTCATATGGAACAACATCTGGAAGAAAAAGACTATCGCGACAAAGACTTTAAACGCAACTGGGTCAACTCCTCTGCGTTTCTGTTCTATCTTCAGGTATTTTGTGTAATGGCATTTGTGCTGGGCGGTTGCTATAACCTGTACAGACATCATTACAAAGGGAAGCCTGAGGTAACGATCCAACCCAGTACCAAATACACTCCTGAGTACAAATAAAAAAAGAGAAAAAAAAGGGAGAAAAATTTTGGTAGAATAAAAAAATCCCTATCTTTGCACTCCCAATAACGATTGATAATCAGTTCTTTATAAAAATATCGCTGCTAACAAACAGCAGCAAAATGCGGAAGTAGCTCAGCTGGTAGAGCATCACCTTGCCAAGGTGAGGGTCGCGGGTTCGAATCTCGTCTTCCGCTCTGAGAAATTCCATTCTACTGAAAATGTGGAATGGAATTTTTTGTTTAGATTCATTCTACAGTGAATACCCCGGTGGCGGAATCGGTAGACGCGAAGGACTTAAAATCCTTTTCCCAGCAATGGGAGTGCAGGTTCAATTCCTGTCCGGGGTACTTGGAAATCAACATGGCTGCCAATCGGCGGCCATTGCTGTTTTTAATACCTGGAGTACTTTATTAATGAAGCTTCGCCTTGCCGGTTTGATCCAGCGCTGCCTTCAGTCCATTTGCCAGTTTTTCCGCATTCCCAACGCCCCAATAATGTAAAAAGAAAATGCGGGGATCCTCATGCACCATATGATTATGTACGGCAACTACTTCGATACCATTTTCTACCAGTGTCGAGATCACCGGGCTTACCTCTTTTTCCAACATAGCGAAATCTCCCGCCACGGCTGCTCTTTCCGGAGTTCCCTGCCAGGCAGCCCAGGTATTGAGTCCCGCAAAGCTGCTCACCGGAATGCCATGCTCCTGTAATGATACATCCGGGCGACCGATGGTATATTTATACACGCCTTTGCTCCACTCTCCTTTATGACCCAGGATGGAATCGAGCTTCGGAATATCCAGGGTATTGGTAACGCTGTCAGGTTTGCTTTCTTTCGGATCATGGCCTCGTACTGTCTTCACCTTTTCGAAAATGGATTTTACGCTGGCTGCTACTTTATCTGCTTTTCCTTTTCCATCGATATGCATATACATCACATTGGGATGGTTGCGCACAAAGTGATTATGAATAGCCGTAATTGAAAACCCTTGTTTGATCACTTCCTGTTGAACAGGGGACAGGTCTGTTTCTGTAAGTACAATATCTCCCATCACCATCACGCTGTCGGCACAAGGTGTGAAACAGGTCCAGCTACTAAGACCCATGGCAGGGATGATCCTAAAACCATCTACCACAATTTTCAGATCATGTTGCGGAACGGTGATCTTGTATTCCCCATTCTTGTAAACGCCTTTCATGCCAGTAAGCTGCTGGATAATAGTAGTGTCTACTTTACTACTACCTGGAGCACAGGCAATAGTATCTTTTTTCATTTCAACATTGGCTGAGCCTGCTTTGGGACTGGTTTGCTGATTGCAAGCTGCAAATAGCGTTAGTGCCAGAGTGGATAAGAAGAAATGGGATCTCATCTGATTTTATTTGAAGGTTATGGGCCTAAACCTGGTTGTCTTAACCTAACACTCAAATCTGAAGAAATTCTGAAGCCCTGAGAGATGTCTTTTCAATATAAGAAAAATAAGGGAGAGGTGACCGCTGAAAAGGAGAAGGTAAAGACCCAAAAAAATAATATTTCTGAATTGCTATATCTATCGTAATATTGCGATGTAATGGGACTGACAAAATCCGAAATATTCAGCGATAAACAGAACAGGCTTGCATCCATGATGAAGGCCTTGGCGCATCCTGCCAGGATCGCCATCATCCAATACCTGGTGAAAGCTCAGGCCTGTATCTGCGGCGACCTGGTGGAAGAATTGGGGCTTGCCCAGGCAACTATCTCCCAACACCTGAAAGAATTGAAAAATGCCGGATTGATCCAGGGAACTATCGAAGGCACCAGCGTCTGTTATTGCATCGACCCTAAAGTATGGAATCAATACAAAGCAGCCTTCGATTCTTTCTTTGTGGCGTATGACAATACGAAAGGTTGTTGCTGACCTTTTTTTGCTTTAGTTAATCGCAATATTGCGATAAATAATAAATACAACGATCATGCAAACTCCGGACCAATTGAAAGAACTGGTGAAACAGAAGTATGCCGAGATAGCCAGTCAATCAAAAGAAGACAATTCCTCTTCTTGCTGTGGCGCAACCAATAGTTGTTGCACGCCGGGTGGCGAAGTATACAATATCATGTCGGAGGATTATACGCAACTGGAAGGATACAACGCAGATGCCGATCTGGGCCTGGGTTGCGGCCTGCCTACCGAATTTGCAAAGATGAAAGAAGGTGATACGGTTATCGATCTGGGCAGTGGCGCTGGGAACGATTGTTTCATCGCCCGTAAAGTGGTGGGAGCCTCCGGTAAAGTGATAGGGGTTGACTTCACTCCTGAGATGATCAAAAAAGCCAGGAAAAATGCTGAGAAGCTGAATTTCCATAACGTAGAGTTCAGGCAGGGTGATATCGAAGATCTTCCCGTTACTTCAAATATCGCCGATGTGATAGTAAGCAATTGCGTGCTGAACCTGGTACCCAATAAGCACAAAGTGATCAGCGAAGTATATCGTGCGCTCAAGCCGGGAGGACATTTTTCCATTTCGGATATTGTGCTCATCGGTGAAATGGAAGCCAGTTGGAAACAAGTGGCAGAGCTCTATGCCGGCTGCGTGAGCGGCGCCATTCAGAAAACGGAATACCTTTCCATTATCCAGGAAGCCGGATTTGAGAACATCACCATCCAAAAAGAAAAAGAGATTGTGTTACCCGATGAGATCCTCAATAATTACCTCAGCCTGGAGAGTATTGCTGAGTTCAGATCCAGCAATAAGAAAATAGTGAGCATTACCGTATATGCTGATAAGCCTGCAAAGGATGAGCGTAAATGTTGTGAGCCAGGAAATGGTTGCTGCTAATTCGATAACAGATCAACTCATATGATTTCATGAAAAAAGTACTGGTGCTTTGTACAGGCAATAGTTGCCGCAGCCAGATAGCAGAAGGATATCTCAGGCATTTTGCCGGTAACAAGGCGGAGATCTACAGTGCAGGTGTGGAAACACATGGCGTCAATCCAAGAGCGATACAGGTGATGGCCGAAGAGGGGATCGATATTTCTGGTCATACCTCCAATAATATCAACGAATATGCCGGTATCGATTTTGATTTTGTGATTACGGTCTGCGACAATGCAAAGGAAAGATGCCCCTATTTCCCTTCCCGTGCACAACTGTTCCATGAGAATTTTCCTGACCCTGCAAAGGCCACCGGTTCCGAAGAAGCGATCATGCAGGAGTTCAGGCGGGTAAGGGAACTGATAAAAGACTACTCCCGGGGTTTTGTAGCTGCCAATTTTTAGGGACGCGGGCAAAAGGATGGATTTTATTCTTTGCCTCTCTGAAAAATTATTATTTTAAGGAAGGTCACAAGCATAACAGGATCCTAAAAGAAACTCAAATGAAAAAACTGATCATTTCCTTTCTGCCCTTGTTTGTTTTCTGTTCTTTTCCATTATTCGCCCAGCAAAAAACGAATACCAATGGTCTTGTCGATAAGGCTGTTAAGAAGCGTATCGATTCCACTTTGAAGAGCCTTATCGATGACGAAAAAACAGCAGGCCTTTCCGCGCTCATCTTCGAAAAAGGGAAAGAAGTTTACTTCAATGCTTTCGGGTTGGCAGATCGTGAAGCGAACAGGCCCATGGATCGCCAAACCATTGTCCGGATCTTTTCCATGACGAAACCGGTGACCGGTGTAGCGCTCATGACACTCTACGAAAAAGGGGCGTTCCGATTGGATGATCCGCTCTCGAAATATCTTCCCGAATTCACCCATATGCAGGTATACAAAGGCGTGGATGAAAATGGGAAAATGGTCCTCGAGCCTGCAAAGCGGCCTATTACTATTCGTGATATAACCCGCCATACGGCTGGATTTGCGGGCAACGATATTCCTGCGCTGGCCGCGCTGGTCAAAGAGGCCGATGCATTCAATCCAAACAATACCCTTGCACAGGCAGTGGAAAAAATTGCCAGCCTGCCTTTACAATTCCATCCCGGCGATGAATGGTTGTACGGGCCTTCCGTGGATGTTCAGGCACGCCTGGTGGAGATATTATCCGGAAAGCCATTCGGGCAATACCTGCAGGAGATGATCTTCGATCCGCTGGGAATGAAGCATACACATTATATGGTCCCTGAAAAGGACAGGGCGAAATTTTCGGCTGTGTATTTCCGTGGCAATGATGGTAAGTTGAGCCGGATCCCTGATGATCAGGCCAGTTCGTTCTATACCAAAAACTGGCCCTTGACGCCTGGTGGCTGGGGATTGACATCCACCCTGGACGATTATAGCAGGTTTGCCAGGATGCTGGTGAACCATGGCTCGTTAGGGAAGACGAGGATCCTCAAACCGGAAACGGTAAAGTTGATGGCCACCAATCAACTGCCGGATACCCTTACCAAACGATCCTGGTTACCAGGCAAAGGAACCGTCGGTTTCGGGATCGATTTTGCTGTAAGGACCGGCCCACCCATTTCAAAAGAGCAGAACAATGGCGCTACGGGCGAATTCTTTTGGGATGGTGCTGCCAGTACTTTGTTCTGGGTGGATCCTGCCAATGAGATCACGGCGGTGCTGTTCACGCAGTTGTTCCCTTATGATCCGATACAACTGCACAAAAAATTCAGGGATGCCGTATACGGTGCGTATACACCGCCAGGTGATACCGGAAAGTAGACCCGATATGGCTGCTGATTTGTTGCAGCTTCTGGTTTTTGCATACCTTGCCCCTTTTTAGGGCAGTTATGAATATCTACGATCTCATTATAAACGACAAGGAACAAACCAGTCTCGACGATGTGTTCCTGAAAGAAGCCAACCGTTCGCTCATCCTGCAATTGATCCGGGAGCACCGTTATATCGAGGATCTCCATCGATACGGTTTGCCGGTCAGCAACAAACTCTTATTGCATGGAAGTTCCGGATGTGGCAAAACCACTACTGCCAAGGCTATTGCCAACGCGTTGGGTCGCCCGATCATGATCCTCAACCTGAGCAATGTGATCAATGCACGTATCGGGGAAACCTCCCAGAATATCCGGCAGGTTTTTGAGAAAGCAGGGAAGGAGCGGGCTGTATTATTCCTGGATGAATTCGATATCATTGGAAGATCGAGGGATAATAATGAACAGGATGTGGGGGAGATGCGCCGCCTGGTGAATACGCTGATCCAGTTGATCGATTATTATCCGGAAAAATCGATGCTCATCTGCGCTACCAATCATGCAGATTTTATCGATATTGCCTTGCTGCGCCGCTTTCAATTCCGGATCGCTTACGATATGCC
>JAGIAP010000347.1 GCA_017744805.1 Chitinophagaceae bacterium | reverse complement strand
TTATGAACGTCTACCTTATTGAAAACTGTTTTTAAATAAGGTAAGGCATATTTGGTAATTACTTGTGTGTCTCTTAATTGGCTGTTCTTCCAACCTGCTTTGTATTCTTCGGTTGTAAAGGACTGCAGTTTGCTTCGCATGTAGTCCAATTCCATTCTTATCAGGTGACGCCTGATAATGATATTGTCTTTTATTTGTTTGTCATCCGATGTTTTAGCTTTCCATTCCGCGAGCATTTTTTCTAAACGTACTATACTCTCAAAGGATATTTTCCTGTCACTTTCAACTATTTTTCCAAAAACTGATTGTAAAGTGGATAGGATAGGAGGGTACACGATTCCGTTGTGTACATATTCTTTGTTGTAGTTAGGGCAGTCATGAGGTATTCTTTTCTTCTTGATCTCCCTGTTGTAATAGCTGTCAGCAATTGTCAGGTTTTTGAGTTCATTATCAAAACTCATGCTTGCCGGAATGCTGTGCTCAAAATCATATTTTATGCCATTCAGAACGTCAGAAAGGCTTATTGTTTTGCCTGTATATAAACAGAGGTGCTTCTGCTCCTCCCAAAGTCTAATTTTGTCAATAAGGTTTTTGTCTTCCCTGTTAAAGAAAGTATTGCATTCTTTATTGATTTCGTCAATTCTTTTTTTGAAGGCCTCGTTTTCCTTTTCTCTTTCTCTTTGCCATCTTTCTATTGCTTTCCGTCTATTGGCATCATTTAATTCACGAGCTATCTCTATTACAACTCTGGTGTCTTCATCAATTTTCCCAACTGAAATCAGATAATTGACAAGTTTTTTTAGTTTGTGCAATGTTTTTAACGCCATCGGGTTTTTGAACCCTTTACTGATTGGTTCCGGCGTACCCAAATAATGTTTGCCGTCTTTTATTATAGCCGGATGGTAGGGGTCTTGTTCAGATGGGTGCCACAAGTGTCTGGTATCTGAATGAGGGTAGGTATCATTTATCCAGTTGGCAATTTTATCGTGCAGTTTTTCTGTTTTTTCAAACACGTTCTTTGCGTGGATTCTCTTTTGAAGGAATGAAAGGTATTTGTTACTTACTGTAGTTGTTGCAAACTGTTTTTGGGTATCCTGTAAGTTTTCCCACGTATGTTTCCCAAAGCATTGAGATAACTTTTGCTCAATGTCTTTTTGGTCATCTGCATCCAACTGATAATTGGCATCCATTCCAAATCTGGTTTCACCATTTAATTGATCACTTATCAATTCATTGATTACCTGACATAATTTTTTGTCAAAACTATTTTGTTGGATGATTTTTCTGATTTCTTCAGAGAAATGATTTGCTATTTCATCTGTAATTTGTGGTATTCCCAATACTTTATGTAGATTGGCCAAATAGATAGCTTCACTATAGATAAAACCTTTCCGCAGGTACGGGATTATTTTTTTTATGGCGCTGAGACTTAAGGTTGCATAGCCTTGTTGAAGCCTGATTTTGGCAAATGTTTCGGCCTTTTCGGTGGCCAGATCCATTTTTTTGATTCCAAATTGATGTAGAAACTCAAAGGCTGTTTCTCCTGCTTCCTTATTGTCTTTTTTGGTGAAATGGAGATGCCAAAGGTCTTCAATATTGTACCCTGGTTTTTTGCTTTCCCCATTCAATAGCTCCCTCCAACCAGTTTTTTCTTCCCAGTCCTTTCCGAACAATTCTTTCATTTTGTACAAAAAAGAAAGATTTAGAACTTTTGTGTCATCCGGAAAGTTGGCGGTTATTGCGTATCCTTTTTTCTTAAGGTCTTTAGTAATGGTGGATAGTTTGAAATCGGCAGCTTTAAAAAAATGTGGGTATACTGTATCCTTAATTACAGAAAGCAATTGAGTATGTTTTTCTTCAGCAGTGCTGCTTTCATTTTCTGTAACCGGCCTTATTTTCAGATTATTAAAAAACACCCAGGTTCTGTATTCTTCATAGAGAGGATGACTTATCGGGCAGCGTCTTTTGTTTTTATCAAAAGTACATATCCCTACCAGACCTTTCTGACTCCGCAGCGGTCTTTGCCAAACAATAGCGCCCCAGAATGTCTTGTACAGATGTTCCAGACCCTGTATGCGGCATATTTCTTTAAGCTCTTTTTCAAAGTCGCTTCTTAAATTATATCGTTTCCGAATCCTTACATTTTGTTCTTTTTGAATTTGAAACAAGGCAGCTCCAAGCGTCTTGTATTTTTCTATATAAGGTTGAATTTCGTTGGCCCCTGCAGCTCCACTATCACCACCTCCTTTCATGATCGTTTTGCTCAATTCCTCTTTTTCAATATCATCAATGTTTTGCCCGTCGTTATATCCTCTGCGTTGAACCAATTGGTACAAGACCCGTCCAATGATCTGAGGTTCTTTTATGAATATTTCTGTCCTGCTTTCATCCACTATTAAAGATCTGAACAGATAATAACTTTCATGCTTGCTAAATCCCAGGCGTTCAAAATCCGGTTTTCCATCTCCATCAAAATCAAAACGAAGCCAATTGATAAAATTTTTGCTTTGCGGATATTTTCTTCCCACCCCTTTTCGATAATACCGCCATTCATTTAAATCATTCATCGACAAAGGGCACATATTATTTGTAATCAAACACTTGAGCAATTCCCATTTACGGTATTTTTCTGCTAGGTAATTCCTGCGTTTTCCCCGGCTTTCTGTTCTTTTTTTAACCTTAGGGAATTCTTCCCCTTTTACACTGGCTACACCTTTGTCAAAAGTCAATACTCCCCAATCAATTATTTGATTATCTAATTCATTATCTACTTCCCTGATTGCCCAGGCACATGAATTGGTTCCTAAATCAAATCCAATTATTTTTTCCATTTTTGAAAGTTTTGGTCTAGATTCGTATCTGAAAGCTTATCACAATAAGGCTATAAGCCGAAGATAAATTCTTGAGCCCTGCGTATTCCGTGGGGCTTTTAGTTGCTCTGAAATGTAAATCGATACAATAGATCAATCAAATACTCAAACCTTTTCTGATCGAATCTTTCAGATCTGATAATAGTTGGTTGGGAAACATAGAAGGTAGCACCTCGAATAAGTAAGTGGAATTGTAGCCCTGAATTGCCACAGGTTCTTTAAAAAGCTAGCGCGATGACTAAGATAATATAATTTCTGAAAGAATTAAATTTTAAAGGCCAATGCTTATCTCCTGCTAACGAAGATGCAAATAGGCTTTTCTTGAAGTCATATTGTTCATTCTGAAATCCCTTGCATATCTTAATAATTGATCAGTCCTCCGCCCTTGTAGTAAGAACACGAAGGAGGGTAGGGGACGTAGCCCTTCTTGCTTGTAAGGAAGCAGCTAAGAGTTCTGAAGGTATTTGGCGAGGGAGAGTGTATGCTATTGAAAAACAATCAAATTTGACTATCTGATCTCTACCTGCATCACCCTGATCTTCTTTCTTTTCATCCTCAATCCGAACTTTTCCAATTCACCCACCAGTTCTGCCATATCCTGCCTGAAAGGCACGGTAAATGTATATTTCTTCCCGCTTGAACATTTGGCTTGTACATACGTGCTCATATGTTTACTAATGGATTCTCCGAGCCATGCAGGGGTCAATCTCCAGAAATGGATGGAGTCATTTTTCCATTCTGCATATCCACCGCCTTCGCTATCGTCCAGGTATTTTTCGAGTAATGCTGGTTGGGAACTGAGCTCAAAGCCTTCGATCTTTTTTTCAATTCTTTCCGTTGTAAAGTTCAACGATTGCTGCAAGTTGCCCATTACCTGGGCACGTATGGATTTTGTCGTATGGTTGCCCGGGGCACAAGCCAGGAACAGGTCCAGGCTCAGAGAATCCAGATCGGGGCGATAGCTGATAATATCTTTTTCGAGGATATTCGTGAAAAGAGAAACGATCTCAGTGAAGGATGAATTTTGCATTTTTACCTGCACGGCTCCGGTATCTCTGAGCTGCCTGGATACTGAATACGGGGTAGATGGATGCGCTATATTGTATCGGAGACTGAACAAGGCAGGATTTTCATCCACAGGATCTTGATCTGTTCTCAATGCAGGTGGAGCTTGTGGATCATTGTTCTGCATCAATTCAGGTATGATCTTGTCCAATGCCTGCAGTTGTCCGCTCCAGAGAATGCTGCCTTCTGCATCGAGCAGGAAATAGGCAGGCCGTGCCACTACGCCAAAATATTTGAACAAGCCTCGTGAGGTATCGCAGATAAATGTAGTGGCTTTGAAATCCTTTTGGGATAAGTATCGTTGTACAGTTTCTATTTTCTCGTCGGACACAGAGATGATATGCAGGCTATCCCTGTATTTTTCCTGGAGCTTTTCGAGATCAGGCAGGGCGGCTATGCAAGGCCCGCACCAGGTGGCCCAGAAATCCAGCAATACGAATTTGTTTTGCAGGTTACCAGACCCTGTTTGTAATACTTGTGAAGAGGAGAGCAGTTTTAGAACCTCATTGGAATAACTGCGTTGCTGCGCCTGTAATGAAGAAATACGGAAAGAAGAAAATAGGATAAGTAGAAAATACAATGTTCGCATTCCGCAAATTATGAACATTGTACAGGTTGCGTATCAGCCGTTGATGTCAACTGCCGGATATTCCGTCCCAGGCACCATAAAAAAGGGCTACTCCCTTTCAGGAGCAGCCCATTGCTTGTCATGTCAGTGTACCAGCTTTCAGGATTCCGATAACTGGTCACTGTTCCGTTTATCTCAGGAATAACATTTCACGATACTTGGGCAATTGCCAGTACTGATCAGCAACCAGCAGTTCGAGTTTGTCAACGTGGTAACGGATAGCATCGAAGTACTGATCTTTCACCTGGCTTTGGTAAGCGATAGCCTTGGTGCGGGAGTTGGTGATGGCATTGGCGATCTTCCTTGCCTGGATCATTTTCTCAACCAGGTCGCTCACCTTGTTGATATGCTCGGAGATCTTCACCAGGATCTGTTTCTGGTTGGCGAATGATTCTTCTGCAAGGCCGATCTCTTTCAGACCCTTGATATTGTTGATCAGGATATTCTGATACTTGATAGCTGCAGGCAGGATATGGCTGGTGCAGAGCTCACCCATGATACGGGCTTCGATCTGTACGCGCTTGATGTATTTTTCCAGCTCGATCTCGTGGCGTGCTTCCAGCTCAACATGAGAAAGTACATTATTGCTTTCGAAGAGGTGCTTGGCTTTTTCGGTAACCATTGCATCCAATGCCAGCGGAGTGGTAGGGATATTAGGCAGACCGCGGCGCTCAGCCTCGTGGTGCCATTCGTCGCTGTAGCCGTCGCCTTCGAAGAGTACTTTCTCGCTGCTCACGATATACTCGCGGATAACGTGCATGATAGCGATCTCTTTCTTTTCACCTTTCTCGATCAGGCCATCCACTTCGGCCTTGAATTTCTTCAGGGTCTCGGCCATGATGGTGTTCAGGGTGGTCATCGGGTTGGCACAGTTGGCGGTTGAGCCTACAGCGCGGAACTCGAATTTGTTACCGGTGAATGCGAAAGGAGAAGTACGGTTACGATCGGTATTGTCGAGAAGCAGCTCGGGGATGCTTCTGTGGAGGTCCAGTTTCAGGATGGCTTCGTCTTGCTCGTCGAACTTGTCGCCTACTCTTTCCTTCACATCTTCCAGTACTTTGGCCAGGTATTGACCGATGAATACGGAGATGATGGCAGGAGGAGCTTCGTTGGCGCCAAGGCGGTGGTCGTTACCGGCAGAAGCGATAGAAGCGCGGAGCGTATCGGCATAATCATGAACGGCTTTGATGGTGTTCACGAAGAAGGTGAGGAACATCAGGTTGGTCTTCGGCGTTTTACCGGGGGCCAGAAGGTTCACACCTGTGTCTGTAGCCATGCTCCAGTTATTGTGCTTACCGCTACCGTTGATGCCTGCGAAAGGTTTCTCGTGCATCAGTACGCGCAGTTTGTGACGACGGGCAACGCGGTCCATGATATCCATCAGGAGTGTGTTGTGGTCAACTGCCACGCTCACTTCTTCAAAGATGGGCGCGCACTCGAACTGTGCGGGAGCCACTTCATTGTGACGCGTACGGAGGGGGATACCCAGTTTATAGCTTTCTTCTTCGAAGTCCCTCATGAAAGCATAGATCCTTTCAGGGATAGATCCGAAGTAGTGATCTTCCAGTTGTTGTCCTTTTGCAGGAGCGTGGCCGAATACGGTTCTGCCGGACATTACCAGGTCAGGAC
>JAGIAP010000346.1:5989-6202 GCA_017744805.1 Chitinophagaceae bacterium | reverse complement strand
GATTATATATTGAGTGTTAATTGGTAAAACAGGTTACATGGTCACTTCCCATTCGTCTTCAATGAGTTTCCAGTCATTGAAGGCTTCTTTTCCACCGCGGATCTTCCAGTCGGAGTCGATGGTCAGTTTGGAACTGATACCGCCCCTGGGATTGCAGATCATTACGAGGCGCATTCGCGTGGGCTCGTAAGCTGCCTGGAGATCATCATAAAT
>JAGIAP010000346.1:0-5979 GCA_017744805.1 Chitinophagaceae bacterium | reverse complement strand
ATATTGATCAGCCTCTCATAGGATGCTACTATATTACGCAACTGGAAGATGTATTGTTTGAGTGATTTCAACTCTATCACTTTTTTACCTGGATAGAAGGTGAGGTAGATCACTGCAAAATCCGGTTGCTCTTTCACACCGAGGAAGGTGAATTCGGGTATCTTGATCTTTATCTCGTACGCCTGGTCTGTAGGGTTCGGGATGCCTTTCAAAATGCTCCGGTCGATGTCTTTGTAAGTCTTGATAGTTTCCTGGCTCATATGATTGTATGCTTAACAGGCTGCAGTTTTTTGACCGGAGATCTTTTCCAGTTTTGCAGCGCTGGTATGGAATGCCTGTTCGAGATCGCTGATCAGGTCCTCTGCATCTTCGAGGCCGAGGCTAAGCCTGATCAGGCTGTCTGAAACGCCCGCTGCATGGCGCTTTTCAGCGGGGATGGTTTTATGGGTCATGCTGGCAGGGTGGCTCACGAGGCTCTTGATACCTCCGAGGCTTTCTGCCAGTTTGAATAGTTTAGTGGAGGTCACCAATGCAGTAGCTGCATCGATATGATCCTGTTTCAGTGAAAAGCTCACGATGCCACCAAAGCCTTTGGATTGTTTTTTGGCGGTTGCATGATTGGGATGAGAAGCCAGGCCGGGGTAATACACTTTGTCCACTGCCGGATGTTGCTCCAGGAATTTCGCGACGGTGAGTGCAGACTGGCTATGCTGGCGGATGCGCAGGTGCAGGGTTTCGATGCCGCGGATCACCAGCCAGCTATCGAATGGCCCCAGGATATTACCGGTGGCGTTCTGATAGAATTTGATCCTGGCGCCCAGTTCCGGATCTTTTGTTACCACGAGGCCTGCAATGAGATCGCTATGGCCGCCGAGATATTTGGTAGCGGAATGCACCACGATATCGGCACCCAGCAGCAATGGTTGCTGAAGGGCGGGCGTAGCGAAGGTATTGTCTACACAAAGCCAGGCATTGCTTGCTTTTGCAATTTTGGCGATGGCTTCGATATCGGAGATCTTCAGGGTAGGATTGGTGGGTGTTTCCAGCCAGATCAGTTTGGTATTGGGCGTGATGGCGTCCAGTACTTTTTCCGGATCGGAGGTATCCACGAAATTGATCTTGATGCCAAATTGTTCATACACCTGGGTGAAGAGGCGATAGGCCCCGCCATAGATATCATCCACGGCCACGATCTCGTCACCGGTCTTGAGGAGCTTGGCTACGGCGTCGATGGCGGCGAGGCCGGAAGCGAATGCAAGACCCGTTGCGCCGCCTTCCAGTTGCGCAATAAGCGTTTCCAGTGTGGCGCGGGTGGGATTGCCACTACGCGCATAGTCGTACCCTTTATTCACACCCGGTGCATCCTGCACAAAGGTGGAGGTTTGATAGATGGGTACCGATACAGCTCCGGTGAGTGGATCTACAGGAATGCTGTGAATGAGTTGTGTTGTCGCTTGCATGATAAACAGTTTTTGTGATGAGTGCTTGTTGTTGATGTGTTTTTTTTCAGTCAGCACCATCGTTGATGATTGTGATTAAACAGTGTTCTGCGACAGCCATTATCAAGAGGAGAAACGATCGGAGAGAGTTCAGGAAGGCCGCACCGGCGCTGTTAAGCGATCCGGTAGGGACAAAAAAAACTCTTCCGATAGTCAGGAAGAGCTTTTCAATATGTTTTGAAGGCGTATTGTTTGAAGCTATTATCTGACTTATCAGTCCCAACGTGGTTGGGTGGTATTGGCACCTTTTTCCCCACGGCAATTGCCATAAAGAATAGGTTGTCAAGGCTTCATCGGGCCATTTCCCTCTGCCTTTCTTGATAAGAGATGTAAAAAGAACTGGTGCAAAGATATACAGCAAAATGAAATAAACAAAAAAACCTGGAGACAGGAATCTCCAGGTATGTATTGCAACGGGAAAAGGAACCGCTTGCTTAGAATCTGTAACCGAGGGAAATGCCAAAACCTGAGTTCTTGGTATTGGATGTATTATCTCCCTCTGTTTTAGGCGAAATATTGGTGAGGCCGAGCTGGGCATTCAGTTGAGCAGAGATTTTGCTGGAAAGCTCATAACCAACCAGGAAATTAGCGCCCGCATCCATCCCTTTCAGGTAAAAAGCTGCACCATCCTCAGGTGTGATTTTGTTCTTGAACTTTACAGACACACTTGTTTCGTTGGTTTTGGATTTTCCACCCACGCCAAACGCTACATAAGGACCAGCGCCCAAAAGAAGTTTACCACTTCCCAGCTCTGGTTTGTACAGGAAGTTGATGGGGATCTCCATATAGGCAATGGATGTTTTGGCGCTCACCTCGTTCTTTTCAAATTTGGAGCCTTTAGTAGTGAACAGCAGACCTGGTTGCAGATAGAATTGATCTGCCAGGCTCAGCTCGGCATTGAATCCAAGGTGGAAGCCGGGTTTCATCTTATTGTCCAATTTTTCACCGGCCCCGTCTTTGCCTGTCATATTGGTGAAATTGACACCACCCCGTGCGCCGAAGCTGATCTTTTTCTGGGCCTGAGCCATGCCGGTAGTAAGTGCAAGGATAGCGCTAAGGGTCAAAAGCTTTTTTTTCATTTGTCTTTTTTTAAGGAGAATGGATTGCTATGGGTTAAAAGTATTGCGCATACATATTAACGTTATAAATCTGACCTTATTAGAACGATGGGCAAATGGCTTTAATTGTTCTCGTATGCGAGCGCAGGAATGATCAAAGATGGGGCCGTTAAAGCCCGTATGGCACTCTTAACCTTTCATTCCGTCAATACCATATTCCGTGGCTGTTTTTGCCAACAATGTTAAAATGAAAAAAAAATTAGAGCAGGGAAGGTATTGAACAAAAAAACCTGGAGACAGAAGTCCCCAGGCTTTTATTACGGCGGAAAAGAAACCGTTTAGAATCTGTATCCAACAGAAACACCGAAACCGGTGTTATTGGTTTTTTGTTTCTGAGTGCTGGCGCCTTTTACGTCCGGAGCAATATTGATCAAACC
This sequence comes from Chitinophagaceae bacterium, assembly GCA_017744805.1. Lineage (GTDB taxonomy): Bacteria > Bacteroidota > Bacteroidia > Chitinophagales > Chitinophagaceae > Pseudobacter. The sequence continues at coordinate 2,985 of JAGIAP010000346.1, read as the reverse complement.
AAGCTGAGCATTCAACTGGGCTGAGAACTTATTGCTGAACTCATAACCGAAGAGGAGGTTGCCACCTGCATCGATACGTTTGAAAGTGTGGAAGTAATCAAGGCCGGAAGCTTCCTTATCGAACTTGATATCTGCATCACCTGCGTTGGTCTTCACTTTACCACCCACTCCGATACCGAGGTAAGGTCCTACACCCAGCAGGAGCTTTCCGGTACCTACCTCAGGTTTGTAGAGGAAGTTAACAGGGATCTCGATATAAGAAAGATTCACTTTCGCGTCGTTTGCGTCATACTTCACACCTTTGGTGCTGAACAAAACACCTGGCTGAACGTAGAACTCGTCAGCAACGGGTATTTCGGCATTCACACCAACATTGAAACCTGGTTTCAGTTTGTTACCATCATATTTGTCTCCGTTGAAATCTTTTCCTGTCAGATTCTGAAAGTTCACACCTGCACGAACACCGAATGTGGTTTTTGTTTGTGCTTGTGCTGCACCTGCCATCAGAGCTAAAACTGCGCTAAGAGCCAAAAATTTCCTTTTCATCTTTTTTTGGTTTTGTTTACGAATTGATATTGGGCTGTACTAGGTCTTATCTGATTACTGATTTGCTTCTTTCTTCGCATCGGATTTCATCTTCTCGTTAGCTGTGATCAGGAAGTTAACGCGACGGTTCTGTGCACGTCCTTCGTCCGTATCATTGGTAGCTACAGGAGCGGTGAATCCGAATCCTTTGGTGGTGATACGAGAGCTACTAACGCCTTTCTTGATCAAATAGTTTGCAACGGAGGTAGCTCTTTTTTGAGAAAGGTTCATATTGTACTCCGCTGTTCCTTTGCTATCGGTGTGCCCTTGCACTTCGATATACGTGTCTGGGTACTGTTTGAGGATGTCAACGAGTTTGTTGAGGCTGTTCTCTGTTGAAGGGGTAAGATCGGATTTGTCGAAACCGAACAATACGGCATTCTTGTCTGCAAATTCCACTACGATACCCTCACCCACACGTTCCACTGTTGCACCGGGCACTTCATTCTTGATCTCTTGTGCTTGCTTATCCATTTTCTTTCCGATAACGGTACCGGTTACACCGCCCACTGCTGCACCGATGATGGCGCCCAGTGCCGTGTTACCAGCCGCTTTACCGATCACTGCGCCAACTGCCGCGCCGCCACCTGTTCCGATTGCCGCTCCTTTTTGTGTGTTGTTCATGCTGCTGCAGCTTGCCAGTAATACGGAAGCTGCCATAAGTCCTGTCAGGGTGTTTTTAAGTAGTTTCATAGTCTTTTTTTTTAATTAAATCAAGGTAAACTTTCTAATGAACTGATTGTTCGCTAATTATCAGAGCGGGGAGGTTGAAGTTGCAAAGCTCCCCAAAAATAGCCACAATCCGAATAGCAGAATATCCACCTGATCTTGAAAACTCAACCATGGCCTTTCAATTTTTATACCACATTCCCAATTTGTCACCTATCTCCTTGAACCTGAACCCAAAAAAGTAGTAGGATTGCTACAACATTTCCGCCCACCTTTTGTTCTTATCTTTGATGTTTTCCCGGATGGGACTGTGATTTGTGTATTTCTTTCACTAAAAACCCTCCCGGAAAAAAATTTAAATACAGCCTCTGCAATTATGGCAAATGCGAAAGTAAACAAGGCAGTGTCAGGTGAAAACGGACAAAATAACGGAACGACACAGCAGGAAATGATCGATGTCTTTGGAGCCCGGGTACATAATCTCAAGAATATCGATATCAGTATCCCAAAAAATAAACTCGTGGTGATCACCGGTATCAGCGGCAGCGGAAAATCTTCCCTGGCATTCGATACTATCTACGCTGAAGGACAACGCCGGTACATGGAAAGTTTCGGCGCTTACGCCAGACAGTTCATCGGCGATATGGAAAGGCCTGATGTGGACAAGATCACAGGGCTCTCTCCCGTGATCTCCATCGAACAGAAGACCACCAATAAGAACCCACGTTCCACGGTAGGCACCATCACCGAAGTATACGATTTTATGCGTCTCTTGTACGCACGTATCGGTGAAGCTTACAGTTACAACACCGGAAAAAAGATGGTGAAGTTCTCCGAAGAAGAGATCGTTACCAACGTATACCAACGGTTCAGTGGCAAAAAGATCACGCTGCTGGCACCCCTCGTGCGTGGCCGTAAAGGTCATTACCGCGAACTGTTTGAAGATATCCGCAAAAAAGGTTACCTGAAAGTGCGCGTTGACGGAGAAGTGAAAGACCTGGTACCCAAAATGCAGGTTGACCGATACAAGATCCACGATATCGAAGTGGTGATAGACAGGTTGCCCGTTACACCGGATATGAGGCTCCGCCTCAGCCAGAGCGTACAGAAGACCTTGCAAACTGGTAAGGACCTCATGTTCCTGCTGGTGAACGATAGCGATAAAGTGATCCAGTACTCCAAGCAACTCATGTGTGAGGATACAGGTATCAGTTATGAAGAGCCTTCTCCCAATTCATTTTCTTTCAATAGCCCCTATGGTGCCTGCCCAACCTGTAAAGGGCTTGGCGTAGTGTACCAGGTAAGCATGGAGGCCATCATCCCTGATCCTGCGCTCAGCATCAATGAAGGCGGTATCGCCCCGCTGGGAGAGGAAAGGGAGAGCACAGTTTTCAAACAAGTGCAGCAAATAGCGAAGAAATACAAGATCAAACTCGATACTCCCATTCAGGACTTGCCTGCCAAAGCGCTCAATGTAGTGCTCTATGGAAATGAACAAGGCGCCGGCGATGAGGAAGAACATGTGGATTTCGATTCTTTTGAAGAAGGTAATCTTTACAATACCGAATTCGAAGGCATCGTTCCCCAGTTGAAGCGCTGGTTCGGGGCCAGCACCAGCGATGGTATCCGTCAATGGGCAGAACAATACATGGAGTTGAAACCATGTCCCACCTGCGAGGGGGCGCGACTGAAAAAAGAAAGTCTCTGGTTCAAAGTGGATAACAAGAATAT
>JAGIAP010000345.1 GCA_017744805.1 Chitinophagaceae bacterium | reverse complement strand
CTTCCAATACGGTTGTGGAATATATTCAACGTGTTCGCGTGGAAGCGGCCAAGCAAAACCTTGAATCCTCCCGCGATAATGTGAATGAAGTGATGTACAAAGTGGGATACACTGATTCAAAAGCATTCAGGTCAACCTTCAAACGCATCACAGGATTATCCCCTGTGCAATACAGGCAAAAATACAACAGGCTGACGCTCTCAGAGAACTAATATATTGGGGTTGATGAACAAAGAAAATAAGTTCATTTAGTGTGGCTGTAGCGCGCGGGGACGCGGGCAACAGCCATACCGAAAGTAAAAGGATCTTATTGTTTTATCAGCCTTATCGCTTCGCCGTTCTGCAGTTTCAACAGATACAATCCCGGAGGTAACCCTGCCACTGAAAATGCTTCCGTGTTATGCTCAATGCTTACCCAACGGATAGGCTGTCCCTGCATATTGGTCAGCACTGCTTTTGTATGTAACAGGTTGTTGGAGCCAATAGAAATCGAAACGAGATCGATGGAAGGATTCGGATACAGGATAGTGGACTGATCGGTTTTGGGCTTCCTGATCTGGATGATCTGGCTCCGGGTGAATCGACCGTCTATATCGCGCATGAGCAGCCGGTAATAATTCTTTTCCTGTGCTCCATTATCTGTATACGAATAGCCATTGTTACCGGAGCCCGCGGCTTTTACCTTACCGATCGGTTCATAGCTGGAACCATCATAACTTCTCCAAATTTCAAAATGATCCGTATTGAATTCACCGGCGGTTGTCCAGGTCAACAATACGCTGTTATCCGGTTGTAACCGGCCGTTGAATGATGTCAATACCAACGGAAGCGTGGTTGCTTCTGCCGTGATCGCAAATCCACTGAAACCAGTAACATTGAAGCTCACCTGCCAATAGTTGCGGGCGCTATTCCATACGATATCCGTATTGGCAGGGTCGATGGTTTCCTGTGCTCCGGAATAGGTGCCTGGGGTGCCCGATGTGGATGTTCCATGAAATTGCCATACACGTAAATTGGCGATGCCCTGTTCATCGGCCGGACCGGTGGGTAATTTGTTTGTGCCGGTTAGGTTGAAAGCATCAAATTCCGCCTGTGTAAAGTACAAGGTGACCCTTGCCGTGGCCGTTGCTGCATCCACTGCTGGCGTGATATCATAATGGCGCTGCACATACGGCTGTCCGTTCCAGGATTGCACACTGCCATCTACCCAAGATCTCGCAGCAATATTGCCGGATAATGCTGTACCTGATCCATTGGGAAGAACGGACGCAATAGCTCCGCAGGTATTCGGCACCGTTAGCAGCGTAGTACCAGGATAAAGGTATCTTGAAATATTTGTATTGGTAGAAGGCAAACTATTACCTTCCGGAAGCGACTGGTATTCGTACGCTCCGATATCCACCGTTGAGTTTACGATCCGGGGCAGATCATCCTTATCTATCAGTACAGTCAGTTTGGAATTATCGCCCGCTGTAATGGCGGGGCTGCAGGCTTTCAACCTGTAATCCCCGGTTGAGAAGGGAATGGTTGAAGGGGCAGGTGCATTCACAAACTGAGGGTCCAAGTCCATATTACCGGCTCCGGGAAAACCACCTTGTACTATACAATTGGTGATGGTAGTGGCATTATTGGTAGTGTAAAAGGTCCCATTGTCATAACCCTGGTTCCCGTAAAAGATCGAATTGCTGATGGTACATAAAAAAGTATTCAGCCTGGCCGCTCCACCAAGGCCCGGCGTTTTGTTACCTGCTACCGTGCAGTTCACCATCGTGAGCGACCCCAGGTTGCTGGCCGTGGTGGCATGAATGGCCCCACCTCCTGCGGCTGTAGTGGACATATTTCCTGTAATAACGCAGTTGATCAGTGTAACATTGGATTCAAAAATACCGATCCCGCCGCCGCCGGTAGCTTCATTGCCTGAGAAAACACAATTGATGAATACCGGGCTTCCTTCCTGGCACCAGACGCCACCTCCTTTGTTCTTTGCTTTATTACCGGTGAACGTGCAGTTCCTGAACAACGGGCTATCATGTAGAAGATACATTCCACCTCCATTGGTGTTAGTTTGTCCGCCACCCCCGGTAATGGTGAACCCATCCATTATACATGCATTGGTAGCTCCCCTGAAATTTAACCAGATAACATGCGCGTTGTTACTTGTTAGTATAGTAAGATTATTACGCCAGTCCCGCTCAGCAAACAGCGTTTCCGAACCAGTGAAACCTCCGAACACCTTTACATTTTCCATCGGGAAAAAAGATGGGTCCACGTTGTTCTTATAGGTTCCACGGGCCACCCACACTGTATCCTTATAATTGTAATAGGCAAAATCTATAGCAACCTGCAGATCTGTGTAAGCATCTGCCCAGGAAGTACCATTATTGGCCCCGGTGGCTGCAATATTCACATACACTCTGCTGGCCCTGGCTTGAAAAACTTGTAAGAAGAAAAAAGAAATGAATAGGAATTTTTGCATCAGGAGAGGGTTTGTTTCAGTTTATATTGGAGATGCAAAACTATTTATCCTTCCTCTCTTTGATAATGAGAACAAGCACTGTTTTGTCCTGTTTTATAAATCAGGACATTTTCGATTTTCTACATGATACTACTTAGATCCGGGCCTGTTGGGCATATTCAGCGGGGCTTACCCCTACCAGTTTTTTAAATGCATTATAGAATGCACTGCGGGAAGAGAACCCTGCATAGCTGGCCAATGCTTCGATAGTGAATGGCTGTTCCTGCCTGGGCTGGGCCAACTGTTCCCTGATACTTTTCACCCGGTAAGAATTGATAAAGTCAACAAAGGATTGCTGGTAATGATTGTTCAGGAGAGAGGATAATTTGTGGCTGGTGATCCCAATGGATCCGGCCAGCGATGCAAGGCTGATATCCTTTTCTTCGTACCGCTTATGAAGGGCGAGTTGCTCCTCCAATAGCTGGCAAATCCTTTCGGTCTCCTCATCTTTTTTCTGGATGAGGGCATATTGCTTCCGGATCTTTTCCAGTGTTTTGGGCTGCATATCCAGCAGGGAAGCGATATGCTCCAATGGCAAGCGGTCTATATAGCCGGCTTTGGTCTGAAGAAAATATTGATATCTTTCTTTGGCATTGCCTACCCTGATGATATGCGAACGCTCCTGTGCATCCTGGTAATACTGTTGAACCAGCATTCGAAATGCATAATTGAGATCGAACTGCTGTTCGAACAATTCAAGAATTACCTGATTGGGGAAGGCGATCAGCGAACTGTTTTCAATTGCGATGATGCCTTCCTTTGTGGCCCCCATCCCGTGCATGCCGGAGATAGAGCTGACGAATTCATTCTCTACAGAAATATAGGTAACGATCTTCTTTTTCTTATGGGTGGTTTGTCCCATCAATGCCCCCCGGATAATGAAATACATGTATTGACAGGTTTCCCCCTCGCTGATAAGCGTGGCGCCCTTCTTCAATTCAAGTGCTACGAAATGAGTATTGAGGGCATTTCTGAAACTGTCGCTGACAGGGTAGATACGATTCAGTAACTGAATCACTTTATCAATATCCGCAGGGTCGGCTTTGGTATAAACCTTGGTGGGCATAGGGATCCGATTGGCTCAACTAATTCTTCTGACCTTCCATACTGTTCACATCTTCAGGGATGGCAGTTGCGTCCATATACATCACTTCCCACTGATGTCCATCGATATCGGCAAAGCTGCGGCCATACATCCAGCCATGGTCTTGTGGTTCTTTCACAAAACCACCACCAGCCTTCATTGCCTTATCAACCATCTGATCCACTTCAGCGCGACTGCCAACGGCCAGTGCATAGATCCCATTCGCTGTTTTTGCAGGATCGCCTACCTGTTTATTGAGGAAGCTTTGAAAGAAAGGCTCTACCAGCAGCATGGCATAGATATTCTCTCCTATGATCATGCAGGCTGCTGCTTCATTGGTGAATTGTTCATTGAAGGTGAAACCCAATTGAGCAAAGAATTCTTTTGTTTTATTCAGGTCTTTCACCGGCAGGTTCACGAAAATTTGTTGTACCATGATCTTTTGTTTTTGAATTGATGACACAAACTTAGCCCCTATTTCACAAACTCCGCTTGTACGAATCCGACAAAAAAGAGGCGTAAGGCGACAATATATTTTTCCTCATTTTTTCAATACCAGGTCTTCCCTGGCTGCCCAGAGGTTCAGGTCTTGTTTCGTCAATGCAGCAGCCATCATATCCGGGAACTTATCAGGCGTGCAGGCAAATACTGGCACTCCCAGATTGGAAAAGAATTTTGCTTCCTGGTGGTCATAGCCCGGCGCGCCATCATCATTCAATGCCAGCAATACGATCACCTGCACACCGGCGCCAACCAGTTCAGCGGCGCGTTTTCGCAAATTGCCGGGATCCCCTCCTTCATATAGGTCTGTGATCAATACCAGCACAGTATCTGAGGGCCGGGTGATGATCTGCTGACAATAGGCCAATGCTTTCTGGATATCGGTCCCTCCTCCCAATTGTACGCCAAAGAGCAGTTCAACCGGATCGCTCAACTCTTCTGTAAGATCGGCCACTGCCGTATCGAAAACAACCATCTTTGTTTTGATGGCCGGAATGGAGGCCATTACGGCACCGAAGATACCCGAGTACACCACGGACGTGCCCATGGAGCCGGACTGGTCCAGGCAAAGCACCACATCCTTGAGCGCGGAGGTCTTTCGTCCATACCCGATCCTTGTTTCAGGAATGATGGTCTTGTAGTCCGGCTGATAATGCTTCAGGTTTTTCTGAATGGTGGCAGGCCAGTTGATCTCATTATGCCTGGGTCTTTTGTTCCGGACAGATCGGCTGAGGCTCCCCGTTATCGCCTGCTGCATGGGCTGCGCCAGTTTCTTCATCAGGTCGTCCACTACTTTTTTCACTACCTGCCGGGCGGTATCCTTTGTTTTGTCTGGTATCACACGACTGAGTGTCATCAGCGTGGCTACGAGGTGCACATCGGCTTCCACGTTCTCCAGCATTTCCTTTTCCGTGAGCATCTGTGTGAGATCGAGGCGCTTCAGCGCATCTTTCTGCATCAACTGCACAACGGTATTCGGGAAAAAGCTGCGGATATCTCCGAGCCACCGGCTGACATTGGGAGACGAAGCCCCGAGCCCGCCGCGGCGGTCGCTATCATACAAGGCTTCGAGGGTTTTGTCTATGCGGATATCTTCCGGACCAAGGTTCATGCCTGTGCCATCATTTTGATCGCCACCGAGTATCAGTCTCCATTTTCTCAGGTTATGCTCACTCATATCAGCCCTGTGTTTGAATTGGATAATTGAAGAGTTTCATCACAATGGGAATGCCCTGCACAGCCCGCGAGGTATCGATACCGTTAGCGGTTCGTTTGGCTTTGATGCCGGTATCCCCATGCTTTGCCTTCTCTCCGAGTTTCTTTCTTTCCGGTTGGGAGAAATGGGCGAAGGTCCTCCGCAACAGGGGAAGTACCTGCATAAAAACCTCATCCGGCAAGTGCTCCAGCCAATTGTTCACTACTGACCAGAGGGCATTATCCAGCAAGAGGATGGTGCCGCTCCCTTTGAGGAATCCTTCCAGCCAGGCAGCAGCCGTAGCAGGAGGCAGTGAAACGGACATGGATCGATAGAACCTGTTCAGCAGTTCATCTCCCTGGAATAATTTGAAGTCCGACAGTAACCTGGTTGCATAACCGGCAATCACGGGAGCCGTGGAACTGCTTCCGGAGATCAGATCCAGTGTCTGCTGCCATTGTTTGGTAAGCGCCGGATCCTGTAGCAGGTTCACGGCTTCGGTCATTTTCCGGAATAGTTCCAGCAGGTGCTCCGCCGCGTCTTCATCCACCGAAACGCAGGTAGCAGGCAGGCTGATACAAATACGGGTGATCATGCTGTCAACGATCTGCATCACCATTTTCGCATCGGTATTCCGGACATTGCCGTAGCGGGTAACGCTCACCAACGGAGGGATCACTTCCATGAGCTGCACTACATCGTCGCTGGTAGCTGCCAGGTTATTGATACTGTTGATGAGGGAAGCCACGGCAACGGGCAATGCAGCAGGGATGCACTTCTCCAGCAATGCGCATACAATACGAAGCTCATTGGATCCTTCAGCCGTTTGGATCACATATTTGCCGGCAGCCTCTTCCACGGTATTGCCCCAGCTTCCTTTCTCGATGATATCGATATTGAAAGCCGGGTCC
>JAGIAP010000344.1 GCA_017744805.1 Chitinophagaceae bacterium | reverse complement strand
ATATTCTTTTTGTAGTCCTTCTTGCCGGGTCCGGAGCCTTCGCTGTTTCTTTTTTCAGGCCGCCTTCTTCCAAAGAACAGAATGAGCGAATGGTCAAACGCTATTACAATGAAGTATGGAATGAAGGTAAACTGAATGTGCTGGACGAACTCCTTGCTGCCGGCTATATCAACCATACGCCAAGCACACCCAATCCTCCTATCGGCCCTGATGGCCTCAAACCCATTGTGGCTGCCATCCGGAAAGCCTTTCCCGATCTGCATTACGAGATCAAAGATGTGATCGTGAATGATAGCATGGCTGTTGCCCGCGTGATAATGACGGGTACTCAGACACATTCTTTGTTTGGTCTGCCGCCTTCCGGCAAAAAGGCATCGGTGAACCAGATCACCATTGAAAAGATCATCAATGGAAAGATCGTGGAGCATTGGCGCGTCACCGATGAGCTTACCATGATGAAACAACTGAGTTTTGTCAAATAGCTCCTAAAGTATGAACCAAGATCATCATGTTGCCTTAAAAAGTAGTAACTATGTATCGGTAAACTATCCTTTGCCATGCATCAGTTACTACTTAAGAACTTTTCAAGGCATATTTCCCTGACCAGCGAAGAGATCAGAAAACTCCCTCAGTACTTCGTACATAAAAAGATCCGTAAACATCAGTTTCTCTTGCAGGAAGGCAATGTGTGCCGGGCAGATTATTTCGTTATCAAAGGCAGTCTCCGGCAATATGAATCGGACAATGCAGGTCGTGAACATGTGATCCAGTTTGCATTGGAAGACTGGTGGATATCTGATCTCAACAGCCTTGTAACCGGCACGCCAAGCATCTACAGTATCGATGCAATGGAAGATTCGGAAGTGTTGGAGTTGAATATATCCCGCCAGGAAAAACTATTCACCGATATTCCCAAAATGAATGTCTACTGGCGGATCATCATGCAGAAAGCCTTTGTTGCCCAGCAGCGCCGGGTTCTCTTTCTCCATAAGCCGCTCGAACAGCGCTATGAAGATTTCCTCCAGCGGTATTCAGATTTTGAGCAAAGAATACCTCAACACCAGATCGCGTCCTTTCTTGGCATTACCCGGGAATCCATGAGCAGGATCCGAAGGGTCAGGAAGAACAGTCATATTTAATTTTCATCAGCGTTCCGTGAACCTTTTGCCGGTTGATCCATTACAATAGACCAAACCATTATCCGATGCCGGAAATATCCAGCCAGATCTCGATCCTCCCATACGGGCCACTTTACAGACAGGGCTGCCTCAACGCCTTTGAAAGCAATACTCCCAAATACTTTACCTGGAACGAAGTGGGCCAGTTCAACCAATGGCTTGACCACCTGGAAGGCAAATGCCAGCTCTATGATGGAGAGGACAGCCACTATTTTGTTGCATTACTGCACAACCAGGTAGTTGGCTGCGGCGGTTTCGGGTATTCTCCGGAAAAAGATCAGGCCACGCTGGCCTGGGGACTGATACATAACAGCAATCACAAGCAGCATATCGGAAGCGCATTGCTCAGCTATCGCCTGAACAGGATCGGGGAAATGTATCCCACCGCCGTTGTATTGCTGGATACTACCCAGTTCTCTTACCCTTTCTTCCAGCGGCATGGTTTTGTTATTGAAAAGATCACCAAAGATTCCTATGCTCCGGGCATGGATCGATATGATATGAAATGGGAAAAGAAATAAGCGTCCAGGCTGCCAATCGCTTCGAATGGGCAGCAGCATTGATCCACACTTTACCTGAGGACCAGATCCTGGAGATCGGATGTGGCGCAGGCCTGTTGGCAGAGCTCATCACCGCCTCCCTCGATTCCGGAAAGCTCACGGCTATCGATAGCTCGGCATCCATGATCAGGAAAGCAGAGAAAAGGAATCGGTCGGCCATTGTTGCCGGAAAACTGTCCCTTCTCACCAAGTCCTTCAACGAAACCAGCTTCAGGCAACCATTCAGCAAGATCGTGGCTTTCAATGTGAATTTTTTCTGGAAAAACAACGAAGACGAACTTGCCCTGATACGCCAGCTTCTGGCGCCAGGCGGAAAGCTTTTCGTATTCTATCAAACCCCTTCCGGCGTTGATCTTACACTGATGAAGAAGATAGAAGATATGCTCTCCGCAAACGGATTCTCGCTTTTCAGATCCTTTGTTGACAATAAAGAACCTGTCCGCTCTTTCGCCCTGATAGCCACCGGCAATTGACCTGGTATCTTTTTTTTAAGCGAACATCCTAAAACTATTCCCTATGGTTACTGCAGAGAAGGATCTTCATGATGGAAATCCTCTATGGGCCCGATCGGGATCAGCTTCCCTTCCAATGGAATTGCTTCAAAAGGATATTTCTACAGATGTGGTGATCATCGGAGCCGGTATCAGTGGCGCACTGATGGCTGAAGAACTGAGCAGTGCCGGGCTCAGGGTAGTGCTGCTGGATAAACGGGAACCCGGCCATGGTTCCACTATGGCAACCACCGCCCTGTTGCAATACGAAATAGATCAACCATTGATGCGGCTGATCCCTCAGATCGGATTTGAGAATGCTGTCCGCGCCTGGCGCAGGTCCAAGCTATGCGTGGAAGCACTGGCCGTTCGGATACAAATGTCCGGCATCCGCTGTGGACTGACACTTCAAAAAAGTCTTTACCTCAATGGCAATATGCTGAATGCCGAACAACTGCAGAAAGAAATGGAATTCCGGAATCAGATCGGTCTGCAATCGGAGTTCATCAGGAGAAAAACATTACAGGACGAATACGGTCTTCATGCCGCCTCGGCAATTCGTTCTTACCATAGCTACTCTACTCATCCCTATCGTCTCTGCCTGGGATTTTTGAAAAAAGCGATTGAAAGAAAGGCCCGGATATTCTCACCGGTGAGGGTATCAGAAGTGGATACCAGCCCGCGTCGGGTGTATATTCACACAACCTATGGCTTCACCATTACTGCGCGGCATGCGGTATTCACTACAGGATATGAAGTGCCTGCCCAATTGAAGGACCAGCCATTCAGGATCTACTCTACCTGGGCAATGGCCACCTGCAGGCAATCTTCATCGGTTGTTAAAAACCTGCCTCTGATCTGGGAGGCCTCCAATCCATATCTGTATGTACGTTCAACCACTGATGGCCGCATCATTTGCGGAGGAGAGGATGAATCATTCAGTGACGGGGAAAAAAGAAATGCATTAAATCACTCCAAAATACCTGCCCTTCAAAAAAAACTGAAAAAGATCCTGCCTGCCGCCGATACTACTGCGGCTTATTCCTGGAGCGGTTCTTTCGGCATCACCAAAACAGGCCTGCCAATGATCGGGGAAGTACCTGGTCTTTACAACTGTTTCGCCGTGATGGCCTTTGGTGGCAATGGCATTACCTGGAGCAGGCTGGGAGCCGAAATGATCCGCAACCTCATTACAGGAAAAAAAGAACCCGATGAAGACCTCTTCCGTTTTGCCAAAAAATAGAAAAATGGAAAGCCGTAACTTAGTAGTGAATGAATTTCGAGCAGGCGATAACGATAGCCATCACAGATGTGATGGATAAACTCGGCCATATTCCAACAAAGAAAAACACGAAGGAATACTGGTACCTGTCTCCATTAAGACCCGAAAGAACGGCCAGCTTCAAAGTGAACCTTCAACGCAATGCCTGGTATGATTTCGGAGCAGGCCAGGGTGGTGGGATCATCAAGTTCACCAGGGCCTGGCTTCAAAGTCAGGGTCTGCCGCATAATTACCCGGATGTCCTCAACTGGCTGTCTGATCTTTCAGGTCTTCAGCCCTCAGTACAACCTTATATTCAAGCAGCCGATCAGGCCGAATCCAAAAGGATCGAGCTCAGATCTGCCATCAAACTTCGATCGGACCAATTGATCGCTTATCTGGCTGAAAGAGGCATTCCCATTTCACTTGCCCACCAATACCTGCGTGAGCTGAAGCTGATGGATAATGAAACCGGCAAGATCATCACTTCCATCGGATTTAAGAACAATGCCGGTGGTTATGAGAACCGGAACCGTTTTTTCAAGGGCTGCATCGGCCATAAGGCTATCAGCACATTCCGTGGCAGATCACCCAACCCCGAAGGGGTTCATTTTTTTGAAGGATTTATGGACTTCCTCTCAGTGCTGGTGATAGAGGAAAAACCGCAACTCAACGATAATGCGATCGTATTGAACTCGGTCACTATGCTCAAACAAGCGCTGCCTTTACTAACGCAACAGCCATACAGATTCGTGTACACCTGGTTCGATAATGACGACACAGGACACAAAGCCACGGAGGAGATCAGGAAATTCTGTGAAGATCATCCGCCACTGCAACATACGCCCATGAACAGCTCCTATGAGAATTTCAAGGATGTGAACGAATGGCTGGTCCACCTGGTTTCCTAACCAAGGCTTTTCTTCACCAGTCGCATGATCGAAGGAGTGCTATTGTAATTCTCCACTTCCTCCAGTGGGATCCATCGTACAGCCTTCGCCTCCGGATTGGAAGGTAATTCATCAGCAGTTTTGTTGGCCCTGAACAGGAACCGGATATCATAGTGGGTATGCCGGGGGACGCCTTTATTTTCCGGGATCATATGATGGTCTACATCAAAAACTGCCGTGGATACGGGCTCTACGGTAACGCCGGTTTCTTCCCATGCTTCTTTTGCTGCCACCGCCATCACATCGGGGTCACCATCACAATGACCACCGGGCTGGAACCATTTGTCCAGTTTTTTGTGATGCATCATCAGTGCATGGGTACACTCTCTGTTCAATATCCAGGCAGAGCCTGTTACATGACCCACCAGCAGGGAGCGCTCGAAACAATCGGGGTGTTCTTCTATGAATTGAATGGTATCCTGCAGCATGGAATTTTCGAGTGGGTCATCAGACCTGTAGACGCGAAGCAGTTCCAGAATATTGTTGCGGATCATGTAGAGATTTCTTCAAAAATAAATAAAAAGGGTGCATGGAAATCCATACACCCTCTGGGAAACACAGTCTTCACAAAATCTTACGCCGCCATTTTATTGTATAGTTCCTGCCCGATCGCTGCTTCCACAAGTGGAGGCATGGCCATGGCTGCATTGCCGCTATCGATGGCTGCCAGGCAGTTCTTATTGGAGTCCCATCCGAAAATATACACAGGGCTACCGTTGATGCTTACACGATACCTCGCTTCGGTATTATGCGTCTCATACAGAGTGGCTTTCACGTTGACAGGCTGTCCTTCCAATACCAAATCAAATGTCTGAGTACTTGTTTTTACTTTCCTGTTTTTCATATAAACCTCCTTTTAAGATCAATGAATACAGATGTATATTTTCAATAGTCGTGCCGGGACATGCCAAAGGAAGCAAGCGCCCGGTCATTTTAATTTCATCTTAATGATTGGGTTAAAATGTCGCTAAAATCTTTTGTGTGTAAACATCCGCTCCTCAATGATAGCGCTCGTACACGCTGGCGCGGATATGACCGGCCAATGCTTTCGCTTCCTGCTCATCGGTGATCATGGGATGGCTCATCAGCATCATGGGTAACGTTGCTTCTCCTTTTCTGTAAGGAGGCTGGAGATAATCGATATCCACAATGGTGTAACCAAGTCTTGTATAAAAGTTGACCCTTCGCTGGCTATCGGTATCATGGATCCTTTCCACTTCCAGGATCACGCGGCCACGGCCAGCTTCCAGTATGGATTGCATTACTTTCTCCCCGTATTTCTTTCCCCGCTGTGCGGGGTCGATGGCCAGGTGCTCCACATAGTACCAGGTACCCAGCTTCCAGCCAATCACAAAACCGATGGCTTCTTCCTTATCCATCACCAGGCTCAGTTGCATGGCCGGCTCCTGCAATAAATGGAGGAACTGCTTCCATTCCCTTCTTTCCTGCACAGGAAAAGTTGATTCATAGAGTTGGCGGATGAAAGCCAATTGTGGATGATCGGACCGGGTGATCACATGCAATTCCATAGTGGATGATTTGATGAACAAATGTATCGAATAAAGGTCTGACCAACACCGAGGCAGCGCCTCCGGGGCCGCCGGTATTGAATTTTACTGTACCTTTTAGCCCGAAATATAAAACTACAAGCTATGCGTTCTTACATTGTGCCACTCTCGCTGGCTGCCGCCACCTTCATGGCTGCCGGCTGCGGAGAAAACAAAACCCAGTTGAAAGATGATGATGGCCTGGCTGCATTCAGCGCCGATAG
>JAGIAP010000343.1:3802-6264 GCA_017744805.1 Chitinophagaceae bacterium | reverse complement strand
GTATACGGGAATCGATGGCAGTCGGATGGACGGTCGTCATAGATACTGCAATAATTATCGGCGCCCAGGAAGGGGCAGGGAGTTGAGCGAACAACATAATCGCCTTCTTCATCGAGTTTCAGGTAGGTGTCGATGAAGGCGCTTTCCTTCATGCGAAGGAGCTTGCTGATACGTTTGATATCCGGGGTTTTGAAACGGGGCGAATAATTCTTGCAACAGGCGGCGCATTGCAGGCAATCGATCTGATCGAAAGCCTCTTCGTGCAGATCGGGTAATTGTTTCAACACTTTGTTCTTGTCGGCCGTTTTCAGAAAATGTTTGTACTGTTTCTGATGTTCGGCAGAACGTTTTTTCCACTGCATTTTCTCCAGTGCTTCAATTGAATGCCCGTTTCCAAATAGGGGTTTAGCCACCTGCTTCGTAATTAAAAATTGGTTAATAAGGAACTGCCCGCAAAATTACTGACAAAATATTCATAACATGGTATTTAATTTGAATATCACGTTGTATGAATACGCTTCAGCAGCAATTCGTTACGTTGGTATCCACGCCTTTCTACGCCATCATCATCGGGATCGAGATCCTGTTGAGCAGCCTGCATCATACCCGATCTTACCACTGGAAAGATACAGCGCATAATTTTGTGCTCAGTATTCTCGGGGCTATCCCTGATCTGTTGATGCGCGCCGTTTCATTAGGAGTGCTGAGTTTCTTTTTTGCCAATGCATTGCTGCGTTTGCCCTATTCATGGATCTACTGGACAGTCCTGGTATTGGCTGTTGATTTTTTCCATTACTGGCTACATCGCCTGAATCATAGCTGCCGCCTGTTCTGGGCTGTGCACGTGAACCATCACTCATCTTCCCATTTCAATTTCACTACTGGTTTCAGGGCCGCCGTGCTGGAACCGTTCTATCGATTTATATTTTTTGTACCGTTGGCATTTACAGGGTTCCAACCGGTGGATATCCTGCTGGTGTACTCCATCCTCGAGATCTGGGCCATCTGCACGCATACGGAAAAAGTGAAAAGTCTGGGATGGCTGGAATATATCTTTGTTACACCCTCCCATCATCGTGTGCACCATGGCTCCAATACCAAATATCTGGATAAGAATATGGGCAGCGTATTCATTTTCTGGGATAAATTATTCGGCACTTTTCAAAGGGAATTGAAGGCCGGAGAATATGAACCGATCAGATACGGGCTCACTTCCCCGCTGAAGGATCAATCCATCCCATCGCTTGTATTCCACGAGTGGCGCGGCATTTGGGCCGATCTGAAAAGAAGGGATATCACATGGAAACAAAAATTGCAATATGTTTTTCGCGCACCGGGATGGAGCCATGATGGCAGTCGGAAAACCAGCCAATCATTAAGAGAATGTGAAAGCATTGGCAAATAAGAAGAAGCTGATTACTTTTGTGGCATTGTGGAAGCCATAAGAGAACAAATACTGATCCTGATCAGCACCCCTATCTACCTTATCATTATCGGTGCTGAGATACTGCTGAGCAATTACCGACATCGCAAAGCCTATACCTGGAAAGATACCGGCGTAAACCTGTATCTGATGCTGATGAACGGCGCACTTGACCTGCTGTTCAGAGGTGTGTACTTAGTTGTGCTCGATTATTTCTATCGCCATCATATCTTCAATTTCGATCATGTTATCGTATATTGGTTTATGTTAGTATTGCTGGAAGACTTCCTGTATTACTGGCTTCACCGGTTCGATCATGAGATCAGGCTGTTCTGGGCAGTGCATGTAACGCACCACTCTTCCGACCTGTTCAATTTTACAGTGGGCTTCAGGTCTTCCGTATTCCAACCCCTGTACCGTTTCATCTATTTCATTCCACTTGCCCTGATGGGCTTTGATCCGCTGGATATCATATTGGTGTATTCTGCCACGCAGATCTGGGGCATCTTCGTACATACACAGTTCATCAAAAAAATGGGATGGCTGGAGCATATCCTGGTAACGCCTTCCCATCACCGTGTGCATCATGCTTCCAATCCAAAATACCTCGACAAGAATATGGGCATGTTCCTGATCATCTGGGACAAGATCTTTGGCACTTTCCAACCCGAGCTCACCGATGAGGAATACCAACCGATCCGGTATGGCCTCACTTCTCCCCTGAAGAAGGAAACGCCTGTCACGGTGGTATTCCATGAATGGAGCAGTATCTGGAAAGATATCACCCGCACGGATATCACCTGGAAGGAGAAATGGTACTACCTGTTTGGCCCTCCCGGCTGGAGCCACGACGGCAGCCGGCTTACCAGCGAAGAAATGCGCGCAGAAGAAGATGCCGAGTCCGGCAACTCCAAAGTATTACAGGAAGAAAGGGTCTCCGTAAAATAAAGGGCGGCTTTCAGGCCCCGCAAGACCGGAGACAGGCACCTGAGCTGGGCATTACAGTTCAGGCAGTTAGCTATTTGTATCGGGGTAAGGG
>JAGIAP010000343.1:0-3792 GCA_017744805.1 Chitinophagaceae bacterium | reverse complement strand
ATTCACCCCTCCCAACAAACAGGCGTTAGTGTGAATGAATCGGCGTAACTTTGCACCTCTTTTAGCGCTAAAATGTTTATCAACTACATCATATGAATCTGTTCGAACAACAAAACGCTGAATTTATCAGCCGTCATATCGGGCCCAATGAAGCTGAGACGAAACAAATGCTCTCCGTGATAGGTGAACCAAGCCTGGAAGCTCTCGTTAGCAAGACCGTCCCCTCTTCCATCCGTATGAACAAATCGCTCGGCATCCCGCCCTCCATGAGCGAATATGAGTACCTGCAGCACATCAAGGAAGTGTCCCTGAAGAACAAAGTGTACAGGAACTATATCGGGCAGGGTTATTACGATACTATCACACCCAGTGTGATCTTGCGTAATGTGTTCGAAAACCCGGGTTGGTACACCCAGTACACGCCTTACCAGGCCGAGATCTCCCAGGGCCGCCTGGAAAGCCTGCTGAATTTCCAGACCATGGTGAGCGACCTGACCGGTCTTCCCATCGCCAATGCCTCCCTCCTCGATGAAGGCACGGCAGCAGCAGAAGCCATGACCATGTTCTTCAATACCCTCAACAGGGATCATGAGCATATCGCCAGACCTAAATTCTTTGTTGACCAGGATACTTTCCCCCAAACCATCGACGTGATCATCACCCGCGCCCTGCCTGTAGGCATTGAAGTGGTGATTGGTGATTACAGAACAGCGGAGATCGACAATACCTATTTCGGCGCCCTGGTACAGTATCCTAATGATAAAGGCTCAGTAGAGGACTATCGCCAGTTCATCAATAATGTGCACGCAGCAGAAGCGTTCGTAGTAATGGCCACTGACCTGCTGGCCCTCACCCTGCTCACCCCTCCCGGAGAGCTCGGCGCTGACGCCGCCTGCGGATCCGCACAACGCTTTGGCGTTCCCCTCGGCTTCGGTGGCCCCCATGCCGCTTTCTTTGCCGTGAAGGATGAATTCAAGAGAACCATCCCCGGTCGTATCATCGGTGTAAGTATCGATGCTCAGGGCAACCGTGCACTGCGCATGGCACTCCAAACCAGGGAGCAACATATCAAACGCGAAAAAGCCACTTCCAATATCTGTACCGCCCAGGCATTGCTGGCCAATATGGCTGCGATGTATGCAGTATTTCATGGCCCAGAAGGGCTGAAGAATATCGCCAAACGTGTATCCATTCTTGCCAATGCCCTCAGTGAAGAACTGACTGCAGAAGGATATGATGTGATCCATGCCAATTTCTTCGACACTGTTGCCATCAAAGTGAAAGATGCTGCCGCTATCCGCGCCAAAGCAGAAGCTGCCCAGATCAACTTCCGCTACTACAGCAACACCGAGATCGGTATTGCGCTGGATGAGACTACCAGCCTCTCCGATGTACTGGACATCCTGCTGTTGCTGGATCAACCCAATGATCACAGCGTTGCCGGTTTCAGCATCAATGAAGATGCAGGCCTCTATCACCTGCCTTCTTCACTTACCCGTACTTCTCCCTTCCTGACCCATCCTGTGTTCAACACGCACCATAGCGAAACACAGATGATGCGTTATATCAAACAACTGGAGAACAAAGACCTTTCCCTCAATACATCCATGATCTCCCTCGGATCCTGCACCATGAAACTGAATGCAGCGAGCGAGATGATCCCTCTTAGCTGGAGCCATTGGGCCAAGATGCACCCATTTGCGCCCAAAGACCAGACTGAAGGTTACTACCAGATCGTTACAGAGCTGAGCGATTATCTCTGTAAGATCACTGCCTTCGATGCCTGCAGCCTGCAACCCAACAGCGGTGCCCAGGGCGAATACGCGGGACTGTTAGTGATCCGCGAATGGCATAAGGCCCGCAACGAAGCACATCGCAACGTAATGCTCATCCCCATCTCCGCACACGGTACCAACCCTGCATCCGCTGTAATGGCCGGAATGAAAGTAGTAGTGGTGAAAGCGCTGGAGAATGGTTATATCGATGTGGAGGACCTGAAAGCGAAAGCCAATCAATACAGTAAGGAACTGGCCGGTATCATGATCACTTATCCCAGTACCTATGGCGTGTATGAAGAAACAGTGAAAGAGATCACTGCCATCATCCATGAACATGGTGGTCAGGTATATATGGATGGCGCCAATATGAATGCCCAGGTGGGCCTTACCGCTCCCGGTCTGATCGGCGCTGACGTTTGTCACCTCAACCTGCACAAGACCTTCGCGATCCCTCACGGTGGTGGCGGTCCTGGCATGGGCCCCATCTGCGTGAAAGCACACCTGGCTCCTTACCTGCCCGGTCACGTGTCCATTGAAAATGGAAAAGAAGCTACCCATGCCGTGAGCGCAGCACCATTCGGATCTGCCAGCATCCTGCTGATCAGCTACGCATATATCCGCATGCTGGGCTTTGAAGGCACAAAAGCAGCTACAGAATATGCGATCCTCAATGCCAACTATATGCGCGCACGCCTTCAGAGCGAATATGAGATCCTCTATCTCGGAAGCAATGGCACCTGCGCCCACGAATTCATCATCGACCTCCGCCCCTTCAAGAAAACGGCCGAGATCGAAGCGGAAGACGTGGCCAAACGCCTGATGGATTATGGCTTCCATGCACCTACCCTCAGCTTCCCTGTTCCGGGCACTATCATGATCGAGCCTACAGAAAGTGAGGACAAGGCTGAACTGGACCGCTTCTGCGACGCTATGCTCAGCATCCGCGAAGAGATCCGCGCTATCGAAGAAAGCAAGTCCGACAAAAAAGACAACCCGCTGAAGAATGCTCCGCATACACAGCATGTAGTGATCAGCTCCGACTGGAAACGCAACTACAGCCGCGAACAGGCCGCATTCCCACTGCCATATGTAAGCGAGAACAAGTTCTGGCCAAGTGTTAGCAGGGTGAACAATACGCATGGTGACAGGAACCTGATCTGTACCTGCGAACCTGTTTCTGCCTATGCTGAAGCAGAAGCGAACTAAAAAAAGGATTCGATATAATCGGGGGGTGACAACTTTGTCGCCCCCTTTTTGTTAGGATATGCTCCGGGCTTTCAATATAGCCTGATCCCAATATCAACATCGATCATGAACAACACCATCACAAGACCTGCATCCCCCGCCGATCTGCCCACACTGGCCAAATTCCTTCAAATGCTGGTGAATGCCGAAAGACCCTTCGATACCACTTTGCAGGAAGGTGATCTCATTTACTACGATCTCCGGGAACTGATAGAGAGCGATAACTCCGAACTGCTGGTGCTGGAGCAAGATGGCCATCTGGTTGGCTGTGGCTATGCACAGATACGGCCCGCCAAAACCTATCTGAGACATAAAGAATATGCACATCTGGGATTCATGTTCGCGCTACCCGAATACCGGGGACAGGGATTGAATCAGCAATTGATCGAAGCCCTCAAGGCATGGATACGCTCCAGAGGTATAAAAGAAGTGAGATTACAGGTATACACAGAAAACAGTCCTGCAGTGCGGGCCTATGAGAAAGCTGGGTTCAAACAGATACTCACGGAAATGCGATATGAGCTTGAATAGATCAGGGGATGGGTGCCGTTGTTGGTAAGGCCAGGAAGCTGACATCGAAGATCAGCAATCAAAAAGCCATCCCTGAAAGAGATGGCCTTGTTTCGGGTAAGCCTTACTAAAACTTTTACAAAATAAGATGATTACCGGGCTTGTTGATCACACAGAAGGGGTATTCCTTCCCCAAAGCGTTGAGCCTGTTGACCACTTCCTCACTGGGCGGAGGCACATTCCTCACTACGGTTAACCC
>JAGIAP010000342.1 GCA_017744805.1 Chitinophagaceae bacterium | reverse complement strand
GCTTCATAGAGGAGTGACAGCACGTTGATCATCTTATCTGATCCACCGCTGAGCGTGAGGTTGTACTGCTGGTTCACAGGATTGGCCAGGAGATGATCCCTGATCTGCCGGCGGTTGTCGAGTGTCCGCATCTTACTGATCACTGCATCTTTTTGTGCAGCCGTGATGAACCCGAGATTGTATTCGTTGAGGGCAGTGGCCACATTGGACCATCCGAAATAATAATTGCTCAGGGAGCCGGGATTCACCTGTCCGCCCCATTTTCCGAATGACAGTAGCTCATAGTCGACGGTTTCGGAAGACGGCGCTAATGGGTTCACATAATCCAGGTCGAATTTTTTGCCTACGCGTGTGAAGGCAGAGAATTCCACTTTCATGGGCGACCCTCTCCTGGATGATTTGGTGGTGACCACTATCACGCCGTTCACGGCGCGGGCGCCCCAGATGGAAGCCGCCGCTGCATCCTTCAGTATCGTAACACTTTCAACATCAGAAGGATTGATGGTACTGAAGTCGCCCTGGATAGCAAAGCCATCTACCACTATCAAAGGTTGGGCGGTGGCGTACAAAGTGGATTGTCCCCTGATCTCGAAGGTGGGGTTGCCATCCACGTCCAGTTTGGCCTGCACACCGGCCGTGGTTCCGATAAGACGTTGGCCGATATTGATTGAAGGCTTCTCCAGTTGTTCCTTTCCCACGATACCGAAAGAGCCGGTGGATCTTTCGCGGGAGATGGTTTGATAACCGGTGCTTCCGAGCACCAGTACATTGCCGAGGGCGCTCACCTGTTGTTTCATGGTCACGGTGATGGAGCGCTGGTTGTTCACCGGCACCTCCTGGATCTCATATCCGATACTGGAGAAGATCAGTACCGCATCGTTCCCTACATTGGTGAGTACGAACTCTCCCTTACTATCTGTTGCTGTTCCAAATGCTTTTCCTTTCACCTTGATGGATACACCGGGCAGCGGATCTCCGGCAGGGGTGAGCACTTTCCCCCTGATCACCAGGAAATCCGATTGCTGCCTGGGCATGATCACGATGAGATTCTCGAGCACCTTGTAGCTGAGGCCTGTATTCATCAACACCCTGTCAAGCACTTTGCTCAGGGGCTCTTCTTTGGCTTTGATGTTTACGGGAATATCTGCAGTGAGCCTGTCGTTGCTGTATACAAAGCGGTAGCTGGTCTGCTTTTCGAGCGACAGGAAGAATTTGTTCAATGTAGCGTTCTCCATTTGGATCGTCACTTTTGTGTCTTGCGAAAAAACTTTGGCCGACACTGAAAAGCTGCAGACGATCATGAGCAGGGCTGTCATTTTCATAATCCACAGTGCTTTGGTTAGGGCGTTGGGCAGGGGCACGAGGCGCCCGTTCCAACCCTTTAAGGTTTTTTGCATAACTTGAGTAAGTTTTTAGTTCAGTAATAGAAACAGCCATGCTGTTTCATGAATAGCGGGGGTGTTGCAGCATCCCCGTTTTTTCATAAATAAGTTGGGAAAGAATAAAGTTGTTACCAGCGGATCATTCCGGCAGATAAGGTGTGCTGAGTATTGCCGGTATACAGTGGTCCCGCTCCTTTGAGCGACCTGGGTTAGGCCCCGGGCACGAGTTCCCGTAAGCAATGAATTTTTTCATAACTTCAGACGATTTTGGTTATTAAAGAAACAGGGAACTGTTTCATGATTTCCGGGGGGATGTGCCAGCATCCCCTTTTTCATGCTCAGTTCTGTGATTTTTCTCTTGTGTTTATTTGATCAGTATCGATTTATTCTCTTTATTGTATTGATAACTGAATGTGCCCGGGCTACTCCACTGCAATGCCTGCATCACCGTTTCCAGGCTTTCTTTTTCTATCGTGATCGTGAACCGGCCTTGCTTCAACTGCTCATTCTCGAACTGCATGTTCACACCATACCATCTTTCTATTTTCTTTGCTATCTCTTCAAATGTATTGTTGTTGAAAGCCAGTTGATTGTTGGTCCAACTGATCTCCACGATACTGCTGTCGCGGCTCAGGGTAACAGGTTCAATGATATTTGCTTTCCGTGGCTGTAACTTTTGCAGGTCCTGGGCTTTAGGCTCGCTGGCTGCTATGAGTCTGCTGTTCTCTACAGTTACTTTTTCATTGGGCTTCAAGATCACTTTTCTTTTTTCTTCATTATTCATTTCCACTTCTACCGAACCCTGGATCAGGGTGGTCTCGAAATTCTGATCGTCAGGATAGGCCTTCACATTGAAGCTGGTGCCCAGTACCCTTACATCCATCCTGTCTGTATGGATGATGAAGGGGCGGGATGGGTTCTGCGCCACTTTGAAAAAAGCTTCTCCCGATAATTCCAGCCGACGGTCGCTCGTATTGAAATCCTTATTCAGTTTGATGCTGCTGTTGGCATTCAAAGTAACTACGGTTCCATCGGGCAACTGCACTGTTTTCATTTCACCGATCTCGGCCTTGTACCATCCTGCCAGGGTTTTGCCGGAAGCATTGCCGGTATTTCCGCGTAGCGTGAACCAGTACAGACTAGCGCCCAGTACCAGAACAGCCACGGCTGCCGCGGCATAACGCCACCATTTTGTACGGGCAGGAACGTATTGCCGCAATGGCAATACCGGCGCTCCCTCCCCTTGCTGACGAATGATATGCTGAAAGATCTCGCTGGCCTTTTCTGCCGGCTGATGGTAATCAGGCAACTCTTGCTCCCAGGTGATATCTATCAATGATCTGAGCTGCGCATCATACTCCGAGTGGTTGATGTAATCCATCAATTCTTCCTTTTCTTCTTCTGTACAGCTTTTATCAAAGAATCGCTGGAACAAATATGTAATTCGTTCTTTTGATGGCATGTTGTTGGGATTTTGAATATGGCAATCGTGAAAATGATGCGCTAGATCAATAAGACTTTAAATCAAGGCAAGCCGATTAGGCAATTGTGAAATATTTTCTAAAATAACCACCAGCATAGTAAAAAGAGATGTACCGTATGGAAACGGATATATTCCCGGATGGTGCGGAGGGCATTGACGATATGTACTTTCACTGTATTGGGCGCGATCTGCAACTGCCGGGCGATCTCATCATATTTCATACCCTGGTTGCGGCTGAGATGATAGATGATCTGTTGTTGGGAAGAAAGCCTGGAGAGGGCTTGCTGCAGGAGTTTGTGGTTCTCTTTGTCCAACACCATCTCATCCGCATTGTTGATGGTTCCCGGGATATCCCTCAGTAGGGTCTGCCGGTTATTGGCCTCTTTGGCGGATCGTTTCAGGGCATCGAAAAGCTGATTACGGGTGATGGTGTACAACCAGGCATTGAAATTGGAAACTGCGGGAAGTTTGTGGCGGTTCAACCATACTTTGAGGAACACTTCCTGTACTACTTCATCGGCCAAATTGGTGGAAGCCGTGAGGTGGCAGGCATAGGCATATATTTTTTGCCTGTAATGATCATAGAGCAGTCTGAATGCTTCCTCATCACTGTTTGCTACTTGTACCAGGAGCCCTTTCTCGTTATGTAAAAAAGTGGACTGCACTGCTCTGTGTTAGTCTGGTTGGTTACATGAAATTAAATGAAAATATGGAAATCCTTATCAAGAACTTATGATAAGATGTGAAACAATAAAAAACGCTGCCCGGATGGGCAGCGCTATGGATGAAATGAAATGATGCTGATTATTTCAGGTCCAGTTTGATGGACAGTTCTGTCAATTGTTTATCGTCGATGGCTGCGGGAGCGTCCAGCATTACATCGCGACCGCTATTGTTCTTGGGGAAGGCGATGAAGTCGCGGATGCTTTCGCTGCCACCCAGGATAGCGCAGGTACGGTCGAAGCCGAAGGCGATACCACCGTGCGGGGGAGCGCCATATTCGAAGGCGCCGAGCAGGAAGCCGAATTTATGCAGGGCTTCTTCCTTGCTCATGCCCAGGGCGGTGAACATCTTTTCCTGCAGCTCGCGCTGGAAGATACGGATGGAACCACCACCGATCTCATTTCCGTTCAACACCATATCATAGGCATTGGCCTTGATATGATTGTAGGGATGCTCCAGGTATTTAGCGGCATCATGGATCACGGGGTCATTGTCGATCATGGTCTGGATATGCGAAGGCTTGGGCGCTGTGAACGGGTGGTGACGGGCAACCCAGCGGTTTTCTTCTTCTGCATATTCGAAGAGGGGGAAGTCCATTACCCAGAGTAATTTGAACTCATCCTTCTTGCGGAAGCCGAGGCGCTCGCCCATTTCGAGGCGGAGCTCACTGGCTGCCTTGCGGGTGCGCTCTTCACGGCCGGCGAGGATCAGCACAAGGTCGCCTGCCTTGGCGCCGGCTCCTGTAGCGATGGCTCCCAGTTGTTCTTCGTTGAAGAATTTGTCTACACTGCTCTTGTAGCTGATAGCGCCATTTTCTCCGGCAGTACATTTGATATACACCAGTCCCTGCATGCCGATCTGTGGGCGCTTAACCCAATCCGTTAGCTCATCGGTTTGCTTGCGGGTATATTCTGCGCAACCGGGAACAGCAAGAGCTATCACGGTCTCTGCATCATTGAACACCTTGAAATCTGTTCCTGCCAGCAGTTGTCCCTTTGCAGGCAGCTCGCCATTGAGGGTGAAAGCAGATTTGATATTCAGGAGTGGCATGCCGAAGCGGATATCCGGCTTGTCGTTACCATATTGCCACATGGCGTCTTCCCAGGTCATACGGGCAACGGCCTCCGTATAATCGATATTCTTGACGGTCTTGAAAATATACTTCACCATGCCTTCGAACATCTGAAGGATATCTTCCTGCTCTACGAAGCTCATCTCACAGTCGATCTGCGTGAACTCGGGCTGGCGGTCAGCGCGGAGGTCCTCATCGCGGAAGCATTTGGTGATCTGGTAGTAGCGGTCGTATCCGCTCACCATCAGCAGTTGTTTGAATGTTTGCGGGCTTTGGGGCAGGGCATAGAACTGTCCTGCATTCATGCGCGATGGCACTACAAAGTCGCGCGCGCCTTCCGGAGTGGATTTGATCAGGAAAGGTGTTTCGATATCCATGAACTGGTTGTTGTTGAGGTATTCACGGGCAGCTTTGGCCACGGCGAAACGCAGTTCGAGATTCTTTTTTACGATATTCCTGCGAAGGTCCAGGTAGCGGTATTTCATACGCAGTTCATCTCCGCCATCGGTATCATCCTGGATGGTGAAGGGAGGTACTGCTGATTTATTGAGAATGGTGAAAGAGGTAACGGTGATCTCGATATCTCCGGTGGGGATATTGGCATTCTTGCTGGTCCTTTCCGTTACCTTTCCTTTTGCCTGTACTACAAACTCCCTTCCAAGGGGTTGCTGGTCAAGCTGCTGGTTCAGTTCTTCTCCGAAAAGAAGCTGGGTGATCCCATACCGGTCCCGCAGATCGGCGAATGTGATACTTCCGAATTTTCTAACACTCTGTATCCATCCGGCCAGTGTAACCTCCTGGCCCTGTTGTGCGATGCGCAGTTCGCCACAGGTATGAGTTCTGTACATTTTTATGTTGATTTTTTATAATATCAATACTAAACCAATGCTTTGGGAGCAGTGGGGGAGGCAAAGGTAATGCTTTCATAATTTTGTAGGGAGGTACTTCCATTTTCAAATTATTCTTTCTATTTTGTTCCCGATTCAGTTACCTAACTCTCCTTCCACCTCCCCTGAAACGCCACCGTAACGAATCCATTCTTTGTGAAAGCCACCCGTTGACCCAACGTACCTCTCTATTCACAAAAAGAAAAATGAGCCTTATGGAAATTTTGGTCATTTCCCTGGTGGTGATTGCAATTATACTGCTTCATGGACCGGTGACCGAATGGTTTAACCGATTTTACGTGAAGCGTCAGCACAAGTTATTCCTGACACAGGAACCTTTTTATCATTCCATCGTTTCCCGGCATCTTAAATTCTATAATCGTTTGCCGCTGGAAGAACAACGCAAGTTCCTCTTCCGCACTTTCCTGTTCCGCAAAGCCAAGCGCTTCCATTATATCGAAGTGCAGGAGAGCAGCGAGATGCCTCTCCTGATCAGTGCCATCGCCGTGCAACTGACCTTTGGGTTGGATAAATTCCTGCTCAACTACTTCCGTGATATCTATGTATTGAAAGATGATTATCACTATGGCTTCTACTCACGTCCCTTCCAGGGCCATGTGGACCATAGCGGTATCTATCTCAGTTGGGACAATTTCATGAAAGGGGTGAATGGCGAAATGCCCAACACCAATGTGGGATTGCATGAGATGGGACATGCGCTTACCTATGTGAACTTCATC
>JAGIAP010000341.1 GCA_017744805.1 Chitinophagaceae bacterium | reverse complement strand
GCACTTATCTCGCTGTACTTTTTTTCGACGCCCTCAAACAGGCTGGTGCCAATGCCACTGCGCTTCCATTCTATTGTTCACCCTTCATGGCAGAGGAAGAGCTCCTGAAGAAATGCAATTTTCCCGGAGGCATTTTCCATGCATTCGTTCCCTGGTTCTCATCCATTGAAAATGAGCAGCAGCAAAGCTTTGCCGGCATCTTGAAGGAGCAGGACAGATCTCCCAATCTATTCTCCCTGCTGGGCTGGGAAGCCGCTATCCTCCTGAGACAGATCCAGGCTTCGGGCGTCAGCTCCCTAAAGGGTTGGTCATTTGAAAGTCCGAGGGGGACGGTGAATATCCATCCGCAAACACATCATACCTATGCGCCTTTGTATCATGGAATGATAGTGGGAGATGAAAACGGTAAATGTACCTGGCAATATCATGAAACAATAGAAGCAGATGCAACTACTCATCTCCGTTACCTGATCGCAGGAGCGGATTATATGGCTTCAGGTTGGAAGAATAACTATTTCTGCATATGACGATCCGGATTGCCATACTGTGTAACGACCGCCTTTGTTTGCCAGCCGTTAGCTGGCTGATCGGTTCCCAACTGACGGTTGCCGTTGGTATGCCGGCCATCGATACCGTCAGTAATGAAACAAGGATGCTGGTAGAATTGCAATGCAAACAAAATGGCGTGCCATTCAGAACTTTCAGCAAGCAGCAACTGGCAGAGGACATGGATCGATGGTTGACCGAATATCGGCCAGATCTCGTACTGGTAAAAACATTCCCATGGCTGATCCCTTCCACGCTGTTGAACAGGCCTGCCCATGGATTCGTCAATTTCCACTATGCGCCATTACCCGAATATCGTGGCCCTGCGCCCTTGTTCTGGATGATAAAGGACCAGGCAAAGGAAGGAGGCGTAACGGTTCATCAAATGGATAACCGCTTCGATACCGGTCCTGTTTTCTTTCAACAACGTCTTTCAATAAGCCCCGACTTCACCTATGGCTGGCTGGTGACCCAATTGGCCTATGCCGGACTTCAGTTATGCTGGGCCTTGTTGCAGGGGCTGGCAACGGGAACCCTGCAGGCGGTGCCGCAGCAGGAAGGCAAAGCGGGCTGGTTCAGGCGGCCACAACCGGCAGACCTGGTGGTGAACTGGGAAGCCATGTCCGCCTCCGCCATCCGCTCCCTTGCCCTGGCCTGTAATCCCTGGAACAAAGGCGCAGCTACTTCCTGGAATAACTGGGTCTTTGGCCTTACCGATGTATCTGTTGATTTGAATAACGATCAGGCATATTCGAAACTGCCCGGAACGGTATTGCATATCGATGAACAAAATGGATTGATAGTCTCCTGCCTGCATGATCAGCTTCTTCGCGTCAACGTGGTCTATTGCGAAGAGGGCTTCTTTCCCGGACATAAACTCTCCTTATTCGGGCTCAAGCCTGGCGACAGGCTGGGCTCTTACACCATGCCTGCTCATTCCCAAACTCAACCGTCATCTGCCTTACATCAATCAACTTAAAAAAATGAGCAATGACAAATCATTTACCTCCGTCAGTAATTGGGAAACGGATACTCTTGACGGTCTTTGTGCTGGCTATGGCATTCGAAGGAATGTCGCAACGCTGGACCAATGCTGTTCGTATTGGTCTTGGCGCCGGCGCAGAAACCGGTAGGGGTGTTTGTACCGATGCCAGTGGGAACGTATATTATATGGGGATCTTCAGTGGAGCGAATACGGATTTCGATCCCGGCCCGGGCAGTACATTGTTGTCGCCACTGGGCCTTATGGATGTGTTTGTGACCAAATATGCTGCAGACGGCACCTTTCTTTGGGCAGTCAGGGGAGGAGGCATTAGCCAGGATCAGGCAGCAGGGATCGCCCTGGATGCAACTGGTATTTATATCACCGGCACTTTCAATGTATCGGCCAGCTTTGGCGCAATCAACCTGTCCAGCACAGGTGGTGCAGGTACCGATATTTATGTAGCAAAGCTCGATTTCAACGGAAATTATTTATGGGCAAAGAATTTCGGCGCCTCGGGGATAGGAGGTGATAATGGTCAGTCCATTTGTACCGATGGTGCAGGAGGTGTATATTTTTCCGGTACTATCGGAGGGAATGCCAATATCGGGGGATTTTCGCTCTCCACAACAGGAGGTAGCGGTGGCGATATGGTAGTGGCTAAATTATCCGCCACTGATGGTTCCGTTACATGGGCCGTCAATGGGGGTTCTTCTGCATCCAGCGATAATGGTACCGGTTCTTCCATTTGCTATCACCCTGGCCTAAACGAAGTGATCGTTGGCGGAGCTTATTTTTCCACTACTGCCACCTATGGTAGCTTCAATTTGACCAATTCCGGCGGGAACGACCTGGTGCTGCTTGAAGTGAATGCCTCTACCGGCGCTTTCCTGCAGGCTTTCGGATTTGGGGGCGATAATGGTGGTGATGAAGATGTGGCAGGAGTATGTTATGATCCACCAACACAGGATGTTTTCCTCACCGGCTTTTACCATGGGAACATAATTTTTCCCGGGCACCCGGCCCTGTCCAATGCCGGTGCCGGTGATCTCTATATTGCCAGATACAGTCCCTCTTCCAATAATTTTTCATGGGCAGTGAGTGCCGGCAGCACAGGAGAGGACAAAGGGTATGGTATCTGTAGTAACGGTGCCGGACAAGTGTACCTGGCTGGTTATTACGGGGGCGCTATGAGTTTCGGATCCACCAATCTTGCGGCTCCTGCTACTATGCCGGACGTGCTCACTGGAGGGGTAGCCACTGCTGATGGCACAAAACTATGGGCGCTCACCGCCTCGGGTAATGATCCTTTGTTCACCAATCAGGCAAGGGCTATCTCAACAGGTGGTCCGTTGAAAAAGATCGCGGTAACCGGACAGTTCGGTGGCACCGGCACTTTCGGAAGTTTTAGTTTCGCGTCTGCCGGGAATGTGGATATTTTCCTGGCCCAGATGGCCGGAGGTATTGTGGCTTCCACTTCCACTACCGATCCGAGTTGTGATAACGGATGTGACGGAACGGCTACGGTTACTGCTTCAGGAGGCGTTGCGCCACTGAGTTACTCCTGGTCGCCCAGCGGAGGCAACAGTGCAACGGCCACCAGCCTTTGCGCAGGAAACTATACAGTGACCGTTACCGATGCGATCGGGCAAAATATCAATGCTGCTGCCGTTATTTCATTACCGGCCAGCACCATTGCCACTGAAGAGGCCAGCAATCCTGCTGTGAATATCAGCCCATCCAATACCGTTATCGCCAATGCAGCTTGCCGCCTGATAGCGAAGGTGGTGCCCAATGGCGCCCACCCGATCAATGGCGCTACCGCAGCCTTCGTGAAATTTGCGGCCACTGTTCCCACTTATCCACCTGTAACGGGTAAGCCGTTTGTGCAACGACTGGTTCAGATCACACCTGCAACGGGGGCTGCTACAGCAACGGGCAGGGTTACGCTCTATTATAAACAATCGGAATTCGACGCGTATAATGCTTACCCTGGTGTAGTATTGAAATTACCGATGAATTCCGGAGACGCTGCCGGAAAGGCCAATCTGCGGATCGAAAAATATCCGGGCACCTCCAGTGATGGTTCAGGGCTGCCGGGCACTTATACAGGTGCTTCCCAACTGATAGATCCCAATGACGGAGATATCATCTACAATGCCGTGGATAGCCGGTGGGAGGTCAGCTTTGATGTGATCGGTTTCAGTGGATTCATCACGCATACTTCATCCATTCCATTACCGGTTGACTGGTTAAGTGTAACGGCATTCCTGGATGCGCAGCAACGTGCACAGCTCAATTGGGAAGTGCAGGAATCCAATGTACAGGATTATAAAGTGGAAAGATCTGCGGATGGCGCTACTTTCAATACGGTGGCAACATTGGCATCGCAGGGCGATGGAGAGCATAGGTACAGCTACAATGAACCAACTGCGCTTACTGGTAAAGTTTATTACCGTATCCGTCAGAACGATAAGGATGGCCGAAGCTCATACAGCCAGATCCTGACCCTTAACAGTCAGCAGGGGGGTACCGTTACCGTATACCCGAATCCGACCGGCGGAATGATGAACCTGAATATTACGGACAGGAGCCTGTTGAATACGGTGGCAAGGCTGTATAGCAGTGATGGACGTGAGTTACAGCAGATAAGCATCAGGCAGACCGTTACGCAGATCTCGCTAAATAACTACGGAAAAGGAACCTATTTTCTGAGATTGTCCAATGGAGAAACCCTGAGGCTGATCAGGAAATAAATATTGTTTTGGATTCAAAGTCACGGTATTGAGAAAATGTCAGTGCCGTGACTTTTTTAATTTCTAAAGGTTTCCATTTATTTAGACATCTTAGTCAATTCTGATATGAATAAAAAAGGATATTTTTATAGCTCTTTAGCCTCATCCTTGTTGATTATAAACCAAAACAATTTTATTTCATCCTTTCTCAATGGAAAACCTAGTAAATGAGCAGGTGATATTAAATCGGGTGGCGGCGGATGACAGGGAAGCATTCAGACAATTATACAACCACTATTATCCGGCAGTACAACAGTACGTGCTGTTATTTTCGTTTGATCTTTCCAGGCAGGATGAGCTCACACAGGATGTTTTTGTGCGGATTTGGGAAAAGAGGCATAAGTTGACAAATGTCGAATCTTTCCAGAACTATCTCTTCAAAATAACCAAGAACCAGGTGTTGAATTATATCCGCGGTGTGCGGGTGCAACAGCGGATCAAGGAAGCCCAGCAGCTTTCCAACGAGCCGGTTACGGCCGATACTGACCATAAAGTACAATTGAATCAATACTACCGGATGGCGGCAGACGCCATCGAGCAATTGCCGGCAGGGAGGAAGCAGGTGTTGAAAATGAGTATCGAAGAGGGGCTGACCCTGGATGAGATCGCCGAAAAGCTGGGAATATCCAAATCCGGGGTAAAGAACCAGTTGTATGCCGGGATCGCCCATGTGCGCCAATACCTGGAACGGAATGCCGGCATCACTACCTTATTATATGTATTCCTTTCTCTGCTAGACGCGTAAATATTCTTTATTTTTCAAATCCTTGTCTGACGGGCCTTTGAGCCTTCTCAGAAAAAAAAGTCCGAAAATTCTTTGCCCCCGGGGTGTCCTTTCTTTTTTAGGCCGTGTCTTTATTAATGTTATGAATATCCATGAGGCACGGACATTTGTTGCCAGGTTTGTTCAGGGCGACTACACACAGGAAGAACATGAGTCCTTCCGTGAGTGGGAAAGAACTGCTCCCATGGATCATATCGAAGCCATTATCGATGAACTGGAGTTGCAGCAGAAAAAAGTGAACCTGGCCGGCAAACCATCCATTCAGTGGGTGAATCAGTTGGAAAGCAGGATCGATTCACTGGAAACTGGCAAACTGGTGCCATTCACCCGCAGAAAAAAGCTCAATGCCGTGATCGGATGGGCAGCCGCTGTGGTGGTATTGCTGGGAGCCGGTTTGTATTTCATGCTCAACAAAGGCGCCGTGAACGAGCCAGCCAAACAGGTGGCTAAAGAAACTGGCGCTGAGATCCTTCCCGGTACAGATATGGCAGTATTGACGCTGGCAGATGGTCGCATGGTCCAACTGAACGATGCTACTGATGGATTGCTGGCTGAAGAAGGCGGTACCAGCATCAAACAGAACAAAGATGGCTTGCTGGTTTACGAACAGCATACCAATAATAAATCGAATACGGAAGTTTACAATACGATCAGCACCCCGAAAGGTGGCCAGTACCAGGTGGTATTGCCAGACCAAACGAAGATCTGGTTGAATGCCGGCTCAAGTATTCGGTTCCCGGTAGCGTTTACCGGAAAGGAAAGAAGGGTAGCCATTACTGGAGAGGTATATTTTGAAGTGGCAAAGAATCCCAGTATGCCTTTCAAAGCCGTGATCGCCACCGAATTGACGGCCGGAGGCCTGGCCAAGGGTAGAGGTGAGGTTGAAGTGGTAGGAACACATTTTAATATCATGGCTTATCCAAATGAGCCTTCTATACAAACTACTTTGTTGAAAGGATCGGTGAAAGTTGTCAGCGATAAGCTTTCCAAAGTGTTGAAACCCGGTCAACAGGCCAGGATCATTGATTACCCGGTTGCTTCGGACGAGCTCACTGTACAGGATATTCCCAATGCTGAGAACCTCGTAGCCTGGAAAGACGGCTTCTTTCCTTCAGGATCAGCCGATGTGATGATGAGGCAGATCGCTCGCTGGTATAATGTTGATCTGCAATATGAAGGAAAGGTCCCGGATATGAAC
>JAGIAP010000340.1:2863-6337 GCA_017744805.1 Chitinophagaceae bacterium | reverse complement strand
CATCTGGTTCTCTTTCAATTGTTCATCTATTTAAAATCCATTTAAACTTAAGTTTGTAATGAATTAGGATGTATGGATTATGCACAGGAGTTTAGAAAGTTCATCAGTAGTCAGTACCTGTACACAGGTGTTCGCATAACGGCAGGGGCAGTAATTCCGGCCATCATTCTTTACCAGTATGGATTACTGGGCTCGATGATGGCTGTTCCGCTTGGCGCGCTTTGTGTTGGCTTCACCGATAACCCCGGTCCTATTCAGCATCGCAGGAATGCCATCTTCATCAGTATTTTTTGCAATTTTATCGTTGCCATGATCGCCGGCCTCAGCCGCGGTCATTCATGGATGATCGGCATCGAGCTGGTGGCCTTCAGTATGTTCTTTTCCCTGCTGGGCGTGTATGGCAACCGTGCCAACTCTATTGGCAGCATTGCCCTGCTGGTGTTCATCTTCAATATCGACGCCCATCTCTCCCCTGCGGGCACCGATTTCCGGGATATCCTTATCAACGCAGGATGGTTCACCGTGGGTGGCGTCTGGTACGCCTTGCTGAGCCTTCTCCTCCATACGCTGCGCCCTTACAAACTCATTCAGCAACTGCTGGGCGAAAGCCTTATGGAAACTGCGCGGTACCTGGAAGTGAAAGCAGCATTCTATAAAAAGGACCCGGAATACAAAGACCTCTACCGCTCGCTCATGCGCCACCAGGTTGCCATCCATCAGCACCAGGATGAGCTGCGCGAAATGCTCTTCAAAGCCAGAAGCGTGGTCCGGGAATCCACCAGGAAAGGACGGGTATTGATGCAGATGTTCCTGGACAGTATCGATCTCTTTGAACGGATCATGACCACACAGCAGGATTATGAAAAACTGCACCAGGAATTCGAGAGCGAAGAAATATTACAGGTATACCACCGCACCATCCTTGAAATGGCAGACACGCTGAACGATATCGGCCTTGCCATCCAGGACGGACTGCCCTATCGCAACGAGAAACGGATCGACAGACTGATTGAAGCGGCCAAGGACGCTTTCTTCTCCATGCGTAACAAGAAACTCAATGCAGAGAATATCGAGGGCTTCATCAAGCTCAGGCATATCCTTTTCAGCCTGCAGGACCTGGCAGAGCGCATCAAGATATTATCGCAATACACATCCTACGACCGCTCCATCAGCAAGGCCCTGAAGAATCAACCGAAGCGCGAAATGCACCTGGATCGTTTCATCACCCGCCAGGAGATAGACCCCAACCTGCTTTTCGATAATCTGTCGCTGAGCTCCACCACTTTCCGGCATGCTGCCAGGCTCACCATCGCTCTCATGACAGGGTATGTGATCTCGCTGTTGTTCCCTCTCGGGCATGGTTACTGGATATTGCTGACCATCACCACCATCCTCAAACCGGCATACAGCATCACCAAGAAAAGGAATGGCCATCGTATCATCGGCACCATTACCGGCGCCCTGCTTGGCTTTGCCGCTATTTATATCACGGAGGACACTACCATACTATTTATCATCATGCTGCTGGCCATGATCATTTCCTACAGCATGCTGAAATTGAATTACCTCGTCAGTTCGGCAGGCATCACCCTTTACGTGATCATCAGTTTCCATTTCCTCAACCCAAGTGGCCTTGGCGTTGTGCTGCATGATCGTGTGTTGGATACCGCCATCGGTTGCGTGATCGCCTTCATCGCCTCTTCGTTCATACTTCCCAGTTGGGAAAAAGGACAGATCGCCACCTACCTGGAACAGGCGATCCCAGCCAACCGCGCGTATTTCGCTACCGTGGCCAAAGCCTTTACAGGGAACGAATTCGATATCACCAATTACAAAGTGGCCAGGAAAGGCGCTTTCGTTGCGCTGGCAAATATGTCGGACCATTTCCAGCGGATGATGTCGGAGCCCAAAAGCAAACAATATAACCTCGAGAACTATCACCAGTTTGTAGCTACTTCGCATTTACTTACCTCCAGTATCGCTTCCCTCTCCTATTACGCACATCGATCCGGACAGCTATATACTTCCGTGGACTTTCAGCCACTCGTCAACCAGGTGGAAGCCCAGTTCGACCTGGCTGCAGCCATCCTTGAAAACCGCAGCAGCTCTGCAGCAGAACAGAAACTGATGGAAGATCCCATCCGCCAGAAAGTGCTCCAGTTATTGGAAATAAGAAGAGAAGAAATGAATGGAGCGAAGCTGGAAGAAGACGAGAGCTCTGTCCGCAAAACACTCTCCGATCTCAAAGCCATCACCGATCAGTTTCAATTGATCAGCACCATCACGGCAGAACAAGTGAAGATCCTGGATAAACTGAGAGATACGGCCAGGGCCAATGCTTCCGGGAGTCAGGCCACCTGACAGGTATACCGCCCCCCCAATCCGTAATCCACCATTCAAGCCCGGATCTATCCGGATCAGGTCCGCCATCCGGCAACCGGGCGTTTTTTAACAAATCACCGGTCAACGCCCAACCCATTTTTGTTGTCAGGTATCCAACAATCGAGATAACCTGATTTTATGAGACAAATTCCTGACAACCTTCTTACCTTTTTCTTCCTGCTCACTGTTGCTGTGACCGGAACTTATTGCAAGAAAGACAAGAGCGAACCTCTTCCCCGCCCCACAGATCATTGGGAAACAGTCACCAGTGGCCGCGAAAGGAATATCGGGGCAGCCAACTGGAGCTTTGCCATCAATGACAGGGCCTTCTTCGGCAGCAAAGACGGCGACCTCCATATTTATGACTATAGCCGCAAAGACTGGATCGGCACATTCAGTTACCCCAATGGCTTTGAGCCGCGGTGGAGCTGCGCTGTAGCGGTTTACAACAATAAAGCCTATATCGGGAACGGAAGATACGGGACCGGACAATTCCTGCGCGACTGGTGGGAATTCGACCCCGAAGCATCCAACCCCTGGCGCAAACTCCCGGACTGTCCGGTTGCAGGTGCCGACGGGACTGCTTTCATTTACAATGGAAAACTGTACAACGCACTTCAGATAGATGAAAGAAGCGGTAATGAGACCATTCAGAAAAGAGTGTATGTATTGGACCTGGGATCCGAAAAATGGGACAATAATTTCGCCCAACTCTCTGTCAACTGCGGCAGCAGCGGCTTTTCATTTTTACTGGATTCCAAATTATACTTTGGAACAGGCTACAATAACAGCGTTCCGGGCAGCGTCTTCACAAGGGATTGCGCGGTGTACGATCCATCCAATAATCAAACTGCCAGCATCGCACAGTTCCCGGTAGAAATGCAAAGGGCTGAAAATGCCATCACCTTTACGCGTAATGGTAAAGGTTATGTATTGGGAAAGAATAAAGAATTGTTCGCGTATGATCCTGCCACCAACCAGTGGAGTGAAATGAACAAGGTGCCCGATGCAGGCACCCAAGGCCCCATTACCTATCTGCACCGGTTCCAGGATAAAGTATTTGGCTTTACCACCAAAGGGCATCTATACGAA
>JAGIAP010000340.1:0-2853 GCA_017744805.1 Chitinophagaceae bacterium | reverse complement strand
GCCCATAATGGCTGCGTCCTCGCCCAACAATGCAGGGCGCAGGTCCATTTTCACACCCTGCTGCCGGAAAAATCCTTCTGTATGCGGGATGAAGCAATTCCAGGCTTTGGCGATATTGCCGCCGATCACTACTACGTCCTGCAATGAAGGCGGGTACTTCATCAGCAACACTTCACCCAGGTTCCTGCCGAAAGTCTCGAAAACCAATTGTGCATGTACGTTATGTTGAAAATCCGGCATCAGGTCCTTCACGCCATGAATGGTTCTCCCACTTAGTTTTTTATATTCCTGTACCACCCACCTGGAACAGAGATAGTCTTCCGCCCTTGCGTCTTTGAATGGCGTACACCAAAGATCGCCGTCATGCAGTACATGATGGAAATAGCCTGCTGAGCCCAATCCTGTGCCCAGCGTAAGCCCGGCAGCATTCGCAAATCCCAGTCCAGCCCCACCTTTCACTTCTCCCAGCAGAAAAGCGGAAGCGTCGTTGATAAACCGGATATTACCTG
This sequence comes from Chitinophagaceae bacterium, assembly GCA_017744805.1. Lineage (GTDB taxonomy): Bacteria > Bacteroidota > Bacteroidia > Chitinophagales > Chitinophagaceae > Pseudobacter. The sequence continues at coordinate 2,344 of JAGIAP010000340.1, read as the reverse complement.
CATCGATGCCCAGCTCTTCCGCCAACAGCTCTTTCACGTTCAAGCCATACAGGCTTTCAAATTTGTGCAGGCCAGTGACCATGCTGATACCCTGCTCATAATCGAAAGGCCCCGGCATCGCAATGCCGATATAACCCAAAGGCTCATGCGCTTTTGAAAAACTATCCCTCACTGCCCCTGCCCATGTGCTGATCAGCTCCCCGGCAGTGCCTGCCGGATCTACTTTTGCGTGCACTTCAGTTTCCCGCAGGAAGCCGGAGCCTTCCAGCTCTACCATGCAGCAACTGATATGCGAACCACCGATATCGATTCCGAGAACTTTCATAATTCTATTATTTCCCCCAGTTCATATTTGGTTTATCACCCAGCCAGATCTCCAGTTCGCCCCCATTGGCAAAAGCGGTATGGGGGAATTTCGCTTTTTGCTGTACGGCACCATTCAGCGTGGCACGCTGGATATAGCAATTGGTGGCACTATTGTTATGCGTTTTGATCACGAACCGGTCGCCTTTGTAATATCGTTTATCCAGTTGGATGGTGATGAGATCAAAGATGGGAGATGTGATATCATAGGTTGGCTCTACTTCTTCATTACCTGTAAGACTGAACAGACCGAGCGCCATCAGTGCGCTCACGCCGCCCATTTGTCCCTGATCCTCATCATGACCACCATACCCCAGGTCAGGCGTTACGCCGCCATAGGCCTGCTCTTTCACCTTTCGTACCCAGTACTGGCTCAGCCAGGGCTTGCCTGCATGATTGAATACATGGGCATTTGAACAACCCGGTTGATTGGCATAACTCACATAACCATCGTTATAAGCAAAAACGAAATCGCTGGCCGAGGCCTTCTCAAAGGCATAGTTGAGTTTTTCGCAGAGTATATTTTCTCCTCCCATCAGTTTTGCCAAACCGGCAATATCATGCGATACGCCAAAGCTGCCCTGCCAGGCATTCGCTTCCACCCATCCTTCTCCACTCAATGGATTGGCATGGAGGAATTTCCCATTGGCATCTTTGGGAAAAAGTAATTTCTGTGTTGTATCGAAACAGTTCTTCCAGGAGGAGGAACGTTTCATGAAATAGGAATGATCTTTTTTCTTTCCCAGCTTTTGCGCCATCTGTGCTACGCCCCAGTCCTGGAACGCCGCTTCGATGGTGATACCAGCATTGCCGGGCCACCATCCTTTTTTGATGTAGAATTCCACATCCTGTGGCCTTCCACCAGGGCCGCCGCCCAGCATACCACCTGGCATCTGATTCCGTTTCAGGATCTCATATGCCTGTTGCGCATCGGCTTTGGTGAGCAATCCCTTCATATAAGTGCTTACGATCAGGCTGCTGGCCGGATTGCTGGTCATGATATAGGAATACCCACCACCGCAGGGGCCCCTGGGCAACAATCCTCCATTATTCGCATATTCCAGCATGCTGGCGCTCATCTCATCCTGCACCTCAGGCCAGGCAAGGCCCCAGAGGATATTCAGGTTCCATTGCGATAACCACCAGGCGTCTGAATTGTACATATGGAATTTCGAACTGCCATCTGCATTTTTCGGAAGGGTCCTGATCTTGAAAACGGCATCGGTGAAAGTACCATCGCGCTTCCCGCTGGTGCGATCGGGGTAATCACCGGAAACATCATCGATCTTATGCCTGCCGAGCAGCACATGCCAGAGGTCTGTATAGAATTTCGTTTTTTGTGCAACAGTACCGCCTTTCACATCGATCTTTCCCAGCCATTCATTCCAGATTCGGTTAGCCATTCTTGTTGTGCTGCCGAGGTTCTTACAGGCTGTTGCATCCAATCAGCCTGCACTTCGATGATGGTTCCATTTGCTGCGGTTCCCCATACCTTGAATGGCTTTGCCTGTTGCAATACCATATTGGATTGAATGGTATTGGCAAGGCTGAATGGCGGTGTAGCAAACGAGGCCGGGCTGTAGAGAACAGCCCAGACCTGGATCGCTGCTAAAAGTATCAGAGCTCTCATTATCCGTTGATTTTTACACGCACGAAACGCGGGCGGTATAATTGAGGGAATTGCTTTACATCGTTGAAGAAATCGAATGAGTTCACATTGTAACTGATGAGCAACTCATTGGGCCTGGAAAGAACAGGATGCACTTTCGCATTGTAAGGGAAGAAATCCTTGTCCTCAGCCACGGAAGCACTACAATCGAATAAACGGATCACATTGCCCCAGGGACCAACGGGGGAACTGCCCAGTCTCATAGCTACGTATTTCCCTAATCCTTCTTCCTGGAATACCAGGGCATAGCGGCCATCTTCCAGCCGCATTACACCCAGCTCATTGGAAAGCCTGTCGGTAACGGTCTTGATC